>JBJFIB010000154.1:0-1736 GCA_051894195.1 Acutalibacteraceae bacterium
AGAAGGTTGGTAAAATCACGAAAAAAGAAATCATGGAACGATGCCCGGATATCAGTAAAGTGACTGTTGAAAGAACATTAACTGATTTGGTTAAAAACGGATATATCGCAAAAGTTGGCGCAGGTCCGGCCACTGGTTATGTACGTATTTGAATTTTTATGGCAGATTTGAAAAAAGTATACAAAGCGGATACAGAGGAGTTGGCTGCCGCTGCCCTGAATGCGCTGTTCAAAATGCTGTGTCTGGTAATGATGGATGCGACAAAGAAGTGGACAGGAAAGTCCTGGGACTGGGGTCAGACCCTGAATCAGCTGTGCATCTATTTCGGCGATCGAATCCAGCCGGAAGACATAGCATAGGCATAGTTCAGGAGCTATGAAAAGAATGAATTAATGCGCGTTTTCAAGCGGACGCCCTTGACATGTCACCAGATTTTATGCTAAAAATAGGACAAGGGCTGAACAGCAAAATCTGCCATTCAGCCCTGAAGTAATACAAACTTACATCTAAAAACCAATAATTTTTTCATCAATCCAAAAAGTTTACACAAAATATATTACACTCGCAGAAAATGCCTTATCATTGTATTTTGCTCCCCTACAGCTCCAGGGAATTTTTATTCAGCAGGAACTCATACAGTCCGAGATGTAGAATTCCGTCCTCATCGGTCCAGGGCTTCATGGAGGTTTTGCTGATAATGATCTTCTTGAAGAAATCCCTGGTATTCTTTAAGGGTCTGAGTTCCGTTTCAAGCTTTGACGGCTCCGAAACATTCAGTGCTGATTGGATATAGTATTTTTTGGAGCCTTTATTTACTACAAAGTCTATTTCGCACTGTTTTTTGGTTCTTTTCCCGGCACTGGTTTCCACAATCTCCACCACACCGACATCTACGGAATACTCACGGCACAAAAGCTCATTATATATAATGTTTTCCATGATGTGCGTTTCTTCCTGCTGCCTGAAATTAAGCCTTGCATTGCGAAGTCCGATATCCGCACAGTAATACTTTGACGGATACTCGAAATACTTCTTGCCTTTTACATCATATCGTTTTGCATTGCTGAACAGGAATGATTCCATCAGATAATTCAGATAGTTTGAAATGGTTGTGCTTGAAACCTTCGTGTTTTTTACTGTCTGCAAGGTATTTGCAATTTTGCTTGCATTGGTAAGTGAACCAACAGAAGAACACAGATCATCCGTTAGTTTACTGAGTACGTCCGGCAATTCAATGTCGTATCGCTCCATAATGTCTTTAAAATAGACCTCGGTGAATAGAGTTTGCAAATATTTCATTTTATCTGCGTCATTCTTTTTTGTGAATACAAGCGGCATACCACCATACAGAGCGTATTCCTCATACGCATCGGATTTATCTCCGCCCACAAAGGAATAATACTCACTGAAAGAGACAGGATAGATTTTCACTTCATCACCTCTGCCGCGGAACGCTGTCAATACATCTTTTGTGAGCATCTTCGAATTGCTTCCGGTCACATAAATATCAACATTGCGTAGCCGCATAAGACCGTTAAGCACATTATAAAGCCTGATATTCTCCGGATTTTTCAATTCGTCCTTTGTAATTGCATACTGCACTTCGTCAATGAGAATGTAGTACATATCCGAGTTAACGATTTTCCCGCGAATATATTTTGACAATTCATCAGGATCACGGTGTTGTTGACGAATTGATTTGACACCACAATGCTCTGCTTGCATGTCATGGATTT
>JBJFIB010000155.1:0-8066 GCA_051894195.1 Acutalibacteraceae bacterium
ACTCCACACTCCACTCTCCACTCTGAATAAAAGCAAAACCGTATTTACAGTCGTCATTGACTGTAAGTACGGTTTCATTTTGCGTAATGCTTTAATTAAAGCACCTTTGAAAGAAAATCTTTAAGTCTTTGGTTCTGTGGGTTATTGAAGATGTTTTCAGGCGTGTTTTCTTCCTGAATTATGCCGTCATTGAAAAACAGCACACGGTTCGCAACTTCCTTTGCAAAACCCATTTCGTGAGTTACGACAACCATTGTCATTCCCTCGTTTGCAAGCTGTTTCATAAGGCTGAGAACCTCGCCTACCATTTCAGGGTCAAGTGCTGATGTCGGCTCGTCAAAAAGCATTACATCAGGATTCATCGCCAACGCTCTGATAATGGCAACACGCTGCTGCTGTCCACCCGAAAGCTGTCTTGAATAAGCGTCAGCTTTGTCTGAAAGACCGATTCTGCCTAAAAGTTCATCGGCTTTTTTTGCCGCCTCTTCCTTTGTCATCTTGCCGAGTTTTACGGGTGCAAGCATAATATTCTGCTTTATTGTCATATTCGGGAAAAGATTGAACTGCTGGAACACCATTCCGATTTTTTCACGCATTTTATTGATGTCAACGGATTTATCGGTGATGTTTGTTCCCTCAAATCTGATTATGCCGTCTGTCGGCGTTTCAAGAAGATTGAGTGAACGCAGAAATGTTGATTTTCCGCAGCCTGACGGTCCTATAATCGCAACAACCTCACCTTTTGAGATTGTTGTTGAAATACCCTTTAAAACCTGATGGTCACCAAAAGACTTATGCAGATTATCAACTTCAATAAGGACTTCTCCGATTTGTTTATCTGATTTCATTGTTTTTCAGTTTCCTTTCAAGTTTATTTACTGCGAAAGTAAGCAGCATTACGATTGCAAGGTAGATGAGTGCAACTGCAATAAGCGGTATGAATGCCTCAAAGGTCTGACTTCTGATGATGTCGCCGCCTTTTGTGAGGTCGTTAAGTCCGATATAACCGCTGATAGCTGTTTCTTTGAGGAGGCTGATGAACTCGTTGCAGAGTGCCGGAAGCATATTTCTGAATGCCTGCGGAAGAATAATCGACCACATTGTCTGTTTGTAGTTAAGACCAAGACTTCTGCCTGCCTCAAACTGTCCGTGGTCAACCGAGTTGATACCCGAACGCACAACCTCAGCCACATAAGCCGCTGAGTTAAGTCCGAATGCAACAACCGCAACAATCGTCTTGTCGATTGTAACCGACGCAAAGATTACATAGTAGATAATAAGGAGCTGAATCATCGCCGGCGTACCACGAATAATCGTAAGGTAAATTTTGCATATAAAATTCAGTATTTTCAGTTTACCGTTCTGGTCGTGTACCGTTCTTACGATTGCGATAAGCGAACCGAGAACCAAGCCTATAAGTATTGCAAAGAGTGTGATTATAAGTGTGTTTTTAAGACCTGTAAGGATATACTGCCATCTTGAATCATCGACAAAACTCTGCTTTAATTTGTCGATAAAGCCCATTCCGCCGCCGTTATTATCGGTATTGCGTACAAGGATAACCTGTTTTGCGTTGGTGTAGCTGTCAGAAAAATCAACATTTTTCTTTCTGTCCTCAGTAACGGTCATTCCTGCCGCACCTACATCAGCTTTACCCGACTGTACCGCTACAATGATTGAGTCAAACTGCATATCCTCAATCTGCATTTCCATTCCCAAATCGTCGCATATTGCCTGCATAATGTCAATATCAATACCTGTAACGACACCGTTTTCATAGTATTCATACGGTTTGAATTCGGCATTTGTGGCAACAACTATTTTTCCGTTACTGCGGTCAACATTCTTTTTCTCGTAGGGCATTGTACCCTTTTGTTCGTCTGTGCCGATATAGTTTGTGATAATGTTGGCAAGAGTGCCGTCTTTTTTGAGCTTGTCAAGTGAAGCGTTTATCTTGTCAAGAAGTTCCGTTCTGCCCTTTTTAACGCAAAAGGCATAATCTTCATTTGAAAAATCCTCGTCAAGTTTTTTGATGTCGCTGTTCTTTTTAAGAAACTCATTTGCCGGCTGGTCGTCAATAATAACACAGTCAATCTTTTGCTGTTTGAGTGCCTGTACTGCGTCTGCCGCTTTGTTATAGCGTTCAATCTTTGTGCCTGCCTCGTCGCCCTCATAGTCGGTAGCGTATGTGTCGCCTGTTGTTCCAAGCTGTACGCCGATAGTTTTGCCGGGTAAGTCGTCAACGGATTTTATTATGTCCTCCGTCTGCGAACTTTCCTGTGAGTCGCTCTGTGAACCGGTTGCATACGCTGTAAGTGTAAATGTCAGAAGTGCCGCAAGCAACATCATTCCGACAAAACGCACAAACAGCTTACTGCGTTTTTTCTTTTTTATCATTCCGCCTGTCCCCTTTATGTATTTTAATATTTATTACTATACCACGATAAAGCAAATTTTACAATACAAATTGTCGCATATCCAATTATTTTTTGTCTTTATTCCCGAAACACACAGACACCCGACTGCAAAAACAATCGGGTGTCTTGATATTGATTTTATTCTTTCAAATGCTTTGGCGTATTTTTGTTTGGTTTTGATTTTTTCTTTGCTTTTGACTTTTCTTTTGGCGGTGAAGAAAGCAGGAATATAATCAAAAGCACGAACAAAAGCGGAGCCGCAACACATACAGACACAATAAACGGTTCAAACCGAACGCCGTCAGGTGTTACAATAACGGTATCGGCACTTTTTTGGTTTGGTATTCTGTGTCCACGCACAAAAATACGCTCGGTGTTTATGCCGTAGGGCGTACAGGTTACGAGTGTGCAGTAGTCCTCGCCCTCAGTAATACGCAAGGAATTTGTTTCATTTGGGTCAACGGTTAAAATCTGGTCAACCTCGTATGTAAAGACCTCGTCAAGCACACGAATCATAAAAATGTCGCCCATTTTTACTTTATCAAGGTTTGTAAACAGTGTTGCACTCGGCAAACCTCTGTGTCCTGAAATTACACAATGGGTGCTTTTTCCGCCAACGGGAAGACTCGACCATTCAAGGTGTCCCAGTCCGATTTGCAGAACCGCCTCCTCTGTGCCGTGATACAGCGGCAGTGAACAGTCTATTGACGGAATTTCAACATAGCCCATAATACCGTCGTGGGATATATTAAGCTGTTTGTTGTAGTTTTCCATTTCCTTCTCGGTCATAATGTACGGTGCAGACCATCTTTTGATGTTCTCGTTATATTTTTTTGCCGAGTCAAGAATTTTTTCGTACTGGTCTATTGTCATCTGTGCAACGCTGTCGGAATAGTCGGCTATTGCTTTTGACTGGTGAAAAGAGTTGTAATATTCGCTGATTGTGGGATAAAGCATTATGGACAGCCCCGCAAGCAAACCTAAAATCAAAAGCACCGTTATTAACCTGTCTTTAAAACCTTTCCTTTTCATACGGGGTTCTCCTTAACGATATTGCCGAGGAAGGCAATCACCCCCCTCGGCAACTATAAATTTACAATATTAGCCTTAAATTTAATTGAGCTTATTTATCAGTCAGCAACTTTGCTCTGGCGTCTTTTTCTTACTACAAGAAGAACAAGAGCAACAGCGATAACTGAACCGCCGACTACATAGAAGATTGTTGTACCGATACCACCGGTTGTTGGGAGCTGTGAACCTGCCTGGTTGAGAACTTTAACCTCATCAACTGTATTTCCACCATAGGTTACTGAACCATCAGTACCACTAATACTGAAATCTACAGGACCTGAAAGTTTGTTGTAACCAGCAGGAGCAACTGTTTCTACAAGTTTGTAAGCACCTGAGTCAAGACCTTCAATTTTAAATTTACCTGTTGTATCAGTTGTTATTTCAGTAATAGTACCTGTTTCACCTGATTTTGCTTTACGATATGTATTGCTACCCTTATCTATAAGTGCAATAGCATTTGTGCCGTCAGTTGTGAGTTGGAATTTTGCACCTGAAAGGGCTATATCTGCACTATCTTTAACTGCATATTTAAATACATTAACACTCCAAGTCTTTGTTGTTGTTGTGCTGTCACCTGTTGATGTAGCATTGTCACCGTATGTAAGGTATGATGTATTTTTGTTGCCTTCTGTGCCGATAACTGCATTTTCGTTCAGAACTGCTGAGTAGCTTACAACAAGTGTATCTGTGTCAACAAGTGTGTCACAGAAAGCCTGTGTAAATCTAACTTCAAATTTACAGCCGTCAGTAAGACCTGATGTAACAAGTGAGTAATTTCCTACATCAACAGCTGTTCCACCCTTTGTAACTGTTACAGTACCACCAAAAGTTAATCCTGCATCCATTTTATCGTGGAGAACATAGTTCTGAGCACCTTTTTTAGCATCAATTGTGCTTTTGAAATATACTGTATCGCCGATATTAACATCGTTTTCTTGACTGTAAGTACCATCTTCACTGTCAGATACAGTCTTTGTGTTTGTAGGAAGTTTGTTCTTATCTGTTACTGACATTGTCGGGTTAGTAGTATTAAGTGAACAGAGAGTACCAACAGTTGTATCAACAAGGTAGTAACCAAGTTTAAGACCACTAAATGTTATTTCACCATCTGATGATGGAGTATTTGTACCATCAGCTGTAATACCTGAACCAGTTCTTTTTGCTTCTGTAAGAGCTGCTTTTGCGAAAGCTTCTGGATCAGCATCGGTTACCCATGTAATATATCCCTGAGCGTCAAAAGAAACATACGATGTCTGAGTTCTCAGCCATGTTTCCCAAGCTGAATTAGCCTTGTAAGTATATGTACCTGCATCTTTGTTGTAACTTTCAAGACACATAATCTGATAGATATTGTAAGTTTGATTTGCCTTAGCATTACTAACAGTGATTGAACCGCCTGTAAGCGTGCCTTCCTGTGCCGCAAATGCCGGAATAGACATTGCGAACGCAATCATTATTGCAAGCACAACGCCTGCAAACTTTTTCAAATGTTTCATTTTTTAAAACCCCTCTCATTAAATGAAATTTTGTTTTTGTTTTTTATGCAGTCAGTGACTGCCGGCGTACAAAGAAAAAATTATCCTCCTTTCCCAAATCGGAATATCCGCATATCCAACAAAGTTTTGCCTGAATTGAATAAAATATTTCCGCAATTTGTAGCTTAATTACTGATATAAGATTAACACCTTTTACAGTGAAAATCAACAACTTGTACAAATTTTTTTGTTATCTCGACAAATTTCGTCATTTTATACTATTAAATGCATTAAATATTTTGCACATTCAATAGTTTTAATTTTTAAATAGTTTTATTTTTTAATACCAAATGATGTCAATGGCCAAATGCAAAAGACTACCTTGCCGATAACATTTTCATTTTTAACTGCACCGACAGCCTCACTGCGTGAGTCAACCGACAAAACCCTGTTGTCGCCCATACAAAAATAACTTCCGTCAGGGACTTTATACGGCAGGTCAACGGTACAGTTGCCAAGGGATTTATGCTTTAAGTAGGGTTCGTCAAGTGCCTTGCCGTCAATGGTGACATTACCCTTTTTGTCAATATCAACCGTCTGTCCTGAAACGGCTATACAGCGTTTTACAAGAAGTTTGCCGCCGTATTTTATCGCAAGAATATCGCCGCTCTGATAATTGCCTGTGCTGAATGATATTACTGTATCTCCCTTAGTGATTGTCGGCTCCATAGCAACAGAGTCAATATGAATAACCGGAATAAAAAACACTGCCGCAGATATAAGTAATGTCAGGCACACAAATATTATGTAGAAAATCCTCCGTCCTGTCAGTCTGAAACGCTTTTTTTCTGACGGCTTATCGTCAGCGACAACAGTTTTGGCTGAATCTAATTCATCTTTCAAGCAGTGTTTCCCCTTTCTTATTCAATATGGCTTATACTTTATTGTATCTGCCTTTTTTTCTGAATGTTCTGACTGCGATAAGTGCAACAAACAGAACAACAACCGCAAAACCTATAATCTGGACTAACATTATTCCAAAACTGCCTGTTGCAGGCAATTTACCCGTTGCGATATAGTTAGTAAATGTCATTTCAACCGTCTGACCGGACAGTTTGTTGATTACAGCAGACTTGTCACTCGGTTCTGTAACTTCTGATAGCGAAACCGTTGTAATTGCAAATCTACGCTGAGTTGGATTATTGCTCAGACCGCTGTCATTGTTCCATTCGCCGATTTGTGAACTATTTGTATCCTGATCCATAATTTTATCAATGGTGTTAGCCGCACGGAACATATAAGTACCGTCGCTTTGTTTGTAGATAAACCACTTTTGTGCATTTGTACCGTTCTCGGTTGACGCTATAAACTGATCGTATGTGCTCAGATTATCGGTTTTGTTTGCATTGTCAAGGCAATAACGGTTACTGCCGTTTGAAATGAGGTATGAACCGTCGGACTGCTTTACAAAATGCCAGAGCTGTTTTTGGTCATTCGTGTTCAAATCAGCAACAACGGCTGCGTTGCTATTATTCAATGTAATATATTTTGTTCCGCTATAACTGTTTGAAATACGAGCCCAGAAATCGTCTTCAAGATCCGTTGCCAAATCATCACCGCCGCAGGATTTATCAATGGTGAACAGCTGATTATAGTTACCGTGGAACGAGTAAAGTCCAACCGTGTTACCAAGAGTTGTTATATCTGCATTATTACAGTCGAGTGCAAGATTATTATATACTTTTGAAACAAAGAAGTACTTTCCGTCTTTATTATAGATAAACCATTTCTGATTATCAGTATATGACTCGTCCTCAAAAGCCGTACTTGCCGAATCAGAACCGTTATAGTTTACAACGGCAAGATACTTTCCGTTGGATTCGTTTTTGATTTTGTATGAACCGTCAGACTGATGATAGAAATGCCATACCTGTTTTTTGAACGCAGTATTCGTACTGCCGAGTGTAACGCTGAGTTTATCGGCAAGTGTAGTTGTCTGAGTGTCTGTCGGTGCTACATTGAAAGTTCCGACAGAAATATTCGCATAGAACTCGTCACCCAAATCCGTTGCCGCTGTGTATGTACCATTGTAGTTATCCACATTATCATAAACCTGATCTTTATAAACACAGGCTGTTTCGGTCTTGTAAACATCAGCAATATTGTCCGACTCTACTACCTGATAACCTACATCTTCCGAAAGATACGGGAAACGAACACTCTCGCCGTCTTTCAGTTTGAATTTGCCGCCTGTTGCGTCTATTTCAGTTGTACCCAATGTACCGTCAGAATTTATAGTTACATACTTTATCTCAGCGGCTGACAATGCCGTTCCGTCTGTACGGCTGAGGGTAAACTCATAGTTAATGTCTTTGTACTTATTATACAGACTTGCATTATCACGCAAAAGGTTGCCCTGAGGGTCTTTTACAACTTTTTTGACATCAATGTAAACAGTATATCCGAGCGTCATATTTACATAGGCATTTGCAGCGTTTACAGCATTACCCGTCGAATTCGAGTTTACATTTTGTATGATATATTTAGCGTCATAAGTATTGTTCATATTTTTACGGTAACGGCTGCCAACTGAATATGTACCGTTTGCAACATTTGTACCGTTTGTGTACTGTGGGTCGCCGTTTGCGTAGTCTTCAAACCAGCCAACAACATAACGGCTATATTCTGAAAGATCCATCTCAGCTTTATTAGGCACATTAAGCTGTGTACCGTATCCTACTGAACAAACATCGTCTGCCGAAAATGTCGCAGTATTGCCATAAATACCTCTGCCGATTGTTATCGTGTTGCCGTTGTCATCTTTGTCCGGCATTGTAAACTCTGATGCAACATTATATCCTTTACCGACACATATACCGCCGCCGGCACCGTTGTACCTGTTTTCACCATCAAAATCAGAACTTGTTAATTTCATAGTACCGTAGGTATTATCTCCCGTTGCGTGATTATATCTTACAAAACCACCGGTAATTTTAATCAGACCGCCATTTACTATGAACAGACCGCCGCCACCGCCGTTATTTGCGGTATTGTTTTCAACAGTACCGTTTTTAAGATTGATTGTACCGCAATTTGCGTACAG
>JBJFIB010000156.1:0-37933 GCA_051894195.1 Acutalibacteraceae bacterium
TGTTTTCAAGAAAAATTCTTGCCCGTATGCAAAAGGCAAGTGTAACGGATTTGCTTGTTACGGAGAAAGGCTTTGGAAAAACAAAAAAAGTCAAAGACAGCTTACGCAAAGCAAAGCATTTTCCGATAAATTTGATTCTGGCACTGAAAGAAGTCAGAAAGGGCTATGGTATTGTGTTCATATTGTTTTTGATTATTTCGTTTTTAATTATAGTGCCATTCAGAACCGTACAGACAATGGAAAACAAAGAATTTGTCACCTATATGGGCAGCACAATATGCGATTTGCTGTTGGAAGTGGAACAGGGCGAAAATCTTGAAGAACGAAAAGCAACTGCCGAAAAACTGTTGCTGACAGAAACTGAACAAGGTAATATTGAAAGTTTTGAAACCTTGCGAAGAGTGCGTTTACAGGCACTCGGAAATGATGGGGAGATTGTCGGTATTCATATTGACAGTGGAGAAAATGCAGGCGGAGGCTTGAAGTACCTTGACGGAAAAAGTCCGAAAACACAAACAGAAATTGCTGTTTCGTGTCTTATGGCTGATGAACTGGGCAAGTCAAATGGTGACACGATAAATCTCATAATAAACGGAGTACAACAGGAGTTTACTGTCTGTGGAATATATCAGGATGTCACAAGCGGAGGAAAAACCGCAAAGGCTCTTTGTTCGTTTTCGTCAGAGCCGGCGGAAAAATATACTTATCAGATTAACATATCTCAAAGCGGAAATCCTGAACGGTTAATTGAAAACTTACGGACACAACTTAATGGCGGTTACAGTATTGAAAATATGGAGGAGTTTGTAGGTCAGACTTTGGGAGTGGTATCTTCACAAGTAAAACAAGCAGCTTATACCGTATTCTTTATCGGAACAGGTTTGACGGTTCTTGTTGTTACGCTCTTTATGAAACTGAGAATTGCACAACAGGGAGGCACACTGGCTGCGAAAAGGGTAATAGGAATACCGCTTATGGCGATTTATCTGCAAGAACTGTACCCTGTGCTGATTGCGGGAGGCTTGGGTGTTTTTACAGGTACAATGCTTGCGGAACTGTTAGGTGATAATATGATAAGCGTATTGTTTGAAATGCTTGGACTGGGACTGAAACAATTTGAATTTGCAGGTGTTCCTTTTGTGCATTATTTTATTATTCTGATATTACTGCTTGCGGTTCTGACGATTGTTACATCAGGTATATGCAGAAGTATCAGAAAAATCAATATAGAAAACTATTTTAACGAATAAAGGTGTGTGGCTGAAATGAAAAATATAAAACTTGAAGTAAAAGGACTTTGCAAAAGCTTTGGCGGAAACCGTGTTCTTAATGACATTGATTTTCAGATAGAATCGGGAGAGTTTGTGGCGGTTATGGGACAGTCCGGCTGCGGAAAATCAACGCTGCTTTATTCAATCAGCGGTATGGACAGAGCAGCAGAGGGAAAAATCTGTTTTGATAACCGTGAGTTGTCCGTACTTTCAGATAAAGAAATGCAAAAACTGCGTTTGGAGCGTATGGGCTTTGTCTTTCAGAAAGCAAATTTTATCAAGAATCTTTCTATTGCCGATAATATTGTATTTCCTGCTTTTCAGCTTGCTAAAAAATCAAGAAAAGAAATTGTCAGTGAGGCTGAAAGTCTGATGAAGAAAATGGGTATTATTTCCGTTGCAGACCACGATATTCGCAAAGTGTCAGGAGGACAGCTCCAAAGAGCCGCAATTTGCAGAGCGATGATAAATTATCCTGATATTCTTTTTGGAGATGAACCTACGGGTGCATTAAACTCATCATCTACAAAAGAGGTTATGGATATTTTACATCAGATAAATTCCGATGGAACAACAATACTGCTTGTTACACACGATGCAAAGGTTGCGTCAAGAGCCGACAGGGTAATTTATCTTGAAGACGGCAAAATCAAGGACACATTCAGTCAGGGCAAAAGCAGAGAAAACAATTTGACAATGTGTGAAAAAAATTTGAAAGAATGGCTTGCAAAAATGGGATTTTAGTGTATTATGATTTTAGAGATATGTACAAAATAGACTTAAATTTCAGTCAAAATGCAGTAAATAAGCCAAATGCTACGCAAAGTAGCAAAAAAATATGCCATTGTAAAGCGAACTTGCTTGTTATGTAAAGCAAAGTTTTCTATAATTAAGCCATCAAAACAAGGAGGTCATCAAAATGACATTTGCAGAAAAATTAAAATCAATGCGTAAGCAGTCGGGTATGTCTCAGGAAAAGCTCGCTGAAAAAATCGGAGTTTCAAGACAGGCAATTACAAAGTGGGAAAATGATACGGGAATTCCCGATATTGAAAACATTCTGGCTATATCATCTCTTTTCAATGTTTCCGTTGACGAACTTTTGTCCAATGAAAAGAATATGAAACAGCCAACGGATTTTCTGTTTGAGAGTGTTAATGAGTACGATATTGACTTTCCTAAGAGATACGATATGAAGCTCGGTGGTGCAAACACACTTGTACTGTCAGGCTATGACGGCGAAAAAATCCGTGTTCGTCTTGCGTCAAATACGCTTTCAACACTTCAAAGTGATTTCAAGCTGAAAATTGACGACATTAAAAACCGCATAGATCTGGATATTAACCGTTATAACAAAATGACGGAAGCTGAGGCAAAGGAAGCACTTATGATATTTGTGCAGTTACCGAATAAGTATATCGGAAAAATAGAGCTTGCTGTCAATGCGGAAAATATTGAGGTTCGTTCACTTGAATGTGACAGTATTGAACTTGATACAAAAACAAAAAATGTTACCCTTGACAATGTTTCGGGTACAGTTGAGATAAACTGCAACCTTGATATGAACATTATCTGCAAGACTTTAAACGGTTCTGTTGAAGTTAATCAGATTTCGGCAACATCAAGAATCTGTGTTCCTGAAAACGCCGGATTTACCGCTGTTAAAAAGGGTATCGGTACAAGCATTTCATATGAAAAGGACGGAAAAAAGGCAGAAGATTTCAGCACCGCAGACTCGGAAAATGTTATCGAGCTTAACGGAATGAAAAGCGAACTTGTGATTTGTATAAATGATTTGAATGAACTAATGTAAAATACAATAAAAAGGGAGATGTCAACTGTGAATCATACAGATAAAGCACAGGATTATTTTAGTAATAATTTCAACTGTTCTCAGGCTGTTTTTACGACCTTTGCAACAGAAATGGGTTTAGATGAGGAACTTGCACTAAAAATTGCGACGCAATTCGGTGGTGGTGCCCGTAAGGGAGAAATGTGCGGAGCTGTTTCCGGTGCCTTAATGGTATTAGGATTAAAATACGGTCATTGTCATTCAGAGAATAAAGAAGAAAAGGCAAGAGCTTATCAGATTTCAGAAGACTTTATGAATCGTTTTACTCTGAAAAACGGTACTGTTGTATGCAGGGAACTTTTAGGATATGATATTTCTAAAACGGAGGATATGAAGAAGATAAAAGAATTGAATCTGTTTAAAACTACCTGTCCGGAAATGATCAGATGTGCAACAGAGATTGTAGATGAAATGATAAATGAGTTGAAATAAATATGATGGTTGTAAAATAAGCAAGACAATGTTTAGTATATAATCATTTAATGACCAAACGCACATACACAGAGCCGATAAACTTGAGGGATACCTCACAGCTCATCGGCTCTGTTTTTAGAACGATTGAATTGTAAAAGCCTTTTCGTGAATACAAACTCCTATTCCACACCGAACTCAGATAATCCTAACTTTTTTATTTTTGTCTGTTATCCATATACTAAAAACAACCTGTTTGTGTACATTTGAGCAGATAGATTGACATAAGGAACGAGATATGCTACAATAGCTAATGCAATTAGCTATTGTAGAGAAAGGATTAGCGAGATGAAAGTTGGATTGGACAAAAAGAAAATTATTGAAGCTGCGGCTGATATGGCAGACAAAAATGGTATTGCGAATGTAACCTTGAAGGTGTTAGCAACGGAATTGGGAATAAAACCTCCGTCGTTGTATAAGCATTTCAGCGGTGGGCTTGATGAACTGAACAAAGAACTGATGTTGTATGGCTGGCGTTCTTTGGAAAGTGAAATCACAAGAGCCGCAATAGGCAAAGCAAAAGACGATGCAATCATAGCAATCTGCTATGCCTATCGAAATTTTGTTGCAAAGCACAAGGGATTGTTTGAGGCTATGCAATGGTATAATATGTATCAGTCGGAGGAACATCTGCAAGCAACCAAAGGAACGGTGACCGTGCTGTTCCAAGTGCTTGAATCCTATGGGTTGACCGAGGAGCAAAAAGTGCATATTGTCCGTATGCTCAGAGGTTTTCTGCAAGGATTTGTTTCTATTGAGAGTCACGGAGGATATGGAAATCCAACACCCTTGAATGATACATTTGATTTTGCAATAAAAACTATATTGAATGGTATTCGTGATTTACAAATAGGAGCAGAACAATGATAAAATTCTTGCTTTCTGGTTATGTTACATAGTGGGTTTGTTTCAAATAAGGGTCTTCTCAAAAACGGTCAGTTGTGTTGTAATATAATTGACTGTTTTGGTCAGGAGGTGAACAGAATGAATCCGAATTTTATGTTACTTGAAGAAAGCAAGCGTAATAAACTCATCAATGCGGGTTTCAAAGTCTTTTCTCATAATAGCTATAAAAAAAGCCCTATGAACGAGATTGCCGCAGAGGCAGGTATCAGTAAGTCGTTACTTTTTTATTATTTTAAAAATAAAAAAGAATTGTTTTTGTTTCTTGTGAAATATAGTGCGGAAATCACAGCGGAAACATTCTTAAAAAATCGCTGTTATGAGCAAGGAGATTTTTTTGATGTTTTTTACAGTGCATTAAAAGTGAAAACTGACCTTATACGCCAATATCCTGATATTGCTTTGTTTGAAATGAGAGCATATTTTGAAAAAGAACCTTGCGTTCAGAAAGAAGTAATAGAAATTATATCCGGCTATTCTCTATATGAATATCAAATGCAGTTGATAAAGCCTGACCCAAATGATTTTATAGAGGGTCTTGATTTGCAAATGATGTACCAGACGATATATCTTTCGGCGGAAGGCTATCTGTATGAAAAGTTGTATCAGGGTGTTATAAATGTAGATGAAATCGAAAAGGAGCTTAGTGATATGATTGACTTTTGGCGAAGTGTATATGCAAGAAAATGAGGTGTTTCAACTTGGAAATATCGAAATCAGTATCTGTTGTGATTCCTGCCCATAATGAAGAAAAATATATTGAGAGGTGTATACACTCTATATGGGATTCAGCAGAAAACTATAATGGTAAAACAGAAATCATCGTGGTATGCAACCGCTGTACAGACCGAACCGATGAACTTGCAAGGAAAAGCGGTGCAAGAGTGATATATAATGAGGATAGATGTATTGCAAAGGTGCGTAATGCAGGCATAGATGCCGCAGAGGGTGACATCATTCTCACCATTGACAGCGACAATCGTATGACAACCGGTACAATCAGAGAGGCTGTTTCAATGCTTGCAAGCGGAAAGTATATTGGCGGCGGTGCACCCATACGATTTGAGAGATATTCTGTTCCCTTGGCGTTAAATGATCTTCTTTGCCGTATTTCTTTTCGTATGACCGGGCTTTACTGTGGTATATTCTGGGCTGAAAAGGAAACATTTAAAACCGTTGGAGGATTTGTGGAGAAGAAAGCTATGGAGGATGCGGCAACAGCCAAAAAGCTAAAAAAATATGGCAAAAAAGTCGGTAAGAAATATGGACATCTGAAACAAAACTATCTGATCAATTCAACAAGGAAATATGATGATATGGGAGATTGGCTTTATTTCAAGCTGATGTTTTGTAATGTAGGCACATTTATCAAAGCTGCATTTGGAAATACAAAAGATATGGATTTGCTGCTTGACAGGATTTTTTATGATTACAATGACAGGCATTGATTTATAAATGCAATATTCTAATGAAAAAAGGAGATTGGCTATGAAAATGGTTAAGAAAATTTTAAAAATAATCGGGATAATATTGTTGTGTGTTTTGACACTGGCAGTTGTTTTTACTATTGTGATGACGATAATTCATACGGTTAGCACATCAAGGGAAAAGGGCGAGCTTGCTGATGCCGGCTATATCAATACGGTAACTGTGAATGGCAAAGCTTTGAATTATAATGCTTATGGAAACGCAGACGGAGAACATGTGATTGTCACAATCAGCGGACTCGGGGTAAATGACTATGGTATTATGTCCCATTATGTGACAGACTCCCTGAGTGACAACAACTATATTATCAACATTGACAGAGAAGGCTACGGTTTCAGCGATGATTCCTTTGAAGAGCAAACAGTTGAACATATTGTCAATACATACCGTACAGCTTTGAAGGAAATTGGTGTGGACGGTCCGTATGTTTTGCTTCCCCATTCCATAGGAGGAGTTTACGCAACTTATTGGGAATGTACTTATCCTGAGGAGATTGAGGGAGTTGTATTTCTGGATACATCAGAAATAACGGAGAATGCATCCTTTGAAGATATGGATATCACTTGGTTAGATTATATTTTGGCAGGTCTGTCCAAAACAGGTATGCAAAGACTCGTATATAACAACTTGGTATATAGCACTTTGTATTTAGGTTCTCCTGCTTGGGTTGAAGAGCCGGAGCTTTCATATACAAAATATCTGAATGTTCACAGCGGAGGTTCTTTTGCCTCTGTATCAGAAACAAAGCTTGCAAATGAGAATCTTAAAACTGTTTTTAAAATGCTTAAAAAGACCGAAATTCCGAAGTTAATGATCAATGCCAGTTCTGCTTTTCAGACAAAGGAAGACTTTGTGGACTACATAAAGTATGCGAACGCATTACTTGTTGCTCAGGGAAAAGAAGAATATTTTGACCTGTCTGATGATGCGAAAACCGAAGAGGTAGCACAGCGGTATATTGACAACAGCACTAAGTGGCGTGAAGAAAATACTATGCCTTACATTGAAGCTCTCGGAAATTGTCAATATGTAGGAATAGCAGGTGATCACTTGATATATCAGCAGAAACCCGAAGAAGTGGCAAAAGCAGTGAAGAATTTTTTGGAAACACTGAAATAAAACATAACAAATTAGAAGTTGTAGAGGTTAATTGTGACAAAGAAAATATTTACGATAGGGATTATAACTTGTATTTTATACTTTATATCGGTAGGATTATTTCTTATTACAAAAACAGAAATAGCATTGACTATCTGGGAGCTTATGACCGTTTTAAGTGCACCAGTTTTGCTTTTTGTATTATTGGAGATTAGTACCCTTGTAGCAATTACATCAATTTATAAAAAAGCTATGCTTGCGTTTATGTCTTGTACCTGTTCGCTGACTGGTGTAGCACATATCGTAAACATAACGGTCACAAGAGCACTTATAAGCGAAGGTATAGAGGTTCCTGCATACTTTCAGATTGGTTGTTGGCCATCTGTCGAGATGGCTATTGACTATCTGGCATGGGGCTTTTTCATTGGTCTGGCATTTTTGTGTCTTGGTATTTCGATTAAGGATAAAGACAAAATAAAACACAGTATCAAAGTTACCATTTTAACCTGTGGTATTCTTTGTCTTATTGGATTTTTCGGTACTATATTTATTGATGAAAACATATGGTATGTTGCACCTATGGGATATGGAATAGGAACAATGATTGTTTGCATACAGATGTTAAAATTCAGAACTATTAAATGAGTAAGTAAATTCTAATTTGTAGCTGAATGAATATAAAGAAAAGTACAATAAAACAAACCAAGAAAGGAATTAAAAACAATGAGAATTGAAACTATCAGATTGATTATCACTGAATTCACTATGGATATGGCAGAGGCTGTTCATTTGAACTCGCTGGACGAGGACAACCGCCGTTTTGTTCCCGATGAAGTGTTTGAAACAGTGGAAGATGCATCGGAAACCGTAGAATTTCTGATGGGTGTATATGAAAACGGTGATGGACCTCTTGTGTATCCTGTCACGCTGAAAGACGGTACATACATCGGCTATGTGCAGGCTGTTCCATTTGATGACGGTACTTGGGAGGTTGGCTATCACATCGGCGGGAATTATACAAAGCAGGGTTACGCCACCGAAGCGGTCGCCGCTTTCCTGCCTGTGATTATGAAACAAATTGGCATTACAGAGATTACCGGTATCTGCCTTGCGGACAACAAGGCATCCGTCAAGGTTATGGAGCGTTGCGGATTTATCAAGCTGTATGAGGGTATTGGAAATTATCAGGGTGAGGAGCGTGAAATCTGTAAATTTGTATATTACCTGTCACCAAAAGATATTGTGGTGAAGTTCTTTGAGGACGGTTATACCAACAATAACTATGACTTCGTTATGACCTGTATGGCGGAAAATTATATTGACCACAGTCCTGCGGCGGCAAGAAGCAACGCAGATGCTGTTGGTATTTTGAAAATCGTTGCCGAACAGTTTTCTGATCTGACCGTAAAGGTGCTGGATGTTTTTGCGGAGGCTGGTATGGTTGCTACTCGTGTTCTTTATGATGGTGTTCACACTGGCACCTGTATGGGAATTTCGGCGACGGGAAAACATATTACATTTGAGGCTCTGGAAAACTTCAAAGTAGAAAACGGCAAAATCACAGAGTCATGGGGCTATTGGCCGGACAAGGAAATTGAGCAAAAACTGAAATCGTAATAAAGGCATTTCTATTCAGAATTTACAGGGGGAAGAATGATGTTATACCTTAGACCATACAAAAAAGATGATGCAAAGACCATTATTTCATGGTGCGAAGATGAAACTGTTTTCAGAAAATGGACATCTGACAGATATAATACATATCCGATTACAGAACAGGATATGAATTTTAAATATTTTGATTGCAACGGAGATTGTGTCGAAAAAGATAATTTCTATCCGATGGTTGCTTGCGATGAAAATGGAATGGTGGGACATTTCATTATGCGATATGTTGGCGGTAATCATAGCATTATGCGTATTGGTTTTGTAATTGTAGATGATAATAAAAGAGGTCATGGATATGGCAAGAAAATGATTCAGCTTGCTATAGAATATGCTTTCAGAATTGCAGGGGCTGAACAAATAACAATAGGGGTATTTGAGAATAATCAGTCTGCATATTACTGCTATAAAGCTGCCGGATTTCAGGATGTTCAGTTGGAACAAGAAGAAATATGTGAACTTTTCGGCGAAAAGTGGAAAATACTTGAATTGGCATTAACCCGAAAAGACTACTTGTTGTCAAAAAATTAAATAATGTTTTGTGAAATACTTTGATTTTTTTCCCGTACATTATATAACAATTCAATCATTAGGTCGTATCTGAATAGTTTTTTGAATGAGTGAATAAATCATTAACGCATTGAATAGTTATTCTGATTATGCGATTGCAGATAAAAAAATCAGTAAAACTCCAACAAAAAATAATCATTATTATTCTATAATAGAAATTTATATTATCCTTATATAACTTATAAAAATTTAATTCATAAAAGTTTAAATCATTTAAACCCCTGCAAACCCCCTGTAAATTTATTGATTTTCCGATTGGGGTATGATATGATATAAAAAACAGGGAAGTATATCCATTGGAAGTGGAAGATTATGCTTACAATGGAATATACAGTTGTTATGAATGATATGCATTTAATACATTGAAAGTTATAAAAATTGTATATACAGAAGACTTTTATATCCCGAATAAAAAGATAAGGAGAAGAACTATGCTATTAAAAGAATGTTATGATGCATTTGGAGGAAGCTATGAGTTAGTGAAGGTGCGTATTTCAAAGGATGAAATTATAAAAAAGTTTGTAATTAAGTTTCTGTCGGAACCAAGCTTTGATAATTTATGCAGGGCATTGGAAGATGAGAATTATGTGGAAGCATTTCGTGCGGCACATTCCTTGAAAGGTATCAGTGCAAATCTTGCTTTTCAAAGACTTGAAAATTCAGTGTCAGTTTTAACGGAACTTCTTAGAGATAGTGATAAAAAAATAGTTGATAAGGAACAATGCAAAAAGCATATGGAATATGTAATCAAGGATTACAATGATGTAATAGAAGCTGTCAGAAAACTTAATGAAATATAAGAAGATACGACTTCTTAAAAAGATGGGAGAATAAATGTGAGGGATACAATACTGATTGTAGATGATGTTGAATTTAACAGGGAGTTATTGACAGATATATTAAAAGATGAGTATAAAGTATTATCAGCGGGAAATGGCAGAGAAGCATTAAATATTCTGGAAGAGCATAATGAAGAAATTGCCATTATGATACTTGATTTGATTATGCCGAAAATGGATGGTTTTCAGTTGCTTGAAGAAGTGAGAACAAAGCCATGGAGCGATCATGTGGCAACAATAGTTATCAGCAGTGAAAATACTATCGGAACAGAGCAGAAATGCTTTGATATGGGTGTGGCTGATTTTATTCATCGTCCGTTTGAAGAAATATTAGTGAAGAGAAGACTGCATAATATTATTTCTCTGTATCAGTATCAGGAAGAATTGGAACAGAAAATTGAGCATCAGACAGCAACTTTGAGAAAACAGTTTGAACTTTTAGAGATTCAGGCTGAAAGACTGAAACAAAGTAAAGAAAATATGATTGACATTCTGGGTACAGTGGTAGAATATCGTAATCTTGAAAGCGGAGAACATATTCAGCGTGTCAAGGGATATACAAGAATTCTGGCAGAAAGAATGATGAAGGATTATGATGAATACGCTTTAACACAGGATAAAATCGAAATTATAGTTTCTGCAAGTGCACTTCATGATATAGGGAAAATAGCAATACCGGATTCTATTTTGCTGAAACCGGGAAGACTGACTGCTGAGGAATTTGAATGTGTTAAGACTCATACAGTAAGCGGAAGTGAAATTCTCAGTAAAATTAAAAACACATGGGATGAAGAATACGGGCGTATAAGCTATGAAATATGCAGGTATCATCATGAACGCTATGATGGCAAGGGTTATCCTGACGCTTTAAAAGGCGAAGAAATTCCTGTTTCCGCACAGATTGTGTCCATAGCCGATGTATATGATGCACTTGTGAATAAGAGGGTATATAAGAGTGCATATGAAAAAGAAAGGGCATTTCAAATGATTACAACAGGAGAATGTGGAGTATTTTCTCCAAAACTGCTTAATTGTTTCTGTAAGGTCAAAAATGAATTTGAGGAGCTGGCAGGCTCGTCTTTATAAACACATTTGTACCGGTGTATAATTTCTTGTACAGGAATGTAAAAACAAATATCAAAAAAGCGGAGGTATATTATGGATAAATTTGAGAATGAAATGCAAAATCAGAATGTTTCAGAATCAGAAGTTTCAGGATTACATAAATCAAATGAGAAACATTCATCAATTACTGACATTGAAAAATATACCACCATTATCAACTCTTTAAGCAGTATTTTTGATGCTTTATTTTATATTGACACAGAACAGAACTCTTTTCAGGAACTTATTACTTATGACGGTGCGAACTGTTTGAAAAGTGAACAGGAAAATGCACAGATGTCTTTGAAAAAAATGGTTGATATTTTGGTTTCGGAAGAATATAAAGCCATTATTCGTGCTTTTGTGGATATTGACAATCTTGATGAAAGACTTAGCGATAAATCCATCATTGTTAAGGATTATATTGCATTCAACGGAAAATGGACAAAATGCGGTTTTATTCCTGTGGAAAGAAACAGTAAGGGCAAGAACACAAAAGTGCTTTGCGGATTTTATGCGACTGTTGCAGAACAGGAAGACCTGAACTGGCAGGATAATCTGATTAAAGCACTATCTATGTCGTATGAAAATATTTATGTTGTCAATATGGATATACACGAAGGCATAAGCTACCGTATGGATAAGACAATAAGTAAACGCTACGGAGATAAGTTTGTAGCGGGAAATTATGAGCTGAATATATCGTCATATATTGAAAATGATGTACTGAAAGAGGACAGGTGTCTGTTTGATAATGTAAAAACTGTGGAGGGAGTACAGCAGCTTTTAGCGGATAAGCAGATATATTCCTTTAATTACAGAGTTTTTCGTGATGATACGGTGCATTATTTTCAGTGTGAGATTGTAAAGCCTGACAGCAACCATAATGAATTTGCTCTGGCATTTAAAAATATTGACGATGAGAAAAAACAGGAGCTGAAACAGCAAAGACAAATAAAGGAATCTATTTTTAAACATCAAGAACAGCTTCGGATTATCGGTGCATTGAGCCGTGAATATCATAGCTTGTTTAAAATTGAAGCAAAAACAGGAAAGATGTCTCTTTACCGAACCGATGGGTTAGGAATGCCACTTGAACAACTGCAAAAACTGATAGATAAAAATACTTATGAGGAAGTCATAACTGCATATATTGATAACTATATTGTTCCTGAGGATAAAGAGAGAATCCGTGAAGCCACAAAACTGAATGTGCTGATTGAAAAAGTTAATGAGGACAGTCTTTATAAACTCGGATATAAGCGGTATATGAACGGCGTTTATTCATACTATGAAATGAATGTTGTTAAAGTAGCTGATGATAACGGAAATGATTTATTCATTATGGGTCTGAGAGATGTAACCGATGAAATGCACAGGCAGTTAAAACAGGAAAGAGACAATGAATTGCAGAATGAGATTATTGAGGGACTTGGAAAAGAATATTACTCGGTTCTTCTTGTTGATCCTGATACAGATACACTTACTACATATCGTGCAAACGGTAAGGACGGTCAGTCAATCGCAGAGCATTTTAAAAAACATAATTATTGCTGGTCGAAAGGTATCAGAAGTTATGCGAAAAAACAGGTATCCGAAAAATGCCGCACAGAATTTCTTGATAAACTGTCGTTAGAACAAATTCGTTCAGGTGAACAGGATTATTCTTTTATCTATGAAAAGCTTGTGGATAATGAAATCACTTATTTACAGGCGAGAGTTACATTTGTGCGTGAAAAAGACGGAGGCTTTGTCGGAGTTGTCGGAACAAGAAATGTAGATAATCTCATAAAAAAAGAACGCAAACAGGAAAAAGCATTACAGGAAGCATATGATGCCGCAGAGGCTGCAAATAAGGCAAAGACGGATTTCCTGTCTAATATGTCGCATGATATACGAACACCTATGAACGGTATTATCGGTATGACTGCTATCGCCTCTGCCCATATTGATGACAAAGAGCGTGTTAAGGATTGCCTGCAAAAGATTACTATGGCAAGCAAGCATTTACTCAGCCTGATTAACGAAGTTCTGGATATGAGTAAAATTGAATCAGGAAAGGTTGTTCTTGCGGAGGAGCAATTTAATCTTTCTGACCTTATTGATAATCTTATTGCGATGACAAATTCACAAATCAAAAGTCACCATCATGAATTATCCGTCAATATTTCAGATGTTATTCATGAAGATGTAATAGGCGACAGTCTTCGCATACAGAAAGTGTTTACAAATCTCATAAGTAATGCCGTGAAATTTACACCAGACGGTGGAAAAATCAGACTTTCTATCGTTGAAAGACCTTGTAATCATGCGAAAGTCGGATGTTATGAATTTATATTTGAGGATAATGGTATCGGTATGAGTGAGGAGTTCCTGGAACATATATTTGAACCATTTACCAGAGCAGTGGACGGCAGAGTGAACAAGATTGAAGGAACAGGACTTGGTATGCCAATCAGCCGTAATATTGTTCGTATGATGGGTGGAGATATTACAGTCGAAAGTAAACTTGGAGTCGGTTCTCGTTTTACTGTGACCGTATATCTTAAACTTCAAGATACGGAACAGATAAATTATGAAAAATTTATTGATCTTGATGTTCTTGTGGCAGATGACGATCAGTTCAGCCTTGAATCCTGCTGTGGTATGCTGAATGATTTCGGAATGAAAGCAGACGGGGTATCGACAGGAAAAGAGGCTGTGGAACAGGTTCTGTTGCATCATAAACAAAATCGTGATTATTATGCCTGTATTCTGGACTGGAAGATGCCCGATATGGACGGAATTCAGACCACAAGGGCAATCCGCCAGGCCGTTGGAGATGATGTGCCAATTATCATTATTTCTGCTTATGACTGGTCGGATATTGAGCGGGAGGCAAAAGAGGCAGGAGCAAATATGTTTATCAGTAAGCCGCTGTTCCGTTCAAGAATGGCAAAGACATTTAATTCTTTATTGAAAGAAAAAGATGATGAGTCGGAAAATCCCGATATATCATGCGAAAATCTGAAAGAGATAAATCTTTCGGGTTATCGTGTACTTCTTGTGGAAGATAATGAATTAAATGCAGAAATTGCAACAGAGATTTTACAGATGACTGGTCTTACCGTAGAATATGCTGCTGACGGTACGGAAGCCGTAGATAAGATGATAGAGTGTGAAGACGGATATTACGACATTGTTTTTATGGATATTCAGATGCCGAAAATGAACGGTTATGATGCCACAAGAGCAATACGCTCAATAAACCGTAATTATTGTAAAAGTGTTCCTATAATTGCTATGACAGCAAATGCATTTGCAGAAGATGTTCAGGCAGCAAAAACTGTTGGTATGAATGAACATATTGCCAAACCGCTTGATTTGAATATACTTGTCAAAACATTGAAAAAGTGGATAAAATAAAAGATATTTATATGATGAAATAAATAAAGATAAGCAGAAAGTGTTATCTTTCAAAAAAGTATTGAAAAACAAGAATGATATAATACGATTGATTACCATAAAGAAAGCATAATATGAATTTATGCTTTCCTGTATAAGTAAAGACTGTAAATCCTGATTATCAGTGAGTTTACAGTCTTTTGAATTTGCTGATTTTGTATGTGAGAAACTGCACTTGAAAAAAATGTTTATTTTTTATATAGTGTAATTGATTTTATATCTGATTCGTGTTGGTGGTGAAACCGTGAGTACATACAGGTTGGCTATTTATGAGGATGATGTATCCATTCTCAAAGAACTTAAATTGATGTGCAGTGAAATTTTAACATAAGTCCGGAAAAGAAACAACGCCAACAAATAAAACTCCTATTACTGATTTGAAGCTTTGTACTTTTCCCAGAAACACCACTCCGGTGTTTCCTGATAAAGAAGTCTATACTGAATGGGTTACAGGTAGCGACAATGTAATGATAGATCTCAACAAGGGATGCAGCAATAGTGGTTCAAAACAGATTTATATCGCTGTGGGAAGAAACTATGTCAACAAAGAACCCACAGGCATGATTGAGTCCAACGAAACACATCATGCAGGTACTATTGTTATGAACAGCAAGGGCAAGGTTCAGGTAGGTGAAATCTACAACAACGGAGAGTACAATAATACAATCGGTTTCCGTTCAGGTACAGATAATACTCTTTACAATGCGGCAAACTTCTATGGCACGCCTTCCATAGAAGTCAACAGCGGTCTGTTCAGCGTAGATACATATCTTGGTTTTCATGAGGTGGACTGGCTGGGTAAAATCCAGAATATTGATGACAGTGATCCGGTAAATCACCCAACTACCCGACCTACCGATTATCCTGCTAATTATGATTTCTTCTACAAGGTAAAAAACTTAATCTTCTATAACTTTTACGGTAATGACACAATCGGCAAGGTAACCGTCAACGGCGGAATCCTGCAAATCGGAGCAAACGGAACGGCAACCCTTAAAGCGTCTTCAATAGGAAATTCCGTAAATGTCAATAATGTGACGGCTGTCTTTAAACCTGTCTATACTCTGACGATAAATCAGGTAGAACAGAGTTTGACGGATAAAGGACATTTTGCATATGCTTATGACAGTGACGGAGAAATGATTACAGATGCCAACCCGAAACAAAGTGGAATTCAACTCTTTGAAGGTGAGCAGGTAACCCTTTCATTCAAGGATTATGACGGCGGATATTTATTCAACGGCTTTACCCTGACTTATGATGATGGTACAACCCAAACCCTTCAAAATAATGAACAGGTTACTATTACAAGGAATATGGAAGTAAGCTATTCGGTTACTTCTCAGCCATAGTATATTGTTAATATTCCGGACAGCGTAGAGATGAAAAATGAGAGAACATCTGCTTCCATTACCGTGTCTGAACTGTAAAATATGCAAACCGGTGATTCACTGAATGTAACAATCGACGGCTTGACTGATGATGGTAACATTTACTATTTCTTATCAAAAGGCGACGAATTAGCAGAATACGAAATCAAAAAGCTGACAACCTTGTTTTCTCAACATTTTTTTATGCAAGGTTTTAGCTGCAATTAAAAAATACCGCCAATTTCCATTTCGGAAGTTGGCGGTATTTTACTGCATAATTAAGCCTGTATATTTCTAAGTGTCACTGA
The DNA here is from genome assembly GCA_051894195.1 of Acutalibacteraceae bacterium. Classification (GTDB taxonomy): domain Bacteria; phylum Bacillota; class Clostridia; order Oscillospirales; family Acutalibacteraceae; genus UBA1213. Next base: position 16,384 of record JBJFIB010000156.1, read on the forward strand.
TAAACTAATACCTTGTATCAGTCGGGTATGATAACATACTCAACAGATACAAGGTATTTAAATCAAATTATTAAAATGCAGTGTGGCGAGCGTTAATAATGTGATATAAGAGATTATCTGTTAAATTGATTAGACGATATTTCGGACTGAGATTCCTTTGTTGTCAAGATAGCTTTTAAGTTCACCGATTGATATTTCACCGAAGTGGAAAAGTGATGCGGCAAGCACAGCGTCGGCTTTTCCGTCAGTAAAAGCGTCATAAAAATGTTCCAGTTTTCCTGCTCCGCCTGATGCGATAACAGGAATTCCGACACTTTCTGATACAGCTCTTGTAAGTTCAAGGTCATAGCCGTTTTTTACGCCGTCACAATCCATACTTGTGAGCAATATTTCGCCTGCACCACGCTTTTCAGCTTCAACAGCCCATTTTACAGCGTCTTTTCCTGTATTTATTCTTCCTCCATTTATAAATACATCCCAGCCGCTGTTGTCATCTCTGCGTTTTGCGTCGATTGCCGTAACAACACACTGACTGCCGAATTTATATGCCGCCTCGTTTATGATTTCAGGACGATGTACCGCCGCTGAATTAACCGAAACCTTGTCGGCTCCCGCACGAAGAATAGCCGTAAAATCGTCAACTGTACGGATTCCGCCGCCAACCGTAAACGGAATAAACACACTGTCTGCAACAGCTCTTACAATATCAACAATAATATTTCTTGCGTCGCTTGATGCGGTTATGTCGAGCAATACCAGTTCGTCAGCACCCTCTTTGTCATAAAGTTTTGCACATTCAACAGGGTCGCCTGCATCACGCAGATTGACAAAGCTTGTACCTTTAACCACTCTGCCGTCCTTAACATCAAGGCACGGAATTATTCTTTTTGCGTACATAATAATTACCCCCTTGTTATGTCAACGAAATTCTGTAAAATCTGTAAGCCGACTTTTCCGCTTTTTTCGGGGTGAAATTGTGTAGCAAAAATGTTTTTGTAGCGTACTGCCGCATCAATGTCAACACCGTAATGAGTTCTTGCACTGACAATTTTTTCATCATCGGCTTTAAGATAATACGAATGTACAAAGTAAACATAGGGGTCGCCCTCAATATTTTTAAAAATACCGTCGTGTTTTCTTATGGTCAGCGAATTCCAGCCCATATGCGGAATTTTTAATGCACCGTCTTTGTTCGGAATTTTTGTAATACTGCCTTTAAGAAGTCCGAGTCCCTTTGCACCGGGACTTTCCTCACTGCTGTCAAACAGAAGTTGTAATCCAAGACAAATTCCAAGCAATGGCTTGCCACGCTCAATGTATTCCAACACGGCGTCAGTTGTACCCGAATTATTCATACAGTCCATAGCGTCAGCAAACGAGCCGACTCCGGGCAAAATTGCACCGTCAGCATTAAGCAGTTCCTGTTTGTTGTTCGTAACGAAACAGTCACAGTCAATAAATTTAAGTGCTTTTACTACACTTTGCAGGTTACCTGCACCATAGTCAATTACTGCAATCATTGTTTCACATCTCTCTTTCCTTTTGTTACTGTAATTCTATCATAATTTTACAAGGTTCGCAAGTAGCATATAATAAATCCCCTTAAATCAGCATATTGAAATGATATATATCTTCAATAACTGTTTAAGGGGATTGTTCTAAATCATACAAAAATTCCGATTATACCTTTTACAAGGTATGATATAAACCATGCAATACCGCATTGTGTCAGAATAACGATGATTGAATATTTTGTGCCGAGTTCTCTTTTTACCGCTGTAATAGCCGCAACGCATGGGGTATAGAGCAGCGAAAATACAAGAAAAGTTATTGCGGTAAGCGGTGAGAACAGAGTTCCAAGAGCAGCTGTTGAACCTCCGAGAAGAACCGTAAGAGTGCTGACAACACTTTCTTTTGCTACAAATCCAGTAATAAGTGCCGTCGATACACGCCAGTCGCCAAATCCGAGCGGTGCAAATACCGGTGCAATAAAGCTGCCGATAAGTGCCAGCAGACTTTCTGATTGGTCTGTTACAACATTTAATCTTGTGTCAAAGTTCTGCAAAAACCATATTATAATTGCTGCAATAAAAATTATCGTAAATGCCTTTGTTATGAAATCCTTAGCTTTGTCATAAATTAACTGCCATACGCTTTTTGCAGACGGAAGACGGTAGTTAGGCAGTTCCATTACAAAAGGTACAGGTTCACCTTTAAATGCCGTTCCTTTAAGACAAAATGCAAATACTATTCCGACAATTATGCCCATAAAATATAATCCTATCATTACAAGGGCAGCGTGTTGCGGGAAAAATGCCTCTGTAAAAAGTGCATAAATCGGCAGCTTTGCCGAACAGCTCATAAAAGGCGTAAGCATAATTGTCATCTTGCGGTCACGGTCTGACGACAGCGTTCTTGTTGACATAATTGCCGGTACGGAACAGCCAAATCCGATAAGCATAGGTACAAAACTTCGTCCCGAAAGTCCTATTTTTCTCAATAGCTTATCCATCACAAAGGCAACTCTCGCCATATATCCGCTGTCCTCCATCAGCGACAGGAAGAAGAACAACACAACAATAATCGGTAAAAAGCTGAGTACGCTTCCGACACCTGCAAAAACACCGTCAATTATAAGCGAGTGTACAACAGGGTTAATTCCGTAAGCAGTCAATGCACCGTCGCATAAGTCAGTAAGCCATTTTATTCCCATATCCATAAGGTCGGACAGCCACGAACCGATAACACCGAAAGTCATCCAGAAGATAAATGCCATTATAAGTATAAATGACGGTATGGCGGTGTATTTGCCTGTCAGTATTTTATCAATTTTCATACTGCGGATATGTTCTTTGCTGTCGTGCGGTTTGACTACCGTAACGGCACTTACTTTATCAATAAAATCATAACGCATATCTGCCAGTGCTGCCTGACGCTCCTTTCCGGATTCCTCCTCCATTTGTACAATTATATGTTCCAGAGTGTCAAGTTCATTCTTTTCAAGTTTTAAGGCGTCAATTATTGATTTATCATTTTCAACTATTTTTGTAGCGGCAAAACGCACAGGAATTTTATACTTGTGTGCATGGTCGTCAATAAGATGAATTATTGCGTGAAGACACCTGTGCATAGCACCGCCATCACTGCCTTTTTCATTACAAAAATCCATTCTTCCTGGTCGTTCTCTGTATTTTGCAACATGGACAGCGTGTTGAATAAGCTCGGTGATACCCTCGTTTTTTGCCGCTGAAATAGGCACTACCGGTATTCCGAGAATTTCTTCCAGTTTGTTTACAAGTATCGTTCCGCCGTTTTCCCTTACCTCGTCCATCATATTAAGGGCGAGAACCATAGGAATATCCAGTTCCATAAGCTGCATTGTAAGATAAAGGTTTCTTTCAATATTTGTTGCGTCAACGATATTTATGATTCCTCTCGGACGGTTTTTGATGAGAAAATCCTTTGTTACAATTTCCTCGTCAGAATACGGCGACATCGAGTAAATTCCCGGCAGGTCGGTTATAAGTGTATCAGGGTGTCCTATGATTACACCGTCTTTTCTGTCAACTGTGACACCGGGGAAATTTCCGACATGCTGATTTGAGCCTGTAAGCTGATTAAAAAGCGTTGTCTTTCCGCAGTTCTGATTTCCGGCAAGTGCAAATGTAATTGTTTCGCCTTCGGGGATTTTTTCTCCTCGTGTTTTCACATGATAAATTCCCATTTCACCGGTTTGAGGGTGGTCTATGTCTTTCAGTATCTTTGCCTGTTTGTTTATTTTTTCCGTATTATGTACATCTTTTAACTCAATAAGTGCTGCGTCAGCCTTTCTCAGAGTTAATTCATATCCACGCACACGAAATTCTATCGGATCTCCCATAGGTGCAGTCTTAATCAATGAAACAACCGTTCCGGGTGTCAGACCCATATCAAGTATATGCTGATGCAGGGCTTTATCTGAACAACCGACTTTTGAAATACAACCCTCCATACCGTTCTGCAAATCTGCAAGAGTCATTATAATCACCTTGTTTTGTAAATTTTAATGGTTAGCCTTGTATAACAATATTCATTTTAGCATAGTTAGCCTTGTATAACAAGAATTTAATCGTTTTTTGTATCTTTTAACTATTTATAAATTGTTATGTTCATATACAATTATTTATATTTTAACGAACAAATATAAATAACTCGGTCTGAAATTTTATTGTTTTGGTCAATTAACGACTTGTTTCATCATAAACATATATCGGGGTGATGTAAATGTTTAATGTTTTGATTGAATTACTTAGTAACCTGTCGTTATTTTTTGCACTGCATGTAACAGGTGCGGGAGCATTTCCTCGTCCGCTGTCAGAAAAAGACGAAAAAGCCTACCTTCAAAAAGCTCAAAACGGAGATATAGACGCACGAAACAAACTTGTAGAACATAATCTCAGACTTGTCGCACACATTGTAAAGAAATACTATAATTCAGGCACCGAACAAGACGACTTGGTTTCAATCGGAACAATAGGTCTTATAAAGGCTATAAACACATTTGACGCCGATAAAAATATCAGACTTTCGAGCTATGCATCACGCTGTATCGAAAATGAGGTTCTTATGTATTTCCGCAATTCAAAAAAGACATCACAGGATATATCCCTCAATGATGAAATAGATTCGGACAGCAACGGCAATACCCTGACGCTTATGGATGTAATGTGTGTTGAAGACAGTATGATAGATGATTTAGATGTAAAAATAAAAACTGAACAGCTGTCAAAATATATCAATGAGTGTCTTACTCCACGGGAAAGAATGATTATAAATCTGAGGTACGGACTTGGCGGATTGTCGCCGCTGACTCAGCGTGAGGTTGCAAAAATGCTGAAAATATCAAGGTCTTATGTTTCAAGGATAGAAAAGAAAGCCCTGTCTAATTTAAAAAAACGCTACGAAAAACATAGCTATTATAAGACATAATTAAAAATCGGGGCAGTATTTAACTGTCCCGATGATGAAATATTCAGATGAAAAACTCAGCAATCAGTACAACAGCACAGCAAATTGCCGAAACTTTAAACAAGCCGAGATTAAACCACGCCGCAACCATTCCGATAACAAGTGCAATAGCCGCCGAAATCGGACTTTGTGTAGCTTCAAGTATTGCCGGAAATGTCATTACGGCAAGTGTCACATAGGGAACATAGTATAAAAAAGACTGCAAAAAGCGATTTTTAATTTGTTTTCTTATAAGGGTAAGCGGCAGTACACGAATTAAAAAGGTTACTCCCACCATAATTGCAATATAAATATATACATTATGCGTCATTTTGTTCTGTACCTTCTTTCTTTACAGGAAACAGCAAAGCGGCGGCGGAAGAAATAATAATTGTTAAAATAATCGTTTTTGTACCGCTTGACATTGTTGACATACACGGCAGGGCATACATCAGATAACTCAGAGCAAAGCTGACCATAATTACCAGTGCAACAGCTTTGTTTTTTCTGCAAGGCGGAATGATTATTGCAAGGAACATTCCGTATAATGCAACACTCAAAGCACTGACAATACGGGCAGGCATAACATTTCCTGCAATAATACCGAGCATAGTTCCCGTTGCCCAGCATGGAGTTGCGAGTATCATTGCACCGTATGTATAGTACGGATTGAATTTTCCGGTACGGTTGATTGTAATGCCAAACAGCTCGTCTGTCACATCAAATCCTATAAGCAGTCGGTGATACCATGCAAGGTCGGGGTTCATTTTCTGACTCAATGCACAGCTCATAAGCAAATATCTTGCATTTGCAATCAGCGTTACTACGAGCATTTCAAAATATGGTGCGTCAGCCGCTATAACGGTAAAAGCTGCATATTCTCCGGCTGATGCATTTGTAAAAAAGCTTGCGATAAATCCCTGAAAAGCATTAAGCCCTGCACTTCTCGCTGAAATTCCGAGCGAAAACGATACGGCAAGATAACCCAATGCGATAGGGATACCGTCTTTCATTCCTTCTTTGAATACTTTGGTATTCAAATTATTTTTAGTTTTCTGTTTCATTTTTGTTCTCCTCCATAAAATTAACGCAAACAACCTTATTATACAACAACTTTCGACATAAATAAAGGAAATTTTTTCTTTAAATAAAACTTCCAATAACCGATACAAGTATGATACAATTATACGGTATTATAAAACAGGAGAACAGGAGGGAAAATGCTTAAATGACAGAAATTCTTATTGTCGAAGACGAACAAAATATTTCAAACCTGATAAAAATGGCACTCTCATCTCATCCGGAGTATTCCTGTGACTGTGCTTTTGACGGAGAACAGGGTGCGGATATGATTGAAAAAAAACACTATGATTTAATTCTTCTTGATATAATGCTGCCGAAAATAAACGGTTTTGAGCTTATGGAATACATAAAAAACTACGACATACCTGTAATATTCATTACCGCAAAAAACAATACAAACGATAAGGTAAAAGGACTCAGACTCGGTGCTGACGACTATATAACAAAACCGTTTGATATATCCGAACTCCTTGCAAGAGTAGAGGCTGTACTCAGGCGTTATCACAAAACCGCAACTCATATACATATTGACGGAGGCATTGACATCAATACCGAATCACGAGTTGTCACAAAAAACGGACAACCTGTTGATTTGACTTTGAAAGAATATGAAATACTTATGCTTTTCATAAAAAACAAAAATATTGCACTGTACCGTGAAACCATATATGAGCGTGTATGGGAAGAATCATATATGGGCGATACAAGAACTGTTGACCTGCATATACAGCGGCTAAGAAAAAAATTGGATTTAAAGGATAAAATACAGTCTGTATATAAAGTCGGTTACCGCTATGTTGACTGATACGGAGATGATGAATTGAAATTTGCGTGGAAAATCTTTTTTACATCATTTATTATATTGATTTTATCATTCGGAATAGGCGGTTTTGTGCTTGTGAATTCTGTATTTCAGACTTCACTCAATAATTCCGTTAAGACCGCCTGCGATAACAACAGCTATATCACATCATCTTTTTATGCTGTTGTAACTAATGCAAAGGTTGTTGCGGATAACGATGCATATATAAATTCCGTTATCAATAATTTTAAAAATCAGGTATCACTGAATAATTCAACATCAAAAATCACTGTCGGCAAGTGTTCGGATATGAATTTTTATGACGAATATTCATTTATAAATGAACTTGAATCAGGAAACAGAGGCTGGAAAATTATTTCTGACGAAGATAAACATTATGTTCAGGTTGTAAGCCGTCTTAAAATCGGAGAAAAAGATTTTTATATTGAAACTCTCGGAAATATTTCAAATGTATATACCGACCGTGATTATTACTGTAATGTATATCAGACTGTTCTTTTTTGCGTTGTGCTTTTTTCGTCGCTTGTTCTGGTGTTTTTTTCTTTATATATAACCCGTCCGCTTGTACGGCTTTCAAATGTTTCAAAGCAGATAGCACATGGAGATTTTTCAATTCGTGCTGATATAAAAAAAGGTGTAATGAGTACACAGGAAATATATCAGCTTTCACAGAACTTCAATAAAATGGCGGATTGTACCGAGAATTATATCGAACAGCTTAAACAGGAGGCACAAAGCCGTGATGATTTTGTTGCGGATTTTACGCACGAACTCAAAACACCGCTGACATCAGTCATAGGCTATGCTGATATGCTGCGTTCCTATGAGCTTGACGCACAGCAGCGGCGTGACTGTGCCGATTATATCTATAAAGAGGGCAAGCGTCTTGAAGCATTGTCAATCAATCTTCTGAATATTATCGTCTTGAAAAATAATGATATTAAGCTCCAACATGTCGCTACAAACATAATATTCAGCGAGATTGAAAACTCAGTAAAGTTTTTGCTTGAAAAATACGGACTGTTTCTTAAACTTGAAATTGAACAAGCCACAATAGCCGTTGAGCCGTCAATGTTCAAAACTATGATTTACAATATTGTAGATAATGCCTGCAAAGCCTCAGAATCAGGACAGACAATAGAAATTCACGGCTTTAAAAACTCAGATAAATACAGAATTATAGTCCGTGATTTTGGCAGAGGAATACCAAAAGAAGAAATCGAAAAAATCACCCGACCGTTTTATATGGTTGACAAATCCCGTTCAAGAAGTCAGGGAGGTGCAGGACTGGGACTTGCACTTTGTCAGGAGATTGCAAGACTTCACGGAACAGAAATTGTTTTCAAAAGTAAACTCGGAGAGGGAACAGCCATTTCATTTGAGATAAAACTTTTTGAGGGGTGAAATTATGCTGAAAAATATTTTTAAATATTCTGTTTGTGCATTTGTTGCTCTGGCAGTGACTGGCGGAGTAATTTTATTGCCTTATGCCTATTATTCTGCTAATGATAAAAGAATTGAAAATGAATATAAAACAGACGAATTTAAAATAAATACAAGCCAGAACAATATAACGCCCGAAAAAGCCGTTGAAATTCTACACTCTGAAAATTCAATGCTGATAGAAATAGCAAAAAATACTGATGAAAAAGTATTGTTTGAAAAAATTGATTCAGCATTTGCATCATTAAAAACATATCTCACTTCAAGCGATATGGCACAGTCATTTATGCAGACATATGAAAAATGCTCGGAAAAAAACCTTTTTTCATACCATAACTATGTAGTCAGCGGAACCTCAGATGACATTCCCGTGTCAGTGTCTGTTATTGCCGTAGAATTTGAAACAGAACTGCTTGGAGTATCAATGACATTGGATTCAGAAACAAATAAAATCTATCAGCTCAATATGTCATATTTCTACGAGATTAGTGGTGAGGTTGAAGAACCTTATGGCAGTAAAGATATTTATAAAGGTGATAGTGATGAACATAATGCAATATATAAGGATATTCTGAATTACTGGAATGAAATTGATGTAAAGTTCAGTGTTGAGATAGACAGTAATTCGTTTGTGTTTTACTGATATTTAAAAACTTCAAAATTATACAACTATTATGCAATTCTGAATAAATTGAGAAACAAACCCCCGTTAGTATATACTCATAAAACTAATGGGGGCTATTTTATGAATATACAGGAATATGAAAAATTTTGTCTTGAAAGCGGTTACGGAAATTTTATGCAGTCTGCAAAATGGGCAGATGTAAAATATAACTGGATTCACGAATTTATAGTTGTAAAAAATAATGAAGATGAAATCATAGGTGAAATGCTTGTTTTAATCAAAAAAATTCCGTTTACAAACACAACCCTTATGTATTCTCCCAGAGGACCTGTCTGTGATATGCACGATATGGAAGTTCTGAAAAAGCTTTTTTCGGAAGTACAGAAATTACAGAAAAAATATCATTCTTTTAAACTTATAATTGACCCGATGATAGATAACGATGATAGACAGGCAATAGATAATTTGTGTTCGCTCGGCTTTATACACCATAATGAAAAAGTCGGCTATGATAATATACAGTGCCGTGAAAACTATGTTATTGATATAAACGGAAGAACGGCAGATGAAGTTTTTTCTTCTTTTAAATCGAAATGGCGTTATAACATACGCCTTGCACAGAGAAAGGGAGTAAAGTGTCAATTTTACGGTGAAGAAAAGATTGACGATTTTTATGAACTTATGAAAGTAACGGGAAAGCGTGACGGTTTTGATATACGCTCAAAAGAATATTACAGACATTTTTTGAAATGCTTTGACGGCAAAGCTAAACTATGTATGTGTTATCTTGATGATATTGCAATTTCGGGTGCATTGATTACAAATTATGCCGGTACGGTAAGTTATATTTACGGTGCGTCATCAAACGAATACAGAAATTATATGCCGAATTATCTTATGCAGTGGACAATGATAAAATATGCGGTAGAATCGGGCTGCAAAACCTATGATTTCTGCGGTATTCCGTATTGGTACGATGAAACACACAAAAACTACGGTGTATATAAATTCAAGCAAGGTTTTAACGGTCGTGTTCAGACATGGGCAGGTGAGTTTGAATATATATTCCGCAAAACAACATCAAAATGCTTTGATTTTGCGATGCATATGCACAAAGTAATGTAAAGCAATATTGGCTTGAATGAAAAACTCTCTCATATTCGTCTTATTGTACTCATAAACATTAACAAATAAATATCTTTTAATTTGGAGTACAATATGAAGAAGATAATTTTTTCAAATCCGTTAAAGCATAAAATAAGAATAAACCGTAATGACATAAAAAAGAATGTTGCTTTTGCCGTGTTCTGCATACTTGTTTTTGCCGGTATAATAGCAGGAGCATTGAGCGGAAAAAATGCCAACAACGAACTTTTAAAAAGACTCGATTTTATTTTTCTTACGAATTTTGATGTAAGGTGTTCCCGTGGTGTACTGTCGGCTTTTGTATCTTCATTTGCATCGTCATTTTTGTTTTTGCTTGTAATATTTCTTTTAGGCTTGTCGGTATGGGGTGAATTTGTAGTTGCCGCAATTCCGTTTTTTAAAGGCTATGGTTACGGTTTGTCTGTCGGCTGGCTTTATTGCAATTACGGATTTTATGGTGTGCTGTATAATATACTTGTTATTTTGCCGGGAGCATTTTTGTGTTCGCTTGTTGTTGCGTCAGCGTCTTATTCGGCATTTGAGAATTCTCTTAAACTGATGTCATATTGTTCAAGGTCAGTGCCGCCGGACGATATTCATATAAGTTTGAAAAGATATTTATTTTCAATGCTTTGGTTTTTGATTCTGGCGGCGGTTTCTGCGGCGGTTGATATGGTTTTTTCCTTATGTTTCTCGTGGATTTTTACTTTTTCGTGATAATTCATCAAAAAGTGTCACAAATACTTGATACTTTTAAAAAATTATGTTATCATCAGTTGTCAAATAAATTACGGGACGGGGAATATAATGCCACAAACTGAAAATGATAAAAACGGACTTGCAAAATTCTTTTCCGATTACTTTGGAAATTTCGGGAAATTTTTTATTGTCAATATACTTTTTAATGTACCTTTACTGATATTCGGCGGACTTGCTTTTTTGTTGTCGCATCTTACGGGTACGATAAACATATTTGTATGGCTTCTTCTGATACCGCTTATGTCACCGTTTTTTGCGGGATCATTCTATATATGCCGAAAGATTGCGACTGACCAACCGGTAAATCCTGTCAGGGATTTTTTTAAAGGGCTTAAAGACAACTGGAAATATTTTCTTATAAATTCAATTATACTTTATGCGATAGTATCAGGTCTTTGGGTAACATACGGATTTTACCGTGACAATCTCGGAAATCCTATGATAATTGCAGCATTGGTATTCAGCGTAATTTTTACACTGTATTTTGCTTTTATGGAATTTCTTATACCTGTAATGTCTGTTTCTGTTGAACTGAAATTTATTGAAATCTTAAAAAACTCGGTTGTACTGGCACTCGGCGGGTTTGTAAATAATCTCAAAACAACTCTTTCGCTTATGTTTGTTTTTAGTGTGATATTTACTTTGATTCAGTTTACAGGTAATATCATTCTCGGACTTATAATAACGGGTATTTTACTTATTGTTATTTTGCCGCTTTTCTGTATATATATCGTTACATTCAATTCATACAAAACTGTCGAAAAATTTGTAATAAAGCCTTATGCAGAAGAACACGCAGAAGAAACAAGACAGCAGGAGAGGGAAGAAGCCGTATCAGAACTTGATGAAGATGAGCTGAGAAAACTTGCTGACGGAAATCCCGACGAATTTGTATTTTTAAACGGACGAATGTTAAAAAGAAGTGCGATTCAGAATATGCTGAACAATAAAAAGAAATAAAAACTTATTTTCAAAACTGTATTGTCTAAAAATCAATACAGTTTTTTTACATAATTATCATTATCAATTTTTATGAAATCTATTATGAAAAGCATTATATCAAAACAGATGTCTTTGTGTTAAATTTTGTTTGTTTGCATATATTTTGGCAAAAAAATAATAAATATATATGAAATATATCTATTACAAATTTGAAATTATTGTCATATTTAATAAAATCTTTTACGAATAATATTAAATATATACAAAAACACAATGTATAAAAATCATAAAACAATATTTACCAAATACTTGTGCCGTAAATAAACATAAACGCCAAAAAATGATATTGACAACTTTTTAACAATCATTTATAATAGTGTTGTAATCAAAGATTACGATGCAAATTGAGAAAAGATGAAATTCACAGGAGGACAAGACCTATGGCTACTAAAAAAGAAACAGAAGTCGAAGTTCAGGCAACACCGAGCGGCGTTATTGACAGCGTTGACGCTCTTGTTGCAAAAATGGCAGAAGTAAGAGCTGCACAGAAAGAATTTGCTACCTACACACAGGAGCAGGTTGACAAAATCTTCAAGGCAGCTGCAATCGCTGCAAACCAGGCTCGTATTCCGCTTGCTAAAATGGCTGTTGAAGAAACAGGCATGGGCATTGTAGAAGATAAGGTTATCAAGAACCACTATGCAGCAGAATATATCTACAATAAGTATAAGAATGAAAAGACCTGCGGTGTTATCGAAGAAGACACAGCTTTCGGTTTGAAGAAAATAGCTGAACCAATCGGTGTTATCGGTGCCGTTATTCCTACAACAAACCCGACATCAACAGCTATCTTTAAATCACTTATTTGTCTTAAAACAAGAAACGCAATCATCATCAGCCCACATCCCCGTGCAAAGAAGTCAACAATCGCTGCCGCAAAGATAGTTCTTGACGCAGCAGTTGCAGCAGGTGCACCAAAGAACATTATTTCATGGATTGATGTTCCATCACTCGAACTCACAAACGAACTTATGAAGAGCGTTGATACAATCCTCGCAACAGGTGGTCCGGGAATGGTTCACGCTGCTTATTCATCAGGTAAGCCGGCTCTCGGCGTTGGTGCAGGTAACACACCTGTTATCATCGACAGCACAGCTGACATCAAGGTTGCTGTAAACTCAATCATCCACTCAAAGACATTTGATAACGGTATGATTTGTGCATCAGAACAGAGTGTTACAGTTCTTGCTGATATATATGACGAAGTTAAAAAGGAATTTGCCGCAAGAGGCTGCTACTTCCTCAAAGGCGATGAACTCGATAAGGTAAGAAAGACAATCATCATCAACGGTGCTCTTAATGCTAAGATCGTTGGTCAGTCAGCTCACAAAATCGCTGCTCTTGCAGGCGTAGATGTTCCTGTTGACACAAAGATTCTTATCGGTGAAGTTGAATCTGTTGACATCAGCGAAGAATTTGCTCACGAAAAACTTTCTCCTGTACTTGCTATGTACAAGGCTGAAACATTTGACGACGCTATTGCAAAGGCTGCTCGTCTTGTTGCTGACGGCGGTTACGGTCATACATCATCTATCTATGTTCATCCAGCAGAGAAAGAAAAACTTGAAAAGCATCAGGCTGCTATGAAGACTTGCCGTATCCTTATCAATACTCCTTCTTCACAGGGTGGTATCGGTGACCTTTACAACTTCAAGCTTGCTCCGTCACTCACACTCGGTTGCGGCTCATGGGGCGGCAACTCAGTTTCTGAGAATGTAGGCATCAAGCACCTTATCAACATCAAGTCAGTTGCCGAGAGGAGAGAGAATATGCTTTGGTTCAGAGCACCACAGAAGGTTTACTTTAAGAAAGGCTGTATGCCTGTTGCTCTTGACGAGCTCGGCACAGTTATGCATAAGAAAAAAGCTTTCATCGTAACAGACTCATTCCTTTACAAGAACGGTTATGTAAAGCCAATCGAGGATAAACTCGATGAAATGGGTATTCAGCATACATGTTTCTATCATGTTCAGCCAGACCCGACTCTTGCATCAGCTATCGAAGGTGCAGAGGCTATGAGACAGTTCGAGCCTGATACAATCATCGCACTCGGCGGTGGTTCAGCAATGGACGCTGGTAAGATTATGTGGGTTCTTTATGAACATCCGGAAGCTGACTTTATGGATATGGCTATGCGTTTCATGGATATCCGTAAGAGAGTTTACACATTCCCACACATGGGCGAGAAGGCATTCTTCGTTGCAATCCCGACATCATCAGGTACAGGTTCAGAAGTTACACCTTTCGCAGTTATCACTGACGAAAAGACAGGCATCAAGTATCCGCTTGCTGATTACGAACTTCTCCCGAATATGTCAATCATTGACGCTGACAATATGATGAATCAGCCAAAGGGACTTACAAGTGCATCAGGTATAGATGCTCTTACACACGCTCTTGAAGCTTATGCATCAATTATGGCAACACCATATACAGACGGTCTTGCACTCCAAGCTATGAAAGCTATCTTTGAATATCTCCCGTCAGCTTACGAAAAGGGTGCTAACGATCCTATCGCAAGAGAAAAGATGGCAGACGCTTCAACAATGGCTGGTATGGCATTCGCAAACGCATTCCTCGGTGTTTGTCACTCAATGGCTCATAAACTCGGTGCTTTCCACCACATTCCTCACGGTGTTGCAAACGCACTCCTTATCACAGAAGTTATGAGATTTAACGCTAATCCTGTACCGCCTAAGATGGGTACATTCTCACAGTATGCTTATCCGCACACACTCGAAAGATATGTTGAATGTGCTAAGTTCTGTGGCGTAACAGGTAAAGACGACAACGAAATCTTTGAAAACTTCATCGCTAAGATTGAAGAACTCAAAGCAAAAGTTGGTATCAAGAAGACAATCGCTGACTATGGTATCACAGAAGAAGCTTTCCTTTCAACACTTGACGATATGGTTGAAAAGGCATTTGATGACCAGTGCACAGGTGCTAACCCAAGATATCCGCTTATGTCAGAAATCAAGGAAATGTTCCTTAAAGCATACTACGGCAAATAATTAGTTTTCTCAAATTTGCAATTTATCATATACAGAAAAGAACGCTGTACACCTGTGCAGCGTTCTTTTCGACTTTAAAAATAAGGGGAAAATATAATGGAAAAAACAACTGTATGCAAACTGTGTCCCCGGAATTGTAATGCCATAAGAACCGAAAAAAGCGGAAACGGTTACTGTCAAATGGGCATACTCCCACGAATTGCAAGAGTTGCACCTCATATGTGGGAAGAACCGTGCATAAGCGGTACAAAAGGTTCGGGTACGATTTTCTTTTCGGGCTGTGTGCTGTCCTGCGTTTTCTGTCAGAATAATAAAATAAGTTCAGGCGGATACGGAAAAATTATCACAACAGAACAGCTTGTTGATTATATCAAAAAACTTGAATCAATGGGTGTGCATAATATAAATCTTGTAAGTCCTACACCTTATATTGAAAGCATAATAGAATGTTTTGAGCATTACAAACCGTCAATTCCCATTGTTTATAATACAGGCGGATACGAAAAAGCCGAAACAATAAAAAGACTTGACGGAATAGTTGATATTTATTTGCCGGATATGAAATATATAAGTCCGGAGCTTTCGGCAAAATATTCAAAGGCGGCAAATTACTTTGAATATGCGTCAGAGGCATTAAAAGAAATGGTGCGTCAGACAGGAAAACCGCAGTTTGATTCCGACGGAATAATGACAAAGGGAACAATCGTCCGTCATTTGATACTGCCTCAGCATACCAAAAATTCCATTGAAGTCCTTGAATGGCTGAATAAAACATTCGGCGATGAAATTCTTATAAGCCTTATGGGGCAGTATATACCGCTCGGAAACGCTGATAAATATCCCGAAATTAACCGCAGAATAACAACAAGAGAATACAATAAGGTTCTTGATTATCTTGAAACAACCGAACTTGACGGCTTTGTTCAGGAGCTGTCATCGGCAAAAAAAGCCTATATTCCCGATTTTGATATAGAAAAGCTGTAATACAAAATCAGTTTTCCTTGACTTGAAGTACAGATTTTGTGCCTATATCTTCTTCAAGGTCGTAATTTGCCGTTAATACTACTTTGTCAGAAAAATGGGTTACTTTATAGTTTTTTTGCAGAATTTTCCCTTTGTTTGTACTGTAAAGCATAAAGACCTCATAAAGTTCTATCCTGTTTTTTGCTGTTTTTTCTGCCTGTTCTTCTGTTATAGTATCGGATTTACTGTCGTATTTCTGCCATTTTTCTTCATTGATATATACAGGGATTTTTGTGTTGAATATACTGATTTGATTTCTTGAATAATTTTTAATATAGCTGTCATCAGGGTTAGCATTAAATGTAAGAGGAATTTTTACACCGAGAATATCAATGTCACGCTTTAACCAGATATATTCGTTTTTTTCTGCTGTCTGTAATTTCAGCGGAACTTCTATATTGACACTCCGTGAAGTCTTTGCGTAAATCTGAGCATTACTGTCAACAAATGATGAAGAACCGTCACTGTAATCTATAATTCCGCTTACAAGCAACTGTCCTTTTCTGACACCTTCACCGACCATAACCAAGGCTGTTCCGTTGCGTACTTCCATTCTCGTTATTGTACCGTCTGAAACAGCCTTGATATTTGTCACCGTATTTTCTTCTTTGGATTTATCAATCTGCTCTGAAAGATTAGGACTCATTTCAACGCTTGCCTGTGTCCCCATAATGTTTATCGTAATCCAGCTTATTCCTGAATTTTTCAGGTTAATAAGCCTTTCGATTTTATGAATGTCTATATTGTCGTTTTTTATGCCCTCATAAAATCCCAATTCCGCAAGCTGACTTCTTATTTCATATTCGTTGATTGTATCAGGAACATTGATGTCTATATTCCATATAAAACCCGACAGATATTGACATATTACAAAAAATAATATTGCCCCCACAAAAAGTCCCGAACGAGCTTTATATTTATAAATCAAAAACGGCAGACCGTGTTTTTTCAGAATATGTATGCGTGTTTTTGTTTTTACTGCAATATGCCTGAGTTCATTGTAATCGGCTATTTTGACTTTTGCGGTAAATATTTTGTTATTGCTTGTTAAACTCCACAGGTTTATACCTTTTCTTGCAGCAAGATTCAAAAAACGCTCCGGAAATTTTCCGCTGACCGAAAAATTAACATATCCAAAAAGCCACCTGAGCATAAAGACAATTATCATATTCCGCCTCACATAATGTATTCAATGGAAGTAATAAACCCCTGAATTATCATATCGTGGTCTGTCAGACATTTAATATACAATCCTCTGCCACAAAAACCGACAATGTATTTTCCTGTATTTATTTTTATTGAATTTTCACTGTATTCCAGCACACCCTTACTGCCCTCAAAAACAACTTCACGATTTCCGCTTATTTCCATATGAACAGCACCAAGATTTGCAGAAATGACAGGTTTATCCTTTTTTCTGCTTTTATCTTTTTTTTTCATACGCTCGTCACCCCGTTTAAGAGTATCTGTAATTTTTATGCAATTACAAATATAAAAATCACTTTCAGCATATAAATTTATCGGGTGATAATATGAGTGCTGTAATAAAAATGAAGTCGTTATTGCTTTGCGTGTTTGTGTTTTTGTTTCTTGCAATATTGCTTATATTTCCGTCATCAGCATCAGAGGGTGTAAAAAACGGTTTGAATTACAGTACAAATTTATTATTGCCGTCGCTTTTTCCGTTTATGGTTCTTTCGTCATTTATAATACGCTCAGGTTTTTCGGAAATAATAGGCAGAGGACTTTCGCCTGTTACAAAATTTCTTTTCGGACTGCCTGAAATATGTTCTTCGGCAATAATACTTTCATTAGTCGGCGGATTTCCTGTCGGTGCAAAGTGTGTGCAGCTTTTGTATGACAAGAAAAAAATAACTCAAAGTCAGGCACAAAGAATGATGCTTTTTTGTGTTTGTTCAGGACCGGCGTTTCTTATTACAGCCGTTGGAGCAATTATGCTGAAAAATATTACAGTCGGCATAATTCTCTATATTTCGCAAGTTCTTTCGTGTATAATACTTGGTATTATCTCAAAGCATATATATATCCCCGAAAACAGAGTACAGGAAAATATAAATAACGCACCTGTTCCGGAAAAATCCGAACATACAGATAAAAGCATTATTTCTGCGTTTATACTTTCCTGTTCAGACGGAGCGTCATCTATAATTTCAATGACAGCATTAGTTCTGATTTTTTCGCTTTTTATCAATGTAGCGGAGAAAAACGGTATTACTTCATTTATATCTGAGATTTTTAATTTACTTGGAATGAACAGCAGTATGTCAAATGTCATCTTGCCGATAATACTTGAAGTAACAGGTGCTTGCAATAAAATATGCGACGGAGGACTGCCGCTTTGGGTTATGTCGTTTGCGGTAGGTTTCGGCGGTATGTGTGTGCATTTGCAGATTTTTGATATTCTGCGTAATATTAAAATCAATAAAATCCGTTTTATTATGTTCCGTTTTATAAATGCAGCTGTTTCGGCTGTTATAACATATATTATCTGCATTTTTTATAATCCTGTGACAGATACATTTGCAACCTCTGAAAATTCTTCTTTTGCATTAACATACGGTACTGTTGCAGGAACAGTCGCACTTATATTTATGAGTATTATTTTTCTTTTGTCGTTAGAAAAACCGCATTTTTCATTCAAAAAGTCATTTCCCCGTAACGAAAACGGCTGTTAAAGATTATTATAAAAAAGGGGGATTTTTATGTGTGGAATAGCAGGCTGGTATGACATCAAAAAAAATCTCAGAAATGAGAGTACAACAATAAACAGAATGTCAGAAAGTCTTTCAAGACGAGGTCCCGATGACAGCGGAGTGTATTTCAACAATCCTGTTTGTCTTATGCACCGTCGTCTTGCGGTAATTGATGTAGAAAACGGCACTCAGCCTATGACAAAATGCCACAACGAGCGTACCTGTACTATCGTTTATAACGGCGAGTTATATAATACTGATGAACTTCGTAACGAGCTTAAAGGTGCAGGCTTTACATTCAGCACATCAAGTGATACTGAGGTTGTTCTTGCGTCATATATGAAGTGGGGAGAGGACTGCGTATATAAATTAAACGGAATATTTGCCTTTGCCGTATGGAACGAAGACGAAAAGAAACTATATCTTGCCCGTGACAGAATAGGTGTAAAACCGTTGTTTTTTTATGAATATAACGGCGGATTTATTTTTGCGTCAGAGGTAAATACTTTGCTTAAAAATCCGATAGTAAAGCCTGAAATCGACGAACGGGGACTGTATGAAATATTTCTTATCGGTCCGGGCAGAACTCTCGGTCAGGGAATTTACAAAAACATCGGAGAACTTTTGCCAGGTGAATATGCGGTTTATAACGGCGAAAAACTGACCCGCAAACGATATTTTACACTTAAAGCCAGAGAACATACATCAGATGTTTATCAGACCATTTCTGATGTTCGTGAACTGATTACGGATTCTATTGAACGGCAGCTTGTTTCAGATGTTCCGCTTTGCTGTTTTTTGTCAGGAGGACTTGATTCAAGCATTATTTCATATGTTGCCGCAAAGCACAATGAACGCAAGGGTATGAAACCCATAGATACTTATTCGATTGATTATACCGATAACGAAAAATATTTTCAGAAAAGCCTGTTTCAGCCGACACCAGACAGTGATTTTATCGGAATAATGGTTGACGCAATAAAATCCGAACATCACAGTGTTACAATAGATAATTACAGTCTTTTTGAGGCACTTATACCGGCGGTTGATGCAAGAAGTTTTCCGGGAATGGTTGATGTTGATTCATCACTGCTATTGTTTTGCAAAAAAATCAAAGAAGACTTTACTGTTGCCCTGTCGGGAGAATGTGCCGATGAGCTTTTCGGCGGCTATCCATGGTATCATAACAAAGAAATACTTTTTGACGAAAACTTCCCATGGTCACGCTCTCTTGAAATACGACATTCAATTCTTAAAAAGGGATTTCTTGCTCATGGCGATGAATATGTACATCAAAAATATCTTGACACCTGTAATAACACGGATAAATTACCGACAGACAGCAAGCTTGAAGCACGAATGAGGGAGATGTTTTCACTTAATTTTTATTGGTTTATGCAGACTTTACTTGACAGAAAAGACCGTATGTCTATGTATAACGGACTTGAAGTGAGAGTTCCGTTCTGCGATTACCGAATTGTTGAATATGCTTATAATCTTCCGTGGCATTTGAAGTCGCTTAACGGCAGAGAAAAGGGAATAGTCCGTGCGGCATTCAAAGGCTTGTTGCCTGATTCGATTATTGAACGCAAAAAAAGTCCTTATCCCAAAACACACAATCCTTTGTATTTCAAACTTTGTGCAACAAAGGTGCGTGAAATCCTTGACGATAAAACCTCGCCGCTTTACAGCATACTTGACAAAGACGGGGTAGAGAACATAATTCAAAATCCTGACAAAATTTCATCTCCATGGTATGGTCAGCTTATGAAAGCACCGCAAATTCTTGCATATATTATTCAGCTTGATTATTGGTTCAGAAAAGGGGCATAAATGTAAAATATAAGAGCATATTTGCTGAAAAACCGTTGAAACGGTGTTGTTTATCAACCCCGAACGGCTCAGCAAATATGCTCTGTTTTATTATTTCAAAATATCAAAGTCTTGATTTAAAATCATCATAGCCAAACTGTTTCAGCAGTCTGACGCTTCCGTCTGATTTCAGCAGTTGTATTGACGGGAGAGGACGACCGTTAAAAGTGTTGTTTTTTACCATTGAATAAATCGCCATATCAGTAAAAATCAGCTTATCACCAATTTCAAGAGGCTTGTTGAACGAATAATCACCTATAATATCGCCTGCAAGACATGTAGCGGCACCCAAACGATATGTATGTGACAGAACATTTGCCTCCTCAGAGCCTATTATGTAAGGTCTGTACGGCATTTCAAGTACATCGGGCATATGGCAGGCGGCAGAAGTGTCAACAATAGCTATATCCATATTGTTTTTTATTGTATCAAGCACAGTTGTCACAAGATATCCGGCGTTAAGTGCAACAGCCTCACCGGGTTCAATATAAACCTGAACATCATATTTGTTTTTGATATAGTTAATGCAGTCAATCAGTTTTTGAACATCGTAGTCGGGCTTTGTAATATGATGACCGCCGCCGAAATTTATCCATTTCATACGGTAAAAATATTTTCCGAATTTTTCTTCAATAACCCTGATTGTCCTTTCAAGAGTATCAGCGCCCTGTTCGCACATTGTGTGAAAATGCAGACCGCTTATACCGTCAAGTTCATCAGGTTCAAAATTATCAAGAGTAATTCCCAGTCTTGAATTAGTAAAACACGGATTATAAATATCCGTTTCGATTTCCGAATATTCAGGATTTAAACGCAGTCCGAATTCAATATTTTTATGCTGTAAGGCTTTTTCTCTGAAATGTTTCCACTGAGAAAAAGAATTGAAAACTATATGGTCGCACATTCCCAGAAGCTGTTCAAATTCATCATCGGTATATGCAGGAGAATATACATGAATCTGACGGTTGTTCATTTCTTCATAGGCAAGTTTTGCCTCGAAAAGACCGCTTGCAGTAGTGCCGCTTATGTATTCTGAAATAAGCGGATAAAGATGATATGA
>JBJFIB010000157.1:0-37743 GCA_051894195.1 Acutalibacteraceae bacterium
AATATATTTTTATATGCATTTAATTCTTGACTATGAAAACGCTTTAAGCTATAATATAAGTAAATTTTTATGAATTTAATCAATTAAAAGATTAAATTAACAAAAATAATATTTTGGAGGAAAAGATTATGAAAAAGCATTTCAAAAAAGTTCTTGCACTTGCACTTTCACTTGCAGTGTCAGTACCGTTTTTGGCAGCATGTAACGGAAACGGCGGCACATCATCAGGCACAAGTAAGTCTGACGACAATGGTTCATCAGCCTCAACCCTGAAAGTCGGAGTTATAGGACCGCTCACAGGCGACGCTGCCGTATATGGTAACGCAGTTAAAAACGGTGCACAGCTTGCTATCGACGAAATCAACAACGCAGGCGGCATTAACGGCGTAAAACTTGAACTCAACGCACAGGACGATGTAAACGATACCGAAAAAGCAGTAAACGCTTACAATGCCCTTAAAGACTGGGGTATGCAGATACTCCTCGGCACAGTTACTTCACAGCCTTGTATCTCTGTTGAGTCAGAGGCAAAGAACGACAATATGTTCCTTATTACTCCGTCAGCAACAACAGTAGAGGCTATCGAAGGCGACAACGCATTCAGAGTATGCTTCTCTGACCCTGACCAGGGTACTGCATCAGCAACATATATCTCAGAAAACAAAGTTGCAAGCAAAATTGCCGTAATATATGACAGCTCAATTTCTTATTCTTCGGGTATTTACGATAACTTCCAGAAGAAAGCAAAGGAACTCGGTCTTGAAGTTGTTGCCGCTGAATCATTCACAGGCGACAGCAAGACAGACTTCTCAACACAGATTCAGAAAGTAAAATCATCAGGTGCAGAACTCCTGTTCCTTCCTATCTACTATCAGGAGGCATCACTTATTCTTCAACAGGCAAAAACAGCAGGTCTTGAAATCAAATATTTTGGCTGCGACGGACTTGACGGACTTCTTACAGTTAAGAACTTTGACACATCACTTGCTGAAAATGTAATGCTCCTTACTCCTTTCTCAGCTGACGCAAAGGACGAAAAAACACAGAACTTTGTAAAATCATTCAAAGAAAAATTCGGTGATGAAACACTTAACCAGTTTGCTGCCGATGCTTATGACGGCGTTTACGCAATCAAAGCAGCAGCAGAAAAATCAGAAATCAAAGCTGATATGTCAGCTTCGGATATCTGTGATGCTATGAAAAAAGCTATGACAGATATTAAGATTGACGGTGTAACAGGTACAGGTATTACATGGTCAGCATCAGGTGAACCTACAAAGGCTCCTAAGGCTGTTAAAATTGTAAACGGTGCTTATACTGCAATGGACTAATAATTTATTATCAATAAAATGATTTTTTATATGCCGTGTGGGACGCTGTAACTCCGCACGGCATATTTAAAATATTCTGCAAATCAATTTTGCTTTCTCATTTTAAACAAAAATGTGTCAACAAAATTTATTTACAATTATCAGTTTTTGTCCCGCAAAAACAGGATAACAAAAATGCGATACCGCTTATTGATGTTTTAAACATTCTGTAACAGGGGAGTAAATAATAATGGAATTTTTATCATATTTAATTTCCGGACTAAGTCTTGGAAGTATTTATGCACTTATAGCACTCGGCTATACTATGGTTTATGGTATAGCTAAAATGCTGAACTTTGCACATGGCGATATTATTATGGTCGGCGGATTTATAGTGTTCACACTCTGTACAACGCTCGGTCTTGATTCAATATGGGGCATACTTGGTGCAATCGTCGGCTGTACAATACTTGGAGTTATTGTTGAAAAAGTAGCTTATAAGCCACTCAGGTCAGCATCACCTCTTGCCGTTCTTATCACTGCAATCGGCGTAAGCTATCTGCTCCAGAATCTTGCACTTCTTATTTTCGGTTCAGGCACAAAAACTTTCACTTCCGTTGTAACAATACCTAAAATCAGCCTGTTTGATGACCAGCTTGTAATTACAGGCGAAACAATAGTAACTATTATTGTTTCAGTTATTATAATGGTCGGACTTGTGCTTTTTGTAAACAAAACAAAGCCCGGTCACGCTATGCGTGCCGTTTCTGAAGACAGAGGGGCTGCACAGCTTATGGGTATCAATGTAAATGCCACAATTTCGCTGACATTTGCTATCGGTTCAGCTCTTGCGGCTGTTGCCGGAATACTTATGTGTTCGGCTTATCCGTCACTTACCGCATATACAGGTGCAATGCCGGGTATCAAAGCATTTGTTGCCGCAGTATTCGGTGGTATCGGTTCGATTCCCGGTGCAATGGTCGGCGGCATACTTCTCGGTGTATTTGAAAGCCTCAGCAGAGCGTATATTTCATCTCAGCTGTCTGACGCAATAGTATTTGCAGTGCTTATTATTATTCTTACCATCAAGCCAACAGGTCTTATGGGCAAGAAAATAAGCGAGAAAGTATGAGGTGAAAAAAATGGGAAATACAGTACAAAACAACAATGCCCCCGAAAACGCCTTAAAACCAAGAAAGTCAATTTCTCCTGCTTTCAGAAGTAAGCTGATAACCTGTGGAATGGTTGTCGCACTGTTCATAATAGTTGAAATCCTTGACGGCACGGGCAATATGTCAAACCTTTTCAGCGGACTTCTCGTTCCGATATGTTACTATGTTACCATTGCACTTTCACTTAATCTTGTTGTAGGTATTCTCGGTGAACTCAGCCTTGGCCATGGCGGATTTATGTGTGTAGGTGCTTATGCAAGTGCATTTTTCACTGTTGCAACTCAGAATATAATCACTGATGTATGGATTCGTTTTCCGCTTGCATTCCTTGTCGGCGGACTTACGGCGGCAGTATTCGGAATACTTATCGGTATCCCTGTATTAAGACTCAAAGGCGACTATCTTGCAATCGTAACACTTGCTTTCGGTGAAATTATAAAAAATGTCGTTACCGCACTTTATGTCGGAATTGACGGCAGCGGAATACATTTTTCAACCACCAGTGCCGATGCTCTTAATCTTGCTGAGGACGGCAAGGTAATCATCAAGGGTGCACTCGGAATTACCGGAATACCAAAAAGCTCAAATGTAATTGTTGGCTTTGTGATTGTAATGATAACTCTTATTGTATGCCTTAACCTTATTGATTCACGCACAGGCCGTGCAATTATGTCGATAAGAGATAACCGTATTGCCGCAGAGTCAATCGGCATAAATGTAACAAAGCACAAACTCTTTGTTTTTGCAATTTCAGCATTTTTCGCAGGACTTGCAGGAACACTTTATTCCCACAATCTTTCGGGACTTACCGCAAACACCAACAACTTTGGTTACAATATGTCAATAACAATTCTTGTAATGGTTGTACTCGGCGGAATAGGCAGTATGAGAGGTTCGGTTATTGCCGCAATTATTCTTACTGCACTTCCTGAAATGCTCCGTGGATTCAGCGAATACAGAATGTTGATTTATGCTGTTGTTCTTATCGTAATGATGATAATAAACAACAATCCTACAATTAAGGCAAAGCTTTCAATGATTGCACCAAAAGTCCTTATTGCAAAATTCAGGAACAGAAAGAAAAATAATGTTCAGAAAGGGGCAGAGGGATAATGGCACTTCTTGAAGTTAAAAATCTCAGTATATCGTTCGGCGGACTCCGTGCCGTTGACGGACTTAATCTTACACTTGAAAAAGGTATGCTTTACGGTCTTATCGGTCCTAACGGTGCCGGAAAAACAACTGTTTTCAATATGCTGACAGGAGTTTATAAACCAACCTCAGGCACTTTCAGTCTTGACGGAGAAACGCTCAACGGCAAAAAGCCTGCGGAAATAAATCAGGCAGGAATCGCAAGAACATTCCAGAATATCCGTCTTTTCAAAAAACTGTCCGTTCTCGACAATGTAAAGTCGGGTATGCACAACATCAACAAGTATTCGGCATTTGAGGCGATTTTCCGACTTCCACGCTATTTTAAGGCAGAAAAGGAAATGAACGAAAAAGCTATGGAACTCCTTTCGGTATTTGAGCTTGAAAACGAGGCTGATACTCTTGCGGACAATCTTCCTTACGGTAAACAGAGAAAACTCGAAATTGCAAGAGCATTGGCGACAAATCCGAAACTTCTTCTCCTTGATGAACCAGCCGCAGGAATGAACCCGAGTGAAACTCAGGAGCTTATGGACACAATCAAATTTGTCCGTGATAAATTTGATATGACAATACTGCTCATAGAACACGATATGCACCTTGTCAGCGGAATTTGCGAACAGGTAACCGTGCTTAATTTCGGTACGGAGCTTGCAAAGGGCGTAACAAAAGATGTCCTTAATAATCCTGAGGTTATCAAGGCATATCTCGGAGATTAAGGAGGAAAAAAGATGTCAGCACTTTTAAGCATAGAAAATATAGAAGTATATTATGGTGTTATCAACGCACTCAAAGGCATATCTTTTGAAGTAAACGAGGGCGAAATTGTTGCACTTATCGGTGCAAACGGAGCAGGAAAAACAACAACACTCCACACAATCACAGGACTTCTTCGTCCACGCAGCGGAAAAATTATGTATGACGGAAAAGACATTACAAAAATTCCCGCACACAAAATAGTTTCAATGGGTATGGCACATGTTCCGGAGGGCAGAAGAATTTTTTCGGAACTTACTGTATATGACAATATCCGTCTTGGTGCTTATACAAGAAAAGACAAGGACGAAATTGAAGAAAGCATACAGAATGTTTACAAAAAATTTCCACGACTTGAAGAGCGTAAAAAACAGATTGCCGGTACACTTTCAGGCGGTGAACAGCAAATGCTCGCTATGGGCAGAGCGTTGATGAGCAAGCCGAAAATTATTCTTATGGACGAACCGTCAATGGGACTTTCGCCGCTGCTCGTAAACGAAATTTTTGAAATAATAAAGGAAATTAACAAGAGCGGAACAACGGTTCTCCTTGTTGAACAGAACGCAAAAAAAGCACTTTCTATTGCGGATAAAGCCTATGTTCTCGAAACAGGCAACATTTCTCTTTCCGGTGACGCAAAAGAACTTATGAACAATGATTCCGTAAAGAAAGCATACCTCAGTGAATAATCACTATACAATCAATCATAAAGATTAAAAACGGAAAATTATAAATAATAATTTTCCATTTTCAATTTTAAATTTTTAATTTTCAAAGGGGGTCTTGGTATGTCAAACACAATTATCACTATTGCAAGAGGATACGGCAGCGGAGGACGCACAATCGGAAAAATGCTGTCAAAGGAAATGAATATTCCGTTTTATGACAGGGAGCTTATATATCTTGCGTCTGACGAAAGCGGAATAAATGTCCGTCTGTTTTCTCAGAATGACGAAACAGTAAAGAGGGGAATTTTTGACCGCTCGTCAAAATACGAGGGAGATTTGATTCCACCTGAAAACAGTAAATTCGTTTCAAAGCAGAACATTTTCAACTATCAGGCAAAAATAATCAAAGACCTTGCCGATAAGGGCGACTGTATTATAGTTGGCAGATGTGCAGATTTTGTACTCAAAGACAGCGGACATAAGGTTCTTAAAGTCTTTGTATGGGCACCATATCAGGACTGCATAAATACGGTTGTTGAAAAATTCTCGGTAACGGCAACAGAGGCAGACAAAACAATAAGCCAGATAGACAAGCACCGTATGGAATATTATAAATACTATACAGGTCAGGACTGGGAAAATGTCCGTAACTATGACTTGTGCTTTGACACCTCAAAACACAGCTATGAACAGGTTGTACAGGCAATAAAACAGTATTCGGAAATTTACAAAAATCTGTAATGCTATAATTTCACACAGTAAAAAACACCGTCAGCATTTTTAAGCTGGCGGTGTTTTGATGTTAAAGCGAAAAATTCATCACCTTTTCAAGAACTTTATCGCTTACAAGCGGAGAATTTATAACGGTTGTGTTTGTATGTTTTTTCAGCTTTTCGCTGAGTTCACCATATACAGCGATAGAATAATCAGTTGATAACAGCATATCAAAATCCATAAGGCTGTCGCCGGCACTTATGGTTTTGTCGGTGAAATTATATTTTTCAATAAAACGCTTTATTGCGTTGCCTTTTCCTATCTCTGACGGAATGACATATATCTTTCCGTGACTTTCGCTGATATTTACGCTGTCATTTCTGCACAGGTCGGATAAAATTTCAAATCCTCTATGACTGTCATCATCAAGACGGCAGTACATAAAAATATTGTCTGCCATACGAACATTACACAGCGGAAAAGCCGATTTAAGAGCGTTTCTGCATTTTTCAAAGACAGGCATACAGTTTTTAACACAGGCTTTGTAATATTCAGTCCATTCCTTGTCCTCAACGCCGTTTACAAACAGCTTTGCACCGTTTGAAACTATTGCATATTGCGAATTTTTTATATATTCAATCCGCATAAATTGTTCCGTACTTCTTGTTGTTACGGGAATAACGGTAATTTTTTTGCATAAGGCTTTGTATAATTCTATTGACTTTTCAGTCATAAAGCTGAGCGGCTGACTGTCTTTATATTCAACGCAAATGCTGTTTTCAGGCGAGCGTTTTTTTGAAAAAATAAGTGTGTTGTCAATATCCGTAAAAAATATCATATTTCCTCCGTCAAGCGTCGGCAAGGTCTTTTATTATTCCGCAAGCACTGTAATATTTCAGCGGATATTCCCGCACTTCAACGCCTTTTTCGTCGGCAAGTTCAAGTAAGTGTGACACAAATTTATCGTTTTTATCACGCACAAGAATTAAATCAGGCACACGACGCATAAGCACACGGGTTGCCTCGCCAATGCTTGGTTTTACACGGTTTATATCACTTACGGAAAATTCCTCCGCAATTTTCTGTGTTTCCTTAACACCGCCAAAATCAATTACAGGCTCAGAAAGATTTACATCGTCATATTTCATATAGCTTTCAACGGCGTTTATGAATTCATACGAGCGGTCACGGGGCAGAAATTCCCTGTAAAAAACTGCACCATGAAAGTCGTCTTTCCCGATAAGGTCATCACGAAGAACTGTTCTGCTCAGAAGTCCCGAAACAATGCAGTTAAGGCATGAGCTTGCAATCAGAAAATCCTCATTTGTACCACACAACTTTGTAATATGTGCCGGGTCTGACAGCACCGCAACGGTCGAATCAATATAGGGATAATATGTATTTATTTCTTCACGCAGAACATTCTGAATTGCACCTTTTCCTATCCAGCCGTCAACAAAGCATATATTTTCAGCCTTGTGTCGTTCAAGAATATATTTCATTGCATTGTGGTCAATGCCTTTTCCACGAATAATCGAAATTGCGTAGTGGGGGACATCAATTTTATATTTATGAACAAGATAGCGTTTAATAAGCACGCCGACAGGTATTCCTGCTCTTGCAAGTGATACAATAACGGTATTTTTGCCGTGAAGTCTGTAAATTCTTTCGGCAACATTCTGAACAGCAAGTGCCGTAGTTGCACTGAAATTTTTCAGTGCATATTCATACAGATTTATGTATTTTTGCGACGGTTCATATTCCTGCGGCAAAAGCTCACTGTAATGTGTTCCGCTCTGAATGAGTTTTTCACGCTCTTTTGCTGATAGCGGAGAAATTCTGCCCGAAATATCTTTCAAAAGAACAATAACATCATTTTCGCTATATGATGACTGCATTTTTTAGTTCCTCCACTTTACAAAAAATAATTTTTCAGCGTCAATTCCGTCTGTCAGCTGTTTTAAGGCATTTTCAGACGGATTATCGCTGTCTGTCAGTATAATCGCCGTATCATAATGCCTTAACTGATAGAGATATGTTGTGCGTTCAGGATTATAAAGGCTTTCAAGATGTGTCCGACTGTTTATTATGTAGTTTTTATCACCTGACGGCAGTATCGGACTTTGAGTTGTACACTGAACGCTGACATTATGTACAGTTTGTTTAAGCATTTTTCCGAGCCGTAATGCACAAAACGAAAATTCCTCAGTTCCGACAACCAAAACATTTTCCGACGGATTTATCGGAGTTAATATACGCATTATATTAGAAATGAATTTGTTGCAGTTTTCAGTATATTTTTCAGTATTGATTGCCATATAAGGAACAGTTTTTCCTCTGATTTCATAAAAAGCTGTTTTTTTATTTACACCGTATATATTTTCGTTATCCTGTGAAAATTCATAAGGAAATATAAGATTTTCAGAATTAAACAGTGCCGTAACAAGAGAAATAATTTCAATATTATTTTTATTTATTCTGAGCAAATCTTCATCTTTAACGCAGTTAAAGATTGACGCCATACAAATTTCACAAGTTTGTTTTATTTTAAAGTTGAATTTTAAAGTGTTTATGAGGTTCAACGCAGTGTTGCCCGTTGTAAATTCGTCGTCAGCTATTACGATTAAATCGCAGCTTTCAATAACTTCCTGCAAATTATCCGTATAAAGCCTGTGAGTGACGGCGTGACTGTGAACCTCGTCGAAGGTCAGAAAATTTTTGTTTTTAATTATTTCTCTCGTTGTCTGAATATAGTATGAATTTCTGAAAACAGACGCAATATATGCACCTATTGCAACGGCGGTTTCAGCAAACCCGATAACAAGCACATTGTTTTTGTCGGAAAATCTGTTTTTAACCGTCTTTGCAAGCAGTGAAAAAAGTCTGTCGGTTTTTTGTGGGTCAGACGGATAGTGCTTTGACTGCAATTTATTTACAAGCAGAAATGAACGCTTTTTGTTTCCGTCACGCTTTGCAATTCCGATTATCTCATCAATATTAAATGGAGTAAGGTTTTGTTTAACCGATAAAACATCTTTTTGTATATCCAATTTTTATACTTACCTCAATCTTAAAATATTTGTTGCAAACTTTACTTATTGTAATATATTAAGCATAATTTTGCAAGGAAAATAATTCACTTGCTGATTTTGAAAATGCTTTTCAAATTCTATTGACATTTGTATAATGCAGTGATAAAATGAAAATGCTTTTCAAATTTGTGTATTTAACGGAGATGCAAAATCATAAAAATGAACAGTCAGAGTGGTTATAAAACCAAACAGCGTGAGGCAATACTCAAATATCTTGTTGACAACAGTGACAGCCATGTTACAGTGTGTCAGATAGCCGATTATCTTTCATCAAACGGCAATCATGTAGGCATTACTACAATTTACCGACATCTTGAAAAACTGCTTGAACAGGGCTTAGTCCGCAAATATACGGTTGACGGTTCAACGGGTGCCTGTTTTCAGTATGTTCAGGAGAACAGCCGTTGCCGTGAACATTTCCACTTGAAATGCGAAAAGTGCGGTTGTCTTATTCATCTTGAATGTAGTCATCTTGATGAACTCTATGAGCATATATATGCAGACCACAGTTTCAGGATAAATCCGTTTCGTACAGTGTTTTACGGTATTTGCAAAGAATGTTCATCAAAAGAAAACACTAAGTGATATTTAATCCGGGAGAAAACTATGAAAAAATTTTTATCTGTAATTATTATGTCTGTAATGCTTGTTGCAACGCTTTGTGCCTGTGGCAACAGCAAAAATTCAGCGTCAAAAACTCAAAGCGGCAGTGATGACAGCAACGGAAAAATCAGTGTTGTAACAACAATTTTTCCGCCATATGATTTTGCACGACAGGTCGGGGGAGATAATGTTGATTTGACAATGCTTTTAAAACCCGGTACTGAAAGTCATAACTATGACCCGACACCGCAGGATATTATAAAAATCCAGAACTGTGACTTGTTTATTTATGTCGGTGGTGAATCAGACGAGTGGGTTAAGGATATTCTTGAATCCGATAATTCCAAACCGAAAAAAATAATTGCACTTATTGACTGTGTTGATGCGGTAGAGGAAGAAATTGTTGAAGGTATGGAAGATAAAGACGAAGATGACGACAGTCATAAAATAGAATATGACGAACATGTATGGACATCACCAAAAAACGCAATTATTATTTCAAAGAAAATTTCGTCAGCACTCATCGAACTCGATAAAAATAACGCAAAAACTTACGAAAAAAATACAACAGAGTACAGCCAAAAACTCTCACTTCTTGACAGTAAATTCCAGAATATAGTAGATAACGCAAAAAGAAAGACAATAATATTCGGCGACAGATTTCCTATGAGATATTTTGCTGATGAATACGGACTTAAATATTATGCGGCTTTTCCGGGTTGTTCTTCTGAAACCGAGCCGAGTGCCGCAACTGTGTCATTCCTTATTGATAAAGTTAAAGCCGAAAAAATCCCTGTTGTTTTCAGCATAGAGTTTTCAAACGGCAAGGTTGCCGACACAATATGTGAAGATACAGGTGCAAAGAAACTCACCTTCCATTCCTGCCATAATATAACACAGGAGCAGTTCGACAGCGGAGTAACTTATATTGACCTTATGAATCAGAATGCCGAAAATATTAAGGAGGCTTTATCCTGAATGGAGCTTATAAGCTGTAATAATGTTTCGTTTTCATACGAAAATACAAGCGTAATAAAGGATTTGAGTTTCAGCGTGAACAGCGGCGATTACCTCTGTATTGTCGGTGAAAACGGTTCAGGCAAAAGTACGCTTATCAAAGGTCTTTTAGGTCTGAAAAATCCGTCAAGCGGACAAATCGTAAGATGTTCGGAACTTAAATCAAACGAAATAGGATATCTTCCACAGCAAACGCCGGCACAAAAGGATTTTCCGGCAAGTGTGTTTGAGGTTGTTCTATCGGGCAGACTCAACAGCCGTGGAATACGACCGTTTTATACAAAAAACGATAAAAAAATTGCCGAAGAAAATATACACCGTCTTGGTATTGAGCATTTACAGAAACGCAGTTACCGTGAACTTTCGGGAGGACAGCAACAGCGTGTTTTACTTGCGAGAGCGTTGTGTGCAAGCAAAAAACTTCTGCTTCTTGATGAACCTGTAACAGGACTTGACCCGATTGTAACCGAGGAAATGTACCGTCTGATTGATGAACTCAACAAAAAAGAAGAAATTACAATCATAATGGTATCCCACGATATTGTTTCATCTGTAAAATATGCCACTCATATACTGCACCTTAATCATAAGGACGGCTTTTTCGGAACAACAGAGGATTACATTAACAGCCCTTTGGGAAAGTATTTTTTTGACGAAAGCAAAAAATAACTTTAAGGCTGTATTTTTTAGGAGAATGAATCGTGTTTGATGTAATAATTGAAATGTTTTCATATCAGTTTCTTGTCCGTGCAATAGTCGGCGGACTTCTTGTGTCGCTGTGTGCGGCACTTCTGGGAGTAAGTCTTGTGCTTAAACGCTATTCGATGATAGGGGACGGACTGTCGCATGTCGGATTTGGTGCTTTGGCTATTGCAACGGCGGCAAATGTTGCACCGCTTGAATTTGCAATACCGATAGTTGTTGCCGCCGCTTTTCTTCTTCTGAGAATAAGCGAAAACAGCAAGATAAAGGGTGACGCAGCTATTGCACTCATATCAACTGCATCTCTTGCAATAGGAATTATGGCGGCAACAATGTCAACAGGACTTAATACGGATATTAACAGCTATCTTTTCGGAAGTATTCTTTCAATGTCGGCGGAAGATGTATGGTTGTGTATAATTCTGTCTGTTATTGTGCTTTGCTTGTTCGTGGTATTTTATAATAAGATTTTTGCGGTAACTTTTGACGAAAATTTTGCAAAGGCAACAGGCACAAAAGCCGGAGCCTATAATATGATTATTGCCTTGCTTACTGCACTTACGATAGTAGTCGGAATGAAAATGATGGGTTCACTTCTTATATCCAGTCTTATAATTTTCCCTGCAATAACATCAATGCGTGTATGCAAACGCTTTAAAACCGTAATGATTACATCGGCAATAGTGTCGGTTGTATGTTTCTTTATCGGCATTGTAATTTCGTATATGTATTCAACGCCGACGGGTGCAAGCATAGTAATTGTAAATCTCGGTGCATTGATTTTGTTTTCGCTTGCAGGCTTTGTTATTCGTCAGGTAGGTGCAAGACGGCTTGAAACCTGATGTCCAACCTTTTCGCTGTTTGTGGTAAAGACATTTTTTCCTTATTGTTATATAATTATACATATTATATAGAGTGGGAGTTGTTAAAATGGATACAGTAAAGGTTGGCAAATTCATATCAGAGTTAAGGCGAGAAAAACATCTTACGCAAGAACAGTTGGGCGAAAAAATCGGAGTGACCAACAAAACCATATCCCGATGGGAAAACGGAAATTATATGCCAAGTATTGAAATGCTTGAAATGTTAAGCAAAGAATTTTCCGTAAGCATAAACGAACTTCTTTGCGGTGAAAGAATTGACGACCACGAATACCGCAAAAAAGCAGACAAGATAATTCTTGATGTTGCGAAATCTGATATTTTTTCACTTGAAGAAAAATATAAATACTGGAAGAAAAAATGGCTCAGAGAACATATATTTCTCATTGTAATGTGTGTTGCTTTGATGATTGCTTTAATCTTTTGGTGTGTTTATAAGCAGTGGTATATTTTTGTCGGATTTATTCCGATAGTTACATATTGCTTTTTGAATAACAGAATGATGTCATACATTGAACAAAAAATTTATGATAAAAACAGGAGGAATGAAGAATGAATATTCCGGGAGGTACAGTTTTTTTAATTGCGGCAATAATAACGGCAATACTTCTTATAGCGGCAATTATAGTATTTATAATTTTCAAAGCAACTCATAAGCCCGAAAAATACAGAATTATTATGATACTTATAATTTCGGCTCTTGCTATGATACTTGTAGGAATAGGTGTGTATATTTTAACTGTTTCTATGGCAGTCAATATGCTGTTCTGAACAATTACGCATTACGCATTACGAATTACGCATTAACAAAGGTCTGATGTACGAAAAATACACCAGACCTTTTTTGAATTTACTTTTTGTTGTTTTTAGTTTTGCATTTGTCAAATTCGGGATTGAACGCATAAAAGTTTTTGCTGTCGAGTTTATCAGTAACTATCCTCAAAGCCTCTCCAAATCTTTGGTAATGCACAACCTCACGGGCTCTCAGAAATCTTATCGGGTCAATTACATCAGGGTCATCACAAAATCTCAGAATGTTGTCATAGGTGCTTCTTGCTTTTTGTTCAGCCGCCATATCTTCGTGAATGTCTGTTATAATATCGCCTTTAACTTGCAGTACAGAGGCGGAAAAAGGCATTCCCGCTGATGAACACGGATAAACTCCTGTTGTGTGGTCAACAAAATATGAGTCGAATCCTGCATCTTTTATTTCGTCCATAGATAAATTTCTTGTAAGCTGATATACTATTGTACCCACCATTTCAAGGTGTCCGAGTTCTTCTGTACCATTAAGATGTAAGTCGGATAATGTGTATCAAAATCCCATTTCTCTGAGCTTTGATACAAGCCGAACATAAAACTCACGCACATCAAATTCATATATATTTTCACGGTTGAGGTCTATCATATCACCGTGAGAAACTCCACGCTTGCCTTTTACGGTAATAAACTGATAGTCACTGCCCCAGCGGAAAGATTTTTCAGAAACAAGTCCGTCGTTATCTCCGTCAAAATGCTTTATCAGAAGATATGAATAATTCAGCGGAAATTTTCCGTTTGAATGGCAATTCAGCTTTGAACCGACGCTTGCATAATATACAGACGGCGAGTTTTTGATTTCCTCATTGAATTTATTGCAGTATTCTTCCGTAAGACAGGATATAGCGGCGAGAAAATCGGGATTTTTGTCGCCGAAACATTTTAGTGTGGAGTTATATTTATCGGCAACGGCATTTTTTATGTCGGGAGAAACTCTGTTGAGCAGATAATCGGCAAAACCACAGCCACGGTGTGGAGTGTTTATTGTCGTAAGTGACGCAACATATTTGTCCATTTTCAGCTTGCTTATAGCATAGCGGCAGTCAAGTCCGCCTTTTGAGTGTGCTATGATGTTTACTTTTTCACAGCCTGTTGTTCTGACGATTTCTTCAATCCTTGATGATAATTCTGCCGCACTGTCCGCAACAGAGGAGGCTGACTGATGATTGCCGTAATATATTTTTGCACCATTAAGTTCAAGTTCTTTCGGTATTCGTCCCCAGTAGTTAAAGTATTTTGAATCCCGAAAAAACACCCCGTGTACAAGAAGTACAGGATATTTTGTCGCACAAATTTGTTCTGATTTTCGGCTTTTATTGAAATTTGCCTTTCCGATTTCAAAATTTACTTCCTTTGAAGTGATTTTTATAATTTTTCCAAGCACAAACAAATTTACAATCGGTATCCAACCGCATAAAATTCCGACTATTCTCAGCTTTATTCCGAGTTGGACAGATGTCAGATATACGGATATTATTCCGTTCCAGAAAATAACGCTTTCATATATTATGCATATCACTAAGTTCAGAGTCCATTTAAGCCAGTGTTCAGGCATTAAAATAAATACAGTATATAGGTTTAATGCCGCTAAAAAAGTCAGTGAAATGGCAAAATAAATCAGAAGTTCACTTCCGTGACAGCACATACGCAAACGAAATGAATTGTAGCCCTTTTTTGTAACAGACGGAAATATATTTATAAGTATGAAAACAGCAACGCACAGAATATGCAGTAGCGGCATATCAAGACAGCTAAGAAAAAAGTAACTGTTCGCAATAAAGCACAATAATAATATGTTTAAAATCCGGTACAGATGTCCGGATAATAATGTTTTGTAATTTTGCACTGTAAAAACTCCTTTTTCTGTTTGACATTATAATATCATTTATGCAAAATCAAATCAATAAATATATATATTTGATTGTAAAAGAATATTTTTGATAAAGATTATAATTAGCAGTCTTACGGCTTGGGTGCTTTTTAAAAGAAAATCGGGAATTTTGATGAAAAAATAAACAAAAACAGGCATAATTTTTTATCTATTGTTAAAATTCAGGCTATATTATGACATAAAACAAGGACAGAATATTATATAATTTTGGAATAAATGTAAATAATTTATTAAACTGTAAAATAGCTCTTGATTTTTCAGAAAAAGCAGTATAGAATATATTTAGCACTCAGGAACAGAGAGTGCTAAATAAAAAGAAATTTATATATTGCTTGAAGGAGGCAATCTATTATGACTATTAAACCATTATTGGACAGAGTAGTTGTTAAAACAGAAAAGGCAGAAGAAACAACAAAAGGCGGTATCGTTCTTACAGCGTCATCACAGGAAAAGCCACAGTTCGCAACAGTTGTTGCAGTAGGTCCGGGCGGAGTTGTTGACGGCAAAGAAGTAAAGATGTATGTCAATGTTGGCGACAAGGTTATCACAAGCAAATATTCAGGAACAGAAGTTAAGCTTGACGATGAAGAGTACAACATCGTTCGTCAGGAAGACATTCTTGCAATAGTTGAATAATATATAAAGTTTTAAATTATATTTTGGAGGTAATTTATTATGGCAAAGCAGATTGCATACGGTGAAGACGCAAGAAAAGCTCTTATGAGCGGTATTGACCAGCTTGCAGATACAGTAAAGATTACACTTGGACCTAAGGGCAGAAATGTTGTTCTTGATAAGAAGTTCGGTGCTCCGCTTATCACAAACGACGGTGTAACAATCGCAAAGGAAGTTGAGCTTGACGACCCGTTTGAAAATATGGGTGCACAGCTCGTTAAGGAAGTTTCAGTAAAGACAAACGATGTTGCCGGCGACGGTACAACAACAGCTACACTTCTTGCACAGGCTCTTATCCGTGAGGGTATGAAGAATGTTACAGCAGGTGCTAACCCGATGGTACTCAAAAAAGGTATCAGCAAGGCTGTTGACACAGCAGTAGAAACTCTTAAAAAGAATTCAAAGCAGGTTGATGGTACAAAGGATATTGCAAGAGTTGCAACAATTTCAGCTGCTGACGAATTTATCGGAAACCTTATTGCCGACGCTATGGAAAAGGTAGGCAAGGACGGCGTTATCACTGTTGAAGAATCAAAGACAGCTGCAACATACTCAGAAGTTGTTGAAGGTATGATGTTCGACAGAGGATATATCACACCTTATATGTGCACAGATACAGATAAGATGGTTGCTGATGTTGACGACGCTTATATCCTTATCACAGACAAGAAGATTTCAAACATTCAGGAAATTCTCCCACTTCTCGAACAAATCGTAAAGACAGGCAAAAAGCTTGTTATCATTGCTGAGGACATCGAGGGCGAGGCTCTTACAACACTTATCCTCAACAAGATTCGTGGTACATTTAACTGTGTTGGTATCAAGGCTCCTGGCTTTGGTGACAGAAGAAAAGAAATGCTTCAGGATATCGCTGTTCTTACAGGCGGTCAGGTAATTTCTTCTGAACTCGGTCTTGAACTCAAAGATACAACTCTTGATCAGCTTGGTCACGCTCGTCAGGTTAAGGTTGACAAGGAAAACACAATCATTGTTGACGGTTACGGCGATAAAGAAGCTATCGACGGCAGAGTTGCACAGATTCGTGCTCAGATTGAAACATCAACATCAGACTTTGACAAAGAAAAACTCCACGAGCGTCTTGCAAAACTCGCAGGCGGCGTAGCAGTTATCAAGGTTGGTGCCGCAACAGAAATCGAAATGAAAGAGAAAAAACTCCGTATCGAAGACGCTCTTGCAGCAACAAAGGCAGCCGTTGAAGAAGGTATCGTAGCAGGCGGCGGTACAGCTCTTATGAACACAATAGATGCAGTTACAGAGCTTGTTAATACACTCGAAGGTGATGAAAAGACAGGTGCAAAGATTGTTCTTAAAGCACTTGAAGAGCCTGTTCGTCAGATTGCAGCTAACGCAGGTCTTGAAGGTTCTGTAATCGTTGCAAACATCAAGGCAGCCAACAAGATTGGTTACGGTTTCAACGCTCTTACTGAGGAATATATGGATATGATGGAGGCAGGTATCGTAGATCCTACTAAGGTTACTCGTTCAGCACTCCAAAATGCAGCATCTGTTGCAAGTATGGTTCTCACAACAGAATCACTTGTTGCAGATATTAAGGAACCGACTCCGGCAGCACCGGCAGGCGATCCTAACGCAGGAATGTACTAATTCCTTTTGTCCCCTGAATATATAAATAAAAGTCGCAAGCCGATGTGTGAAAAACGCATCGGCTTGCGGCTTTTTATTGCAAAAAGGATTGTTAAATATAATACATAAAATTTTCATTACTTGTGTTTATTGCGTCACGGCATTTGCCGGCAATAATATCAAGCGTTATGCTTTCGGCTATATTTTGTATGTGTTTTGTTATCTTATTCCAAAAACATTCATTTACAATATTATTCATAGAGGAATAGCTTTTGTTGTCATCATAATAAAAATCATTCAGAATCGTTACATCAAGGGCGTTTATTATATCTTTGAGAGTAATTTTATCCGGACTTTTTGAAAATGTATAGCCTCCACGACAGCCTTTCATACCCTGTATCAGATGTGCCTGACGGAGCGAGGGCAGTATCTGTTCGAGGTATTTTACGGAAATGCTCTGACGCTTTGATATGCTGTCAACGGTAACAGCTTCTCCACTGTCAGAATAAAGTGCTATGTCTATCATTGCAATAATTCCACATTCAACTTTTTTAGAAATTTTCATTATACTTCTCCTTACATAATACATATAAAACCTATTATATTAGTAAGTATAATACTTGATTTAAGAAAATGCAAGCCTGTTTTTTAATAATATTATATTATTTCCAAAAATTTTCGACAAAATATTGGAAATAATAGTAACTTAAATAAAATCTATAAAACCTATTGACTTAGTATGAAAAGGACTGTATAATGAACTTGTTCATTAAAAATGATTGTTTTCAGCATATAAATTTTGGACGGTGATAATATGAAATTCAATACCGGACTATTGCACAAAGGTATAAATACCACTGAGGCAACGGGTTCAACAATTACACCGATTTATCAGGTCAGTGCATTTTCACAGGATTCAGCCGAAAAACTTGAAAAGGTATTCAACAATAAGGCTAACGGCTATGCCTACTCACGCATAAGCAATCCGACGGTTGATTCCTTTGAAAAGCGTATGAGTGCATTGGAAAACGGCATAGGTGCTGTTGCCTGTTCTTCCGGAATGGCGGCGGTTACACTTTCGCTTTTGAATATCTTAAAGTCGGGCGATGAAGTAATCGCAAGTTCGGGACTGTTCGGTGGTACGATTGATTTGTTCTCGGACTTACAGCAATTCGGAATAAAAACACGGTTCGTCAACGAAGTTACCCCTGAATCTCTCAAACCCTTGATTAACGAAAACACAAAAGCTGTTTTTTCGGAGCTTATAGGTAACCCAAAACTTGATGTAGTCGATTTAAAAAGCGTTTCAGAATTTGTACACAGCTATAAAATACCGCTTATAATCGACAGTACAACAGCAACGCCTTATCTTGTTCATCCGTTTGAATACGGTGCGGATATTGTGGTACATTCCTCGTCAAAGTACATAAACGGCGGCGGAAATGCAATCAGCGGAATTATTATTGACAGCGGCAATTTTAAATGGGATTATGAACGCTATCCCGCACTTGCCGAATATAAAAAATACGGAAAGTTCGCTTATCTTGCAAAGCTAAGAAACGGTATATGGAGAAATATCGGCTGTTGTCTTGCACCGATGAACGCTTTTCTTAATTCAATCGGTCTTGACACACTCGGTCTGCGAATGGAAAGGCTTTGCGATAACGCTTTACAGCTTGCACAGTTTCTCGAAAGTTATGATGATATTGAGGTTAATTATCCCGCACTGAAATCAAGTCCGTATTATGACCTTATTTCTGAAATGTTCGGCGGTAAGGGCGGTGCGATTCTTACAATAAGAACAGGCAGTAAAGAACGGGCATTTAAAATCGCTAATAATCTTGAATATGCAATAAACGCAACAAATATAGGAGATGTCCGCACACTTGTAATACACCCTGACAGCACAATATACGCACACAGCTCACAGGAGAGAAAGCATTGTGCAGGTGTGTATGAAGATACTCTGAGAATAAGCGTAGGAATAGAAGATATTGAAGATTTGATTGACGATTTCAGACAGGCAATAGAAAAAAATAAGGAGGAAATTTGTTATGGCTGTTGATTATGGAACTTTAAAAAAAGGCGGCTTTATGAGGCAAAAACAGAAAAATAATTTTTCACTCAGACTGCGTGTTGTGGGAGGAAACCTTAGTGCAAAACAGCTTTCAAAAATTGCGGAGGTTTCGGATAAATTCGGTGACGGATATGTTCATCTCACTTCAAGACAGAGTGTTGAAATTCCTTTCATAAAGCTTGATGATATTGACGAAGTAAAAAAGGCTCTTGCAGAGGGTGATGTTGAACCGGGTGTATGCGGTCCGAGAGTAAGAACCGTAACCGCCTGTCAGGGTATGGCAATCTGTCCGAGCGGCTGTATTGATACCTATGCACTTGCAAAGGAACTTGATGACCGCTATTTTGCAAGAGAACTTCCGCACAAATTCAAATTCGGCATAACAGGCTGTCAGAATAACTGTCTTAAAGCCGAAGAAAACGATTTGGGTATTAAAGGCGGAATAAAGGTAGCTTGGCGTGAAAAGGACTGTATAGGCTGCGGTGTGTGTGAAAAAGCGTGCAGAAGTGGTGCTATAAGCATAGAAAACAACAAGGTAACAGTTGACCAGAATAAATGTAATTTTTGTGGTCGCTGTTATAAATCCTGTCCGACTGATGCATGGGATACCGTGAACGGATATATCGTTTCATTCGGCGGACTTTTCGGAAATCACATCAGCAAAGGCTACACAATAATTCCGTTTATTGAAGACCACGACAAACTTATGAAAGTCTGTGATGCGGCAATACAGTTCTTTGACGACAATGCCAAAGCAGGCGAACGCTTTAAGTTTACCATTGAGCGTGTCGGCAAAGATAAATTTGAAGAAAAGATTTTGGAGGCATACAATGGCTGATTATATTATAGATGATACGGTTGATATTACTGATGTTGTTTGTCCTACAACATTCGTAAAAGCAAAGGTTGCACTTGAAGAACTTGACGACGGACAGATACTTTCAATCAGAATGAATGACGGCGAGCCTGTTCAGAATGTTCCGAGAAGTATAAAGGAAGAGGGACATCAGATTTTAAAACTCACGGATAACAATGACGGCACATTTGACTTAATCGTTAAAAAGGTTGGTGATTAAATGTCAGTAAGAGTAAGCAAGGATAATTTTGACATTGAAGTTTTGTTGTGCAATAATATTATTGTAGCGGATTTTTACTCCGACAGCTGTGTACCGTGCAAGCGTCTTTCACCGGTTCTTGCAGAACTTGAAGAAGAATATCCGGATAATGTTAAATTTGTAAAAATCAATGTCAATTTTGATGTTGAACTTGCCGAAAAATATGGCGTTCAGTCGTCACCGACACTTATATTTTTTAAGAACGGGGAAGAACAGACACGCCGTACAGGTTTAATCAAAAAATCAGAAATATCCGGTATTATAAATGAATTAAAATAA
Organism: Acutalibacteraceae bacterium; assembly: GCA_051894195.1. GTDB lineage: Bacteria > Bacillota > Clostridia > Oscillospirales > Acutalibacteraceae > UBA1213. The sequence continues at coordinate 20,529 of JBJFIB010000157.1, forward strand.
AGGAAAGGGAGAAAATTATGAATATCACGGTTGCAGGAGTAAAGAAAGAGGTTGCAGACGGTCTGACTGTCGCACAGCTTGTTATTGACGAAAAGGTTGAAACCCCACAGTATGTTACGGTGACAATAAATGATGAGTTTGTAGAAAATCATTCATTTGAAACCACAACACTGAAAGACGGAGATGTTGTCGAATTTCTGTATTTTATGGGAGGCGGTCAGTAATGGCTTTTACAAATGAACAGTTAGAGCGTTATTCACGCCACATAATTCTTAAAGAAGTAGGGGCAAAGGGACAGAAAAAACTGCTCAATTCAAGCGTGCTTATAATCGGTGCAGGCGGACTCGGAGCACCAGCGGCAATGTATCTTGCGGCGGCAGGTGTAGGAACTATCGGAATTGCCGACGCTGACGAGGTCGATTTGTCCAATCTTCAAAGACAGATTATCCACTCGACAAACGACTTAGGCAAAGCAAAGGTTCTTTCAGCGAAAGAAACAATGGAGGCAATAAATCCTGATATAAAGGTCAACACTTACAGAACCTTTGTTACGAGTGAAAACATTATGGATTTGATAAAGGACTATGACTTTATCATTGACGGTACGGATAATTTTCCGGCAAAATTCCTTATAAATGATGCCTGTGTTATGGCGAAAAAACCGTTTTCACACGCAGGAATTATCCGTTTCAAAGGTCAGCTGATGACCTATGTGCCGGGACAGGGACCTTGTTACCGTTGTGTTTTCCGTGATCCTCCGCCAAAGGACGCTGTTCCTACCTGTAAACAGGCTGGCGTAATCGGTGCTATGGGTGGTGTAATCGGCAGTTTACAGGCGATGGAGGCTGTCAAGTATATACTCGGCGTCGGAGATTTGCTGACAGGCTATCTTTTGACATATGACGCACTGAAAATGGAATTCAGAAAGGTAAAACTTCCGACAAATACAGACGACTGCCCAGTATGCGGAAAAAATCCGACAATAACAAAACTGATTGACTACGAACAGGCAGAATGTGACGGTGCAGGCTTATGATAAAAATTTCAAAATCTGATTATGACAAGATTGTTTCCCACGCAAAAAAAGAACTTCCGAATGAAGCCTGCGGTCTTATCGGCGGAGTGATTGAAAACGGTGAAAAGATAATAAAAAAGGTATATCTTCTTACTAATATTGACCACTCAAACGAGCATTTTTCTCTTAACCCACGAGAACAGCTTATTGCAATTAAGGATATGAGAAATTCAGGGCTTGTTCCGCTCGGAAACTGGCATTCACATCCCGAATCCCCGTCAAGACCGTCTGATGAAGACAAACGCCTTGCCTATGACAGCAACGCAAGCTATATGATACTTTCGCTTATGGACAGTGAAAACCCTGTGCTTAACTCTTTCAGAATTTCCGCTGATAAATCCGAAAAGGAAGAATTGATTATAATTTAAAATTCAGGAGGAAATTATGTACGATACAGTAATACTCGGAAGCGGTCCTGCCGGACTTTCGGCGGCTGTTTATGCAAAACGCTCACAATTTAATTTCGCTGTTGCCGAAAAGGACTATAACGGTACGGGACAAATTGTCGAAAGCGAATGTGTTGACAATTATCTCGGACTTAACGGTGAAAACGGCTATGATTTAGGTGAAAAATTTCGCAAACATGCTGTTGCACTCGGTGTGGAATTTTTCAGCGGTAATGCAACAGAAATTATTTCCGAAAATAACTTTTACAAAATAAAATTTTCAAATGACAAAATATTGGAAACCAAGACTGTAATTTATGCCGCAGGTGCCGCACACCGAAAACTCAATATAAAAGGCGAAAACGAATTTACAGGCAAGGGCGTTTCATACTGTGCCGTATGTGACGGAGCGTTTTACAGAGGAAAAACCGTTGCCGTTGTCGGCGGCGGTGATACCGCACTTGGTGACGCAATACTTCTTTCAAAAATCGCCGCAAAGGTTTATCTGATACACCGCCGTGATGAGTTCAGGGCAAACAAATTATTACAGAAAAAAGTAGCGGAAACTACTAATATAGAATGTGTATTGAACGCTGTACCGAATGAAATTGTCGGTGATAAAAAGGTCAGCGGAATAAAACTTATTAAAAATAATGAAGAAAAAGAAATTTCCGTTGACGGAGTGTTCATAGCCGTAGGAAGTGTACCTAATTCAAAACTTCTTGACGGCATAGCAAAACTTGATAAAAACGGATATGTTATTGCAGACGAAAGCGGTATTACAAGTGCAAAGGGTATTTTTGTTGCAGGTGATGTAAGAACAAAACAGCTAAGACAGGTTGTTACAGCTGTTTCAGACGGTGCAAACTGTGTTTTGTCCGCTGAACAATATCTTATAGGACTGGCTGGTGATTAAATGAAAATTGAAAAGCTGAAAACCGACATTCTTATTATCGGCGGCGGAACAGCAGGCTGTTATGCGGCACTGATAATTTCCGAAAATTCAGACGAAAAAGTTCTTATCTGTGAAAAAGCACACATAAAACGCAGTGGTTGTCTTGCCGCCGGCGTAAATGCACTCAACGCATATATTGTTGACGGAAAAAAACCGCAGGATTATGTTGACTATGCAAAAAAAGACGCAGAGGATATTGTTCGTGAGGATTTACTCCTTACCGTTGCAGAAAAATTCAATGAGGTTACAAAACGGCTTGAAGAACTCGGTCTTGTAATTCTCAAAGACAAAGACGGAAAATATGTTACCCGTGGAAACCGCAACTTAAAAATTAACGGCGAAAATATCAAGCCTATTCTTGCAAAAGCCGTTGAAAGTTTATCGAATGTCACTGTACTCAACAGAGTAAACATTATTGATTTTTCTGTAAGCAATAACCGCATTAACGGTGCATACGGAATAGGAATAGAAAACGAAACATTCTATATAATCGAGGCAAAATCCGTTATTGTCGCAACAGGCGGAGCATCAGGTCTTTATAAGCCTAACAATCCGGGATTTTCACGGCATAAAATGTGGTATCCGCCGTTTAATACAGGTGCAGGCTACGCTATGGGAATCAAATCCGGTGCAGAGATGACCACTTTTGAAATGAGGTTTATAGCACTTCGCTGTAAAGATACCATAGCACCGACAGGAACACTTGCACAGGGAGTAGGTGCAAAGCAGATAAACTCTCTTGGAGAGGTTTATGAAAGCAAATACGGAATAACCACTTCACAGCGAGTTTACGGTACTGTCAATGAAAATCACGAGGGCAGAGGTCCGTGTTATCTCAGAACAGAGGGCATAAGTTCCGAACAGGACGAGGCACTGAAAAAGGCATATCTCAATATGGCACCTTCTCAGACGATAAAATGGATTGAAAGCGGCAAGAATCCGTCAGAACAGAATGTTGAAATCGAGGGAACAGAGCCTTATATTGTCGGCGGTCATACAGCAAGCGGATATTGGGTTGACACCAAGCGTGAAACCACAATAAAAGGACTTTTTGCCGCAGGAGATGTTGCTGGCGGCTGTCCGCAGAAGTATGTTACGGGTGCATTGGCAGAGGGCGAAATTGCCGCAAAGTCGGCTGTTGAGTTTAATGCCGAAAATAGCAGTTCATCAATAGATAAATCAGATACAGACATACATATCAAAGAGGTTGAAAAATTCCTTACAAACAAGAATTCACGCTTTAATTATGAACAGCTTGAAGAGGCAATGCAGACCGTTATGGATACCTATGCCGGAGGAATTAAAACAAACTACCGTTTCAACGAAAAACAGCTTGATATTGCAGATGAAAAAATACAGAACATCATGAAACTCAGCGATGATTTATACGCAAATGATTTTCAGGAGCTTATGTATATATATGAACTTCGTGAAAGACTGATTGTGTGCAGAAGTGTAATTGCACATCTAAGGGCAAGGCACGAAACCCGTTGGCACAGCTTTGCAGAAAACCTTGACTATCCCGACAGGGACGACAAGAATTTCAGAAAATATGTCAATTCAAAACTCGAAAATGGCAAGATAAAGATTATTTACAGAGATTTGATACAGGGAGGAACAAACTATGAGCATAATGATTGATAAGTCGAAATGTATCGGCTGCGGAAAATGCCATAATGTTTGTCCGGGCAGTCTTATCAAAATCGGCGACGATAAAAAGGCATACATAAAATATCCAAAGGACTGCTGGGGCTGTACTTCATGTATAAAGGAATGTCCTGTTTATGCAATCAACTTTTATCTCGGTGCTGACATAGGCGGAATGGGCAGTCTTGTTCATACCGAAAAAGACGGCGACATCTTAAAATGGATTGTAAAGCACCCTGATGGCAAAATTACTGAAATCGACATAAATCAAAAGGAATCAAACAAGTATTAGGATTAGGGAGGAAATGAAATGAGTGAGTTTTCACACCTCGACGAACTTGAAGCGGAAGCAATCTACATTATGAGAGAGGTTGCGGCAGAGTGCGAAAAGCCTGTTATGCTTTATTCAATAGGTAAAGACAGTTCTGTTATGCTTCATCTGGCTTTAAAGGCTTTTTATCCCGAAAAGCCGCCGTTTCCGTTTTTACATATTGATACAACATGGAAGTTTAAAGAAATGATAAAATTCCGTGATGAAACAGCAAAAAAATATGGCATTGAAATGCTTGTCTATACAAACGAGGACGGCGTGAAAAAGGGAATAAACCCGTTTGACCACGGTTCAGCCTACACGGATATTATGAAAACACAGGCACTTAAACAGGCTCTTACAAAATACGGCTTTACAGCGGCATTCGGCGGCGGCAGGCGTGATGAAGAAAAATCAAGAGCCAAAGAGCGTATTTTTTCATTCAGAAATTCGGCACAGGCTTGGGATCCGAAAAATCAGCGTCCTGAAATGTGGAAGCTCTATAACACAAAAATAAACAAAGGCGAAAGCATAAGAGTTTTCCCTATTTCCAACTGGACTGAAAAGGATATATGGCAGTACATAAAAAGAGAAAAAATTGATATTGTTCCTCTGTATTTTGCCGCAGAGCGTCCTGTTGTTTATCGTGACGGCAATATAATAATGGTTGATGATGACAGATTCAGATTAAATCCCGGCGAAAAACCTGTATATAAATCCGTTCGTTTCAGAACCCTCGGCTGTTATCCGCTCACAGGCGGAATTGAATCAACCGCCACTACATTAGACGAAATAATTGATGAAACATTAAGCTCGGTTTCTTCCGAGCGTACTTCAAGAGTTATTGACAATGAGGCGGCAGGAAGTATGGAACGCAGAAAGAGGGAGGGATATTTCTGATGAAAGGTTTGCTTAAATTTATCACCTGCGGAAGTGTAGATGACGGAAAATCAACACTTATCGGTCATATATTGTATGACGCAAAATTGCTTTATGCCGATCAGGAAAAGGCACTCGAACTTGACAGCAAGGTCGGAAGTCGTGGCGGTGCAATCGACTATTCCTTACTTCTTGACGGACTTATGGCGGAGCGTGAACAGGGCATTACAATAGATGTCGCTTACCGATATTTTACTACTGACAACAGGAGTTTTATTGTTGCCGATACACCCGGACACGAAGAATATACAAGAAATATGGCTGTCGGTGCGTCGTTTGCCGATTTAGCAGTAATTCTTGTTGATGCATCACAGGGAGTTCTTGTTCAGACAAGACGACATGCAAGAATTTGTAAACTTATGGGAATCCGTTACTTTGTTTTTGCCGTAAACAAAATGGATTTGGTAAATTACGATAAAAACCGTTTTGATAAAATAGCACAGCAGATTGAAGAACTGAAAAACGAGCTTTCTCTTGAAAACATACAGATTATTCCGCTTTCTGCAACAGAAGGAGATAATGTAACTACAAAATCCGACAGAATTTCGTGGTATAACGGTGTGTCACTTCTGGAATATCTTGAAAATGTCGATGTAAATTCAGATGATGAACAGGGATTTTATATGCCTGTACAGAGAGTTTGCCGTCCTGACCATACATTCCGTGGATTTCAGGGACAGATTGAATCGGGCAAAATCAGCGTAGGCGATGAAGTTATAACACTTCCGAGCAACGAAAAAGCTCATATCAGGCAAATCCTTGTAACCGATAAAAATTCGGATACAGCATTCAAGGGTCAGCCTGTTACAATTACACTCGATAAAGAGGTTGATATTTCACGAGGCTGTGTGCTTATAAAGAATACTGACATTTCCGTTTATAAGAAACTTACGGTTTCGCTTTTGTGGATGGACGACGAACCTCTTACAGTAGGAAAAGATTATCTTGTCAAACTCGGCACAAAGACAATTCCCGCAATACTTACAAAAATAAATTATTCTGTTGATGTAAACACAGGCGAACATATCAGCACCGATACACTAAATAAAAACGGTATTGCAGTATGCGAAATTTTACTTTCTGATGGTATAGCGGTTGATTTGTTCTCACATCATAAAACACTCGGTGAACTTATTCTTATTGACCGTGTTACGAATATGACTTCTGCGTGCGGTGTTGTTGAGTCACTTGACGAGAAAGTCAATACAGCCGACAAAGCGTCGTTTAAATACGGCGACCTCGAAGCAAGAGGGGATATATTCGAGGAATTTTACTATGATATAAACAGTCTTAATGTACTCAAATATCAGCCTGTAAAGCATACATACACAGTCGGAGATGAAATTTCCACCGAGGGCAAAAGCTACAAATATCCTGACAGTTTTGACATTATCGTACTTCGTGACAGCGTTGCCGTTAAGGTTCGCAATAGGACAATTACCTCAATTACTGCACTGTCTGAATACGAATACGACAATGTTCCTGTTATCAACGGACGAGGATTTGAGATTAAAATTTCCTCAGCCGATGATGCAAAAGAATTTTTAAGCGAATACTCAGAAATTGATGACTCTGATCGCAAAACTTTCTTTAACAAATGGATGAATTTTGGTACATACCGAAAAGTTATACTCTGAAATAAAATAAATCACCAAAAAATCTCAAAGCTGTTATTTAGTCTTTGGGATTTTTGTATGTATCAAATTTTGACTTATATGCTTGATTATTTATTTACATTATTGTATAATAAAGGAAACTATATAACAGTCATTTGACATACATATCAGGAGGAAAAATTATGTATTGTAAAAATTGTGGCTTTAAAATGGAAGACGGTTTCCAGGTTTGCCCTCAGTGCGGCACCAAAAAAGGCTTGGGTAATGCCTATTGCGGTGAATGTGGAGCAGTAAGAAGTGTTGGTTCTGTTTTTTGCACAAGCTGCGGAAGTAAGTACGAAGTTGAGCAGCCGGTAACTGTGGGAGCAATTAACGAGAACAAAGAACAGGTACAGCCTCAGCAGCCGACAGCACCATATCAGGCACAACCTCAACAGAATTATGCTCAGACTGCACCGGTTGCACCTGCAAAAAGATATTGCAGAAACTGCGGTTCAGAAATTCTTCCCGGTCAGGTAGTATGCACAAAGTGCGGAACTAAGGTTGGAGAGGGAACAGCATTTTGTCCTCACTGTGCTTCCCCTGTTCAGCCCGGTGCAACAGCTTGTATGAACTGCGGAAGAAGCATTAAACAGCCGTTTAACGCAGGAAACTATTTCAAGGAGTTTGCCAACAACTTTGTTTCAATCTTTAAACAGACAGACAAAATGGCAATGATATTTGATAACTTTGTAAACTTTGCATCAGTTCTTGTATTTATCTTTATGCTTTTGCCTGTTGCTTATGTAAGCGTAAGTATTTTCTCTTATTCAACAAATGCTTTTGGCGTAAACGGTTTTGCCGGATTCATGTTCATACTTGCTCTTTTGTCAGCTATAATAAAATATGAACCGTTCTGTGCTAAGTTTATGAAGGAACAGCCGCAAATCGGCAAGTTCTATGTATTCCTTACTCCTGCTTTGGAGCTGATAGGTCTTATCTGTCTTATGATAAGCACATTCGCTGCATCAGCAAGTGCAGGAAGTTATGCATACCTTTCATCTTATATCAGCGTAGGCTTTACATTTGCCGGCTGGATTCTTATTCTTCTTGTAGCAGCATCAATCGCAGACGCTGTATATCTCTTTATTAAGAACAATAAAAAGACAGTGTAATCCTGAAAACTTAATTTAAACATCAGACAGACTTCAATGTGCGTAATGTATGTTGAAGTCTTTTTGATTATATACTTCACATAAAACTTTTGAAAAAATATTGACATTTTCTTTGAAATATCCTATAATTTAAAAGGTCTGTTAAATTATATGTGCCGGTGTGTTGGAATTGGCAGACGAGACGGACTCAAAATCCGTTGGTGGTAACACCGTGCGGGTTCGACCCCCGCCACCGGCACCAAAATCGGACACTGATTTTGATACGATGAGTATTTTGATTGGTGTCCGATTTTTTTTATACTCTTGAAAATATGCGATTCAGAATGGGACAGAAATTATGCTTAAATTTGGTATACCTACATTGATAGAAACAAATACTCTTGACGAGTGTGCAGCTCTGTGCAAGAAACTTAATTTGAATTTTATTGAGCTGAATATGAATTTACCTCAGTATCAGTCAGATAAAATTGATATTTCGTACTTTAAGGAAATTGCAGATAAATATGAAATCTTTTATACAATTCATCTTGATGAAAATTTGAATATCAGCGATTTCAATCCGTATATTTCAGACGGTTATCGTCATACAGTATCGGAAACTATTGAACTAGCAAAGAAACTTGATATTCCAATCATAAATATGCATTTATCTCGTGGTGTGTATTTTACACTTCCTGATAAAAAAGTTTATCTTTTCTCTCAGTACAGGGAGCAATATTTGAAAAGTATGATTGATTTCAGAAAGATGTGCGAAAATGCTATCGGTGATTTTTCAATAAAGATTTGCATTGAGAATTGTGACGGCTTTACTGAATTTCAAAAAGAAGCACTGGATATACTTCTTGAATCTTATGTATTCGGTCTGACCTTTGATATAGGACATAATCATAGCTGCGGAGGTCTTGATGAACCTTATATTCTCGAAAACAGAGATTATCTTTGTCATATGCATATGCACGATGCGTTGGAAAAGAAAAACCACCTGACTCTCGGCACTGGCGAGTTGAACATTGATAAGTATCTGCTATTAGCGTCAGAACAAAATTGTCGTGTAGTAATAGAAACAAAAACAATAGATGCATTAGAGAAATCTGTTAATTGGTTGAATTGCAGAAAATATTAAAGGATTTTTATCATTATAAACAAATAACCCCTGAATACAGCACATTGATACTGTATTCAGGGGTTTTAATTTGAAAGGTATTTTATGCGTTCATAAGTTTTGAAAGACGGTTGTTGATTTCAACAAGGAAAGTTTCAGTGTCAACCTTTTTCTTGTTTTCAAGTGTAGAAAGAAGATAGAGATCGCCTGTCATAACACCGTCTTCGATTGTGTCGATAGTAGCTTTTTCGAGCTTGTCGGCAAAATCGCAAAGGTCAGGAGTGTTGTCAAGTTCGCCACGCTTTCTCAAAGCACCTGTCCACGCAAAGAGTGTAGCAACTGAGTTTGTTGAAGTTGTTTCGCCTTTAAGATATTTGTAGTAGTGACGCTGAACAGTTCCGTGTGCAGCCTCATATTCATAAATTCCGTCAGGAGAAACAAGAACAGATGTCATCATTGCAAGTGAACCAAAAGCGGTTGCAACCATATCGGACATAACATCACCGTCATAGTTCTTGCAAGCCCAGATATAACCGCCGTCTGAACGGACAACTCTTGCAACAGCGTCATCTATGAGTGTGTAGAAGTAAGTAATGCCTGCTGCCTCAAATTTGTCTTTATATTCTTTTTCAAAGATTTCATTGAAAATATCTTTAAAACGGTGGTCATATTTCTTTGAGATAGTGTCCTTTGTAGCGAACCAGAGATCCTGCTTTTTGTCGAGTGCAAAGTTAAAGCAAGCCTTTGCAAAACTTGCAATACTCTTGTCAATGTTGTGGAGTCCCTGAATGATACCATCGCTGTCAAAATTGTGGATAAGCTGACGGCGTTCGTTTCCGTCTTTGTCTGTTACAACGAGTTCAGCCTTACAGCCGCCCTCAACAACCATTTCGGTATTCTTGTAAACATCGCCGTAAGCGTGACGGGCGATTGTAATAGGTTTTTTCCAGTTGGAAATATAAGGTGTAATGCCTTTTACAAGGATAGGAGTTCTGAAAACAGTACCGTCAAGAATGGCTCTGATAGTGCCGTTAGGTGATTTCCACATCTGAGAAAGGTTATATTCCTTAACTCTTTCTGCGTTAGGTGTGATTGTAGCACATTTTACTGCAACTCCGTATTTCTTTGTTGCCTCGGCAGAATCAACGGTAACCTGATCTTTTGTTTTTTCTCTGTTTTCAAGACCGAGGTCATAATATTCACTGTTAAGTTCAACATATGGATTGATAAGTATATCCTTAATCATTTTCCATATAACTCTTGTCATTTCGTCGCCGTCCATCTCAACGAGAGGAGTTTTCATTTCGATTTTTTTCATTAAATCTCATACCTTCCTTAATTTATTTAAATAACCTGCACACGCTTTTGCCGTGTGCAGAATTATTCTGAAATTTTATAAGATTATATCAGCCGTTCTGTTTTGTGTAGTTAAGCAGACCGCCTGCAAGTATAATATCCTTTGTACGCTCTGAAAGTTCGCATTTTACAGGAATTTCTTTTCCGGTTGTCTTGTTGATGATAACAAGATCTTCCTTGCCTTCGCTGATAAGTTTCTTTACATCAGGAATTGAAAGTTCATCTCCCTGAGAAATGCTGTCATAATCAGCCTCGTTTACAAATGTAAGCGGCAGAATACCTGCGTTGATAAGGTTTGAACGGTGAATACGGGCAAATGACTTAACAACAACAGCCTTGATTCCGAGATAAAGCGGAGCGAGAGCTGCGTGCTCACGGGAAGAACCCTGTCCGTAGTTTACACCGCCGACAATAATGCTGCTGCCGAGCTGTTTTGCACGGGCAGGGAATTCCTTGTCGCATACTGTAAAGCAGTGTTCCGAAATAGCCGGTATGTTTGAACGGAGCGGAAGAATTTTTGCACCGGCAGGCATAATATGGTCAGTTGTGATGTTGTCGCCGACTTTAAGTGAGCAAGGTACATCAATGCTGTCATCAAGCTGAGAAGTCTTTGGATAAGGCTTGATGTTAGGACCTCTGAGGACTTCAACGCTGTCCATTTCCTCAACAGGAGCAGGAGCAACAACCATATTGTCATTGTATTCAAACTTAGCCGGAAGCGGAATGTTGACAGGTTCGCCGAGAGTTCTCGGATCACAGAATACACCGGCAATAGCTGATGCTGCGGCTGTTTCAGGGCTGACAAGATAAATCTGTCCGTCACGGGTACCTGAACGACCTTCAAAGTTACGGTTGAATGTACGGAGTGAAATACCCTTTGAGTTAGGTGACTGTCCCATACCGATACAAGGACCGCAGGCACATTCAAGTATTCTTGCACCTGATTCGATAATATCAGCCAAAGCACCGTTTCTTGCGAGCATATTGTAAACCTGTTTTGAACCCGGAGCAATAGCAAGGCTGACATCAGGGTGAACTGTTTTGCCTTTAAGAATTGCAGCAACTCTCATAAGGTCAAGATAAGAGGAGTTTGTGCAAGAACCGATACAAACCTGGTCAATCTTCTTAGGACCGATTTCCTCAATCGTCTTTACATTGTCAGGGCTGTGCGGACAAGCAGCCATAGGAACGAGTTTTGAAAGGTCAATATCAATAACTTCATCATAAACTGCGTCTTTGTCAGGTTGAAGTTCAACCCAGTCTTCTTCACGACCCTGTGCAGCCATAAATTCTCTTGTTATTTCATCAGACGGGAAGATTGAAGTTGTTGCACCGAGTTCAGCACCCATATTTGTAATGGTTGCTCTCTCAGGAACAGTAAGAGTTTTAACGCCTTCACCGCCGTATTCTATAATTTTTCCGACGCCGCCTTTAACGGACATAATACGGAGAACTTCAAGAATAATATCCTTTGCCGAAACCCACGGCTGTAATTTTCCTGTGAGGTTAATTCTTACCATTTTCGGCATAGAAATATAGTAAGCACCGCCACCCATAGCAACAGCAACATCAAGTCCGCCTGCACCGATTGCAAGCATACCGATACCGCCGCCGGTTGGAGTATGGCTGTCCGAACCGATAAGAGTCTTGCCCGGTTTTCCGAAGCGTTCAAGATGAACCTGATGACAAATTCCGTTGCCCGGTCTTGAAAAATAGATACCGTGTTTTTTTGCAACAGTCTGAATAAAGCGATGGTCGTCAGCGTTTTCAAAACCTGTCTGCAAAGTGTTGTGGTCAATGTAGGCAACGCTTTTTTCTGTTTTTACACGAGGTACGCCGATAGCCTCAAATTCGAGGTATGCCATAGTACCCGTTGCGTCCTGAGTAAGAGTCTGGTCAATTTTCAGACCGACCTCACTGCCGACTGTCATGTCACCGCTGAGAAGGTGAGCTTTGATGATTTTCTGAGCAAGAGTGTAATTCATTTTGTAGTCCCCCTTTTTGAATATGATACAATTATAATATAACTGTATCAATATACCTTATATTATCCTTCAAAATGCGACATTTGTCAATGGATAATTGATAATTGATGTTTTATAATGAGTGTAAAATTAAAACTTATTCGTCATCAGTGACTGTTTTCAACTTATGCTTTGTGCAAATCCTACAATCAAAGGCATAGTTATTACCGAAAGTAAGGTTGACATTGTGACAAGATTAACCGAAATTGAGGTATCGTTTCCGAATTTTGCCGCAAACATAGTTGTAGATGCGGCAGAAGATGCGGCTGTTGCAATAAGAGCGGCAATAAGCACCTTGCCGTTTATACCGCATAGCAAAAATACACCAAGTGAAATCAGCGGTACTATTACAAGCCTTAATCCGACGCAAATGAAATTTTTTACATTTCTGAATGCGTCAAGTATCTTTGACTGTGACAGATAAAAGCCTATAATTATCATCGGAACAGGTGTGTTCAGTGCCGATAAATATCCTATCGGTTCTGAGATAATATCGGGTATCGGTATTGAAAAAACAAAAATAATAATTCCGACCACAACCGCAATAATACAGGGATTAAGAAAAACTTTTTTAGGCGAAAGCATTTTGATGTCACCGCTTGAAATATAAACGCCTGCTGTCCACATTACAATGTTGAACACTGCAATATATGCCGCACCGTAAAACACCCCTTCATTTCCGAGCAAAGCCTGTTGTAACGGCAGAGAGATAAATCCGCAGTTTGAAAACACCGTTGCGAATTTATATACACGGTTTCTTGTATCTTTTTTATCGTGAAATACAAAATGTGCAATAAGAATTGAAAGCATCATAACAAACAGAGCTGCCGCCGCAGTCACAAGCAAGCCTTCAAGCATTGTTTTGTCAAATTTTCTTATAAAGCTGTTTATTATTACGCACGGACATACTATGTACAATACAAGGTCATTTATAGCTTTAACGGAATTTTCATTCAGCATTTTTATTTTTCCGCATAAAAACCCGACGCCGATAAGAATAAAAAGAATAAGCACCTGATGTGCAACAGTAAAAAAATTCTGAATCATTTGAACTTCCCCAATCTGATTTAATCAAGTAATGTATTAACATACAATATTATCGTCTTATGGGTGAAATTTGTCAATGTTCACGCTGAAATGATTTGAATTTCTTTGAATAAACATCTTGAAAATTTTGTGTAAATATTATAATATAATGTCATATTAAAAATCGGGAGTTGCTTTATAATGTTTAAAAGACAGAAACTTATAGTCCGTATTGTATGTATTGTTCTTTGTGTAATGATGGTAATAGGCGTATTCAGTGCGTTGCTGTATTCAATTATTTAAAGCAAAAAATAAAATTATATCAGGAAATTGCCGTTTGCAGTAATGCAAGCGGTATTTTTTTCGGAAAAATAACCTGTTTTGAGTTAGTTTACGCTAACTGTTTTGGTCAGATATACAAAGTTTGCATATGCTAACTAAAATTCCCGAAAAATTATTGACAATTATATTCTGATGAAGTAATATATTAACGGTTAGCGAAAGCTAACCTAATTAAATCCATATCAGTTAGCTAAAGCTAACATGAATACAAAGAAGGAATGATGTATATGATGCCCCTGACTCTTGCAGATATAGGCGAGGAAAATATCATCAAAAAGGTTGGCGGAAAAGCTGAACTCAGACAACACCTCGAAAATCTCGGTTTTGTTGTTGGAGGAAGTGTAAAAATTGTTTCTGCTATGTCGGGAAATCTGATTGTAAAAGTCAAGGACTCACGGCTTGCAATCAGCCGTGAAACCGCACAAAAAATAATGATTTAATAACCGGAGGATAGCTTATGAGAACATTAAGAGAGGTAAAGGTCGGCAATACCGCAAAGGTTAAAAAATTGCACGGAGAGGGTGCAATAAAAAGACGGATAATGGATATGGGAATTACAAAAGGTGTTGAGGTCTATGTCCGCAAGGTTGCACCGCTGGGTGATCCTGTTGAAGTTACCGTTCGTGGTTATGAGCTTTCACTGCGTAAGGCTGATGCGGATATGATTGAAATTGAAGATTAAATCAATATAAATACAAGGTTAATTGCCTTGTTTTTTCAAGAAAATGAGTTAGTTACTGCTAACTATCGGAGAGGAATTTGTATATGAAAATTAAAATTGCACTTGCAGGAAATCCAAACTGCGGCAAAACGACACTGTTTAATGCACTGACGGGTTCAAATCAATTTGTCGGTAACTGGCCGGGTGTTACGGTTGAGAAAAAAGAGGGAAAACTCAAAAAGCATGATGATGTAGTCATTATGGATTTACCGGGTATATATTCACTGTCGCCTTATACGCTTGAAGAAGTTGTTGCAAGAAATTATCTTGTAGACGAAAGCCCTGATGTAATTCTTAATATTATTGACGGTACTAACCTTGAAAGAAACCTTTATCTTACAACACAGCTGATTGAACTCGGAATACCGGTTGTTGTTGCAATAAATATGATGGATATAGTCCATAAAAACGGTGATAAAATAGATACCGCCGTTCTTGCAAAACAGCTTGGCTGTAAGGTTGTCGAAATATCCGCACTCAAAAACAAAGGCATTATGGAGGTGGCAGAAACGGCAGTCAGAGCCGCAGAAGAAGAAAAAACAGTACCTCAGCATACTTTCAGCGGAGTTGTTGAACACGCAATCGCACATATAGAAGAAGCCGCTGTTCACAATATGCCTGAGGAACAGCAAAGATGGTATGCAATAAAAATATTTGAGCGTGACGATAAGGTTCTTGAACAGCTTAAAATTGATAAACAGGTTCTTGAACATATTGAAAAGGATATTAAAGCCGCCGAAAACGAGCTTGATGATGATGCCGAAAGCATAATAACAAACGAAAGATATGTATATATTGCCTCGGTTATCAAAGCCTGTTACAAGAAAAAGAATAAAGGCAAGCTGACTGTTTCAGATAAAATTGATAAGGTTGTAACAAATCGTTGGGCAGCACTTCCGATTTTTGCACTTGTTATGTTCATAGTATATTATCTTTCTGTAAGTACAATAGGAACAGCGGCAACGGACTGGGCAAATGACGGTGTGTTCGGTGACGGCTGGCATTTGTTCGGAATAGGAACTTCCGCTTATGAAGAGGCGTGTGAGTCTTATGCAGAACCTGAGGCAGAAATTGAGGCGTTCATCAAAGCCGCAGAAGAACAGGGTGCAGTTGACGAAGAAAAGTCAACAGATGAACAAACCGTTCTTATCAAAGAAAAAGCAGAGAATATCAAAACAACGGCTTATCTTTATGATGATGACGGTAATGTTGAAGAAACACTTCCTGTTGATTATGAAACATATCTCAAAGCGACTGAAATTGAAGAACCAAATCCCGCAAATTATGGTATATGGGTTCCGGGTATTCCGCCGCTTTTACAAAACTGGCTTGAAAGCGTAAATTGTGCTGACTGGCTGCAAGGACTTATACTTGACGGTATTGTCGGTGGCGTTGGTGCCGTACTCGGATTTGTTCCTCAGATGCTTGTTCTTTTCTTTTTGCTTGCGTTTCTTGAAGGCTGCGGATATATGTCAAGAATTGCGTTTGTACTTGACAGGATTTTCAGAAAATTCGGGCTTTCGGGCAAATCGTTTATTCCTATGCTTATCGGCACAGGCTGCGGCGTACCGGGAATTATGGCGTCACGGACAATCGAAAACGAGCGTGACCGCCGTATGACAATTATTACGACGACATTTATCCCTTGCAGTGCAAAACTCCCGATTATCGCACTTATCGCAGGTGCATTATTCGGCGGAGCATGGTGGGTAGCACCGAGTGCATATTTTGTCGGAATTGCCGCAATAATTATTTCGGGCATTATGCTCAAAAAGACAAAGATGTTTTTAGGAGAGCCTGCACCTTTCGTAATGGAGCTTCCTGCTTATCATCTTCCGACAATAAGCAGTCTTTTGCGTTCAATGTGGGAGCGTTCATGGTCATTTATAAAGAAGGCAGGCACAATAATTCTTCTCGCAACAATTCTTGTATGGTTTACATCAAACTTTGGCTGGTCAGACGGACAGTTCGGTATGGTTGATATGTCCGAAAGTATTCTTGCATCAATCGGTTCGGCTATTGCATGGATATTTGTTCCTCTCGGCTGGGGCAACTGGCAGTCAGCAGTAGCCGCAGTTACAGGTCTTATCGCAAAAGAAAATGTTGTAGGCACATTCGGTGTTCTGTTCGGCGGATTTGACGAGGTTGCCGAAAACGGCTGGCAGGTATGGACAAATATGCAGTCGTCATTCACACCGCTTTCAGCATATTCATTCCTTGTATTCAATCTTCTTTGTGCACCGTGCTTTGCGGCTATCGGAGCAATCAGGCGTGAAATGAACAGTGCAAAATGGACTTGGTTTGCAATCGGCTATCAGTGCATATTTGCATATTCTGTTTCACTGATGATTTATCAGCTTGGTATGCTGTTTACAGGTCAGGGA
Organism: Acutalibacteraceae bacterium; assembly: GCA_051894195.1. GTDB lineage: Bacteria > Bacillota > Clostridia > Oscillospirales > Acutalibacteraceae > UBA1213. Next base: position 37,566 of record JBJFIB010000157.1, read on the forward strand.
AATGTCATAGGTTCAATCGTTGCATTTTTGATAGTAATGTTCATTATCTTTATGCTTTTCAAGCCGTATAAAGAAACAGAAACGCTCAGATTAAAATCAAAAAGACTGTCACAGTCATAATTAAAAAGACCAACTATAAAAAGTCAATAGGAAAAATAGAAAAAAGATAAAAAGAATT
>JBJFIB010000158.1:0-7996 GCA_051894195.1 Acutalibacteraceae bacterium
TAACGCTTACAGGAAAGGCAACAGGCGGCACATCACCGTATAAATATTCATTCCTTTGCAAACACTCAACAGCAACATCATGGACAACACTTACATCATACGGCACAACCACAACAAGAGAATGGCAGCCGACAAAATCAGGCACATACAGTGTCCGTACAAAAGTAAAGGATTCAACAGGCAAAGAAGTTATAAAAGATTTTACCCTCACGGTAAAATAAGATTATTGTATTTCTTAAAATCAATGATAATGGAAGCTGTTTTATCTGAATTTATCAGGTCAGCCGAAAAATAACAAACAACATAAATAACAAGATAAAAAGATTGATTGTATGTTGATTAAAGCATAAATATGTTATAAAAGTTCTGACAAATATTCCTGTTATTCGTATTACGCCATATACGCTTAACAGGAATATTCATTTATAAAAATATATCTCTTGTATTCTTTTTTCATATTTTGACAAAGAAAAACCGCCCAGACAATCCAATACAGATTATCTGAGCGGTTTGCATTTTTATGGTCGAGGCGACAGGACTTGAACCTGCGGCATCTTGGTCCCAAACCAAGCACTCTACCAAACTGAGTTACGCCTCGTTATTTAAACCGTCAATCGCTGACAGCTTTATTATTATAACTCCTTTAATAAGGTTTTGTCAACACTTTTTTTAAAAAAATTTGAAAAGAGTTAATTCAGTTAATTCCCAAAGTAAATGCAGAAAAAGCTGCACCTACTTTGAAAACTCAAATATCATACATACAGGAATAACAGACATAAATATAATAGGATTTTTAAATCTGTCTATACCTTTGTCAGAAATTGCGGAGGAACATTTTTTGTAAGCCACACTCCGTTTAATGAAATGTAGAATTTATATCCCTGACGAAACATTTCACCGCTGTTTACACGATATACAATCGGCTTTCCGTGACGCATACCTACTTTTTCCGCCGTCTGAACATCTTTTGACAGATGAACATAAAGCCGGCTTTGCGGCAAAATTCCCTGTTGTTCAATCGACTTTGAAAATCTCTCCGCTGTTCCGTGAAAAAGTTCTTCGGGAGGTTCGGTTTCTTTCAATTCAACATCAACAGGTATTGAATGTCCTTGATTTGCCCGTATGAGTTTTCCGTCAGAACTTATTGCGTATCTTTGCTTTTCGTCTGTTTCTACAATCTGGTTTAAAATTTCTCTGTTGATATTATATTTTTTATCGTGTGTGTTAATTCCGTCAATAAGTTCATCAATATCTGCCCAGCCGTGTTCATCAAGAGTTATACCGATAACTTCGGGTTTATGCCGCAGTATAAGACTTAAAAACCTGCTTGTCCTTGTTAAATCCATATACAAACCTCCTCTTATAATATATCAAACGGCAGTACCGATTTAACGATACTGCCGCTTGTTTATTTGCTGTAAAACGGATTTTAAAAATCAAGCCTTGCCTACTGAACCGAAAAGTTCCATCTTTTCTTTAACGGTAGCCTTGATAGCCTCAAAGCCCGGAGCAAGAAGTTTTCTCGGGTCAAAGCCTTTGCCCTGCTGATCCTTGCCTGCTTCGATGTACTTTCTTGTTGCGTCTGCAAATGCAAGCTGACATTCTGTATTAACATTGATTTTTGAAACACCGAGGCTGATTGCCTTCTTTATCATATCAGCCGGAATACCTGTACCGCCGTGAAGAACGAGAGGCATTGAACCTGTGAGCTGCTGAACAGCGTCAAGAGTTTCAAAGCTGAGTCCCTGCCAGTTTGCAGGATATTTACCGTGAATGTTGCCGATACCTGCGGCAAGCATTGTTACACCGAGGTCAGCAATCTGCTTACATTCCTGTGGGTCAGCACATTCGCCCATACCAACAACGCCGTCTTCTTCACCGCCGATTGAACCAACTTCTGCTTCGAGTGAAAGACCTTTTTCCTTGCAGATAGCAACGAGTTCCTTTGTCTTTTCGATGTTTTCTTCAATCGGATAGTGTGAGCCGTCGAACATAATTGAGCTGAAACCAGCCTCAATGCACTTCTTTGCACCTTCATATGAACCGTGGTCAAGGTGAAGAGCAACAGGAACAGTGATGTTGAGTTCTTCGAGCATACCGTTTACCATACCTACAACTGTCTTGTATCCGCACATATACTTGCCTGCACCCTCTGAAACACCGAGAATTACAGGTGAGTTAAGTTCCTGTGCTGTGAGGAGAATAGCCTTTGTCCATTCAAGATTGTTGATGTTGAACTGACCTACTGCATAGTGGCCCTGTTTTGCCTTTGTAAGCATTTCTGCTGCATTTACTAATGGCATTATAATCACGCTCCAAATTTTTTATAAATTTTTAGTATGCATAAGCAAATCCGCCTTTCTGCACACTTACAATTTTATATTATACAGTAAAAATTACAAAATATAAAGACATAATATAAATTTTTTTCAAATTTATGCATTTTTTTCTTATTCAACAATTTTAATTATAAAATTTGATATAAATTATGCTGAAATTTCGTATTTTGTCGGAATACGGGCTTAATATAATAATTATAAGGCAAAATAACGCACGCTTTATCTCACTAATGTGAAACAGAAAAACGGTTCAATACTTGACTTTTAAATAAAAACGCTGTATTTTTATATATATGTTTTATAAACCAAATTAAATAAAATAAAAGTCTGTATAAAAGGGCAAAACCTACATCAGACCAAAGGTAAGGGGATTTTTTCAAATGCTGACACTCGACAAAATCTATCACGCTTCGTATGTTTTAAAAGAAGTTATCAGACCTACCGATATGATTAAAGCACAAAATCTTTCGGACGAATGTGAGATTTACCTCAAAACCGAAAATCTGCAAATAACCGGTGCATTCAAGGCAAGAGGTGCTTACTATAAAATTTCACAGCTTACTGACGAAGAAAAAGCACGAGGCGTTATCACCTGTTCAGCAGGAAATCACGCACAGGGCGTTGCACTTGCGGCGGCAAAAAACAACATAAAGTCGCTTATCTGTATTCCGAACTCAGCACCTATCTCAAAGGTTGAGGCAACAAAAAGCTATGGTGCAGAAGTTTGTCTTGTTGAGGGAACATACGACGACGCTCACGACAAAGCTGTTGAACTCCAAAAGGAAACAGGTGCAACATTCATTCACCCGTTTGATGACGAAATGGTAATTGCAGGACAGGGTACAATCGGTCTTGAAATTCTTGACCAACTTCCTGATGTTGACGCAGTAATCGTTCCAATCGGCGGCGGCGGACTTATCAGCGGCGTTGCCTATGCAATAAAGTCCCTCAGACCTAATGTAAAAGTTTATGGTGTTCAGTCAGCCGGTGCTCCGTCAATGTATCTTTCAATCGCACACGACAAGATTGAAACACTGCCGAGCGTTCACACGATTGCCGACGGTATTGCGGTAAAAACTCCGGGTGAAATTACCTTTGATATATGCAAGAAATATGTTGACGAAATTATGACCGTAACAGATGATGAGGTTGCAACGGCTATTCTTTCGCTTATCGAAAAACAGAAACTTATTTCTGAGGGTGCAGGTGCAGTATCCGTTGCCGCCGCACTGTTCAACAAATTCCCGATAAAAAATAAAAAAGTTTGCTGTCTTGTTTCAGGCGGAAATATTGATGTTACAATTCTTTCAAGAGTTATCGACAGAGGCTTGCAGAAAGCCGGTCGTCTTGCCGAATTTACAATCGAACTTAAAGATATGCCGGGCGAACTCAGGAATGTTGCAAAAATCATCTCTAATCTCGGTGCAAATGTTATTGCTGTAAATCACGACAGAGCCGACCTCAACACCGACATCAACTCCTGTTACCTTCGTGTTTCTCTTGAAACCAGAAACCACGAGCATGTTCAGAAAATCAAAGACGAACTCAGCAAAAAAGGCTACCGCATAGTTGATAATTCGTAATCAGAGTGGAGTGTGGAGAGTTGAGAGTGGAGTTGTTGTGACCACCACTGTTTTCACTGAATTGAGTTATTGAAAAGGATAACTGATTATATAATATTTAAAATCGAAAGGAAGTTTTTGAAATGGCAGAAAAAATCTACACAAAAAATGCTCCTGACGCAATAGGTCCTTATTCACAGGCAATAAAGACAAACGGTTTTGTTTTTACATCAGGACAAATCGCAATCAATCCCGCAACAGGTAATGTTGAAGAAACAACAATCGAGGGACAGACAGAACAGGTTATGAAAAATCTCAAAGCAATTCTTGAAGAGGCTGGTTCATCTCTTGACAAGGCTGTAAAGACGGTTTGTTTCCTTGCTGATATGAATGATTTTGCTGTTTTCAACGGAATTTACGGCAAATATTTCACAGGCAAGCCTGCCCGTTCATGCGTTGCTGTAAAGACACTTCCGAAAAATGTTCTTTGTGAAGTTGAAGTAATTGCCGAGTGCTGATTTACCGTTTAAGAATTTTCAGCAGGTCACAGCTTGTTGTTTCAGGCTGTGACCTGTGTTTTTAAAGATAATAAATCATGGAGATTGATATGACTTTAAAACAAAACATAAAAATCTGGATTTCGGTCAGTATTATAACGCTTTCCGTGCTGACTGCCGAGTTAATCGGCAACTATGAAATTATTTTCCCCGAAATTGCGGCACTTGCCTCAGGTGCATTAGTCGCAGAAAAACAACCATGGGAAGTCAGCCGCATTAAAATGCTTGTGCTTATGTCAATTTCGGCGTTTGTGGGATATGGGCTGTCGGCATTTGTGGATATTCCGCTGTTTTTCAAGGTTATTATCGGCTTTTTGTTTTGTGCGTTTATGCTTTTATGCACAAGGTGTACAATTTTTCCTATGATTTCAGCATGCATACTTCCGGTTCTTACGCACATCGAAAGTTTATATTATCCTGTTTCGGTAATAATAATGACGGCGGTTATTGTGCTTGTACAATGGCTGTTTGAAAAACATAAGCTGAATATTCCCCGAAAGCATAAACCTGTTATCTATGAAAAGAAAACAGAACCTTTGAGATGGATTTTTCTTTTTATTGTATTGGCGTTGTTAGCGGCTGTGGCAACAAGCTTTGATGTCCTGTTTATTATTGCACCGCCGCTGATTGTTACATTGTGTGAGTTTTCTTACACCGACAGCAAAGCCCGAAAAAATCCGCTGATTATATTTCTTATGATTTTGCTTTTTGCGTGTATTGGTGTTTGTGTACGACTTATACTGTGCCAGACATTACACCTGCCGATTACTATTGCGGTATTTATTGTGACGGTGGCTATAATGTATATATCGGTCTTGCTGAAAGTTATATTTCCGCCTGCCTGTGCAGTGGCACTTCTGCCATTTATTATTGACAGTAAATTTCTTGCCGTATATCCGTTTGAGATAATGCTTGGCAGTGCAGTATTTATCACGCTTTCAATGCTTTTCGGAAAATTCATCGAAAAAAGGAGAACGACTTTATGAATTACTGCTATGAATGTGGCACAAGACTTATCGCAAAAGAACTTGAAAACGAGGGCATTATCCCATACTGTACAAAATGTGGTAAATACCGTTTTCCGATTTATTCAACTGCCGTAAGTATGATTGTGAAGAATCCGTCAAGGGATAAAATTCTTCTCATAAAGCAATATGGCAAACCCGATTATGTTCTTGTTGCGGGATATATCAACAAGGGCGAAAGTGCCGAAAATGCGGTAATTCGTGAAGTCAAAGAGGAAATCGGTCTTGATGTCAGAGAACTGAAATTCAACAAAAGCGAATACTTTGAGCCGACAAATACACTTATGCTGAACTTTTCGTGTATTGCCGACAACGAAAGCCTTGACGGACTTAACACTGATGAAGTTGACTTTGCACAGTGGTTTTCTTTGGATAACGCAAAAAAGAACATCAAGAAAAACAGCCTTGCACAGCGGTTTTTATTCAGTGAGGAGCTTTAAGAGTTAGGAGTGAGGAGTTAGGAGTTGTTCCGAATGAGAAATTATTGCAATAACTAACTCCGCAGACAATAACTTAATTGTAACAATAAATTTAAATGCGAATTTGGAGCGGCAGCTTGCTGCAAAAAAGGATTAGGGACTGATAAAAATGATAACTGATATGACACAGGGAAAGCCGTCGGCGATACTGTGGAAATTTTCTCTGCCTATGCTGTTCAGTGCTATGTTTCAGCAGATTTATAATATTGCCGACAGCATTATTGTAGGACAGATATGCGGAAAAGACGCTCTTGCCGCAGTAGGTGCGTCTTATGCAATAACTATGATATTTATGTCGTTTGCACTCGGCAGTAATGTCGGCTGTTCGGTTGTAATATCACAGTTTTTCGGTGCAAAAAAATATTCATTGACCAAAACTGCAATAAACACATCATATATTTCGGTTTTGTCACTGAGCGTTATTCTCACGATTGTGGGGTGTGTTTTTTGTCGTCCTGTGCTGTGGGCATTACAGACACCCGAAAACATATTTACCGACAGTGCGGCTTATCTTGATATTTATACATACGGACTTCTGTTCCTGTTTTTGTACAATATCTGCACAGGTATTTTTACTTCACTCGGGGATTCAAAAACACCGCTGTATTTCCTCATTATTTCGTCTGTGCTTAACATAATACTTGACTTAGTGTTCGTAGGTTCGTTCGGAATGGGAGTTCAGGGTGCTGCCTGGGCAACATTTATCGCACAGGGACTTGCATCGGTTGCGGCATTTTTCGTGCTTAACCGTAAGGTCAGAACTATTGAAAACGACGGCGAAACAAAATTCTTTTCAAAGCCAATGTTTGCTAAAATCTGCCGCATTTCAATTCCGAGTATCCTGCAAAACAGCTTTGTTTCAGTAGGAAATCTGTTTGTACAGGTTGTTGTAAACGGTTTTGGCTCGGCTGTTATGGCTGGATATTCGGCGGCAATAAAACTCAATTCGTTTGCGATAACATCATTTACAACGCTTTCAAACGGTCTGTCGAACTTTACTGCACAGAATATCGGAGCGGCAAAAATTGACCGTGTCAGAAAAGGCTTTCGCACCGCAATTATAATGTGCATTTTTGTTTCTTTGCCGTTTACTTTGGCATACAGCTTTTTCGGAAATCAGATGATGGGACTGTTTCTCGGTGCTGAGGACGCTGACGCAATACATACCGGTGTACAGTTTCTTGCGGTAGCGTCACCGTTTTACTTTTTCGTCGCATTAAAACTTATGGCTGACGGAATTAACCGTGGTGCTTGTGCTATGATATGGTTTATGCTGTCAACATTCACCGACCTTATTATCCGTGTTGTTCTTTCGTTTGTTTTTGCAGGAATATGGGGTTCTCTCGGAATATGGCTTTCGTGGCCTGTCGGCTGGATTGTATCGGTAATAATCGCAGTAGCCTCATATTTGTGCCGTGTATGGATACCAAAAAAATCATTCACAGAGCTTTAATTCATAATTGTTTCAAATAAAACTTTGTGCGTTGAGTTGAGTTTACTTTATCATTTATTGCATAAACCGGCTCAACGCACTCTTTCGTTAATTCCCAAAGTAAATTCCACAGTAGGAAAGAAGTGGAATTTAAGCAGAGAAATAGGCGGAAATAAGATTAGGAAAAAGAAAAAACGCAAAAATGCATAAAAATAGTAAGAAAGGGTAAATTTAACAAGGCTGAGAACAAAATTTCCCAGACTAAATTCAGCTATAACGAAATTTACTTTAAAACAAAAAATTTTAAAAAAACTCTTGACAAAAGCCGAAATATAATTTATAATAACAAATGTTCTCTGAAAAACAAATAAATGCGAGTGTGCTGGAATTGGCAGACAGGCACGTTTGAGGGGCGTGTGTTGCACGACGTACGGGTTCAAGTCCCGTCACTCGCACCAGCTTGAACATCAAGGCAAAAGGTTTCGTACTTTTTGCCTTGTTTTTTTGTGTAAAATCTGAATAAAAGGATAAAAATAAGAGGTTACCGCAATTTTACCTGTTTGCGATAACCTCTTTATCAGTGTGCAGAGTGAAATGTGGAG
>JBJFIB010000159.1:0-7960 GCA_051894195.1 Acutalibacteraceae bacterium
GTTGATGATTTAATTGATACAAATGACGCTGATAATAACGGCTCAGACGAGGAAAACTAAAACTGAAACAAAGATAAAGCGAGGAATACAAAATGTCAGAATGTACACATAACTGTGATACCTGCGGAGAAAACTGTTCGTCAAGAGAAAGCGGTCAGCCACAGGATTTTACGGTAAAACTCAATCAATACAGTTCGGTAAAAAGAGTTATAGGAGTTGTCAGCGGCAAGGGCGGCGTAGGCAAGTCACTTGTAACATCACTGCTTGCCGTTATGTTCAACCGTAAAGGTTATCATACGGCGGTGCTTGACGCCGATGTGACAGGTCCATCAATACCAAAGACCTTTGGTATCACACAAAAGGCAGTCGGTTCTGAGGACGGAATTTTCCCCGTTACAACAGGTACAGGCATAGACATAATGTCAGTAAATCTTCTTTTGCCGAATGAAACAGACCCTGTTGTATGGAGAGGTCCTATTATTGCCGGAACAGTAAAGCAGTTCTGGTCAGATGTAATATGGAATGATGTTGACTATATGTTTGTTGATATGCCGCCGGGAACAGGCGATGTTCCGCTGACTGTATATCAGTCAATTCCACTTGACGGAATAGTCATTGTAACATCTCCTCAGGAGCTTGTTTCAATGATTGTTGCAAAGGCTGTAAAAATGGCAAAGATGATGAATATTCCTACTCTTGGAATTATTGAAAATATGAGCTATTTTGAGTGTCCCGACTGCAAAAAGAAGTTTTATCCTTTCGGCAAAAGCAATCTTGAAGAAACAGCAAAGGAATATGACCTTGATATTCTTGCAAGATTTCCTATTGACCCTGCTAATGCAAAGGCTTGCGACGAAGGAAAGATAGAATCCGTTGAAAACAATGCGGCGGCAGAGGCAGCCGACAAGATTGAGGCAAAATTCAAAAAAGACTGAAATTTTAAAAACGGTATATTTGCATAAAACAACACCCCCGATTACTTATTATCGTAATCGGGGGTGTTGATTTTTAGGAGGAATGTATATGAAGTAAACTTATAATCAATATTATGTATTTATTCTTCAAAGAAGAACAGGTCTTCAAATTTTTTATCAAGTGCAATACAAAGCAGTAATGCAAGCCTTGCACTCGGACAAAACTGGTTGTTTTCGATTGAACTTATTGTCTGGCGTGAAACGCCGACCATTTCCGCAAGCTCACCCTGAGAAATTCTTTTTTCGGCTCGTGCAACACGAAGTCGGTTCTGAAATACTATCTCACTCATCAGATGTCCACCACAAAGAAAAAAACAGTACAGACTATTGCTATAATTCCGGTCACGATACCGGATATAAGGTATAAAGTGTTTCTGAGATTTTTGTACTGGTACAGAAAAGTTGTACACAAATAAGCGGTTATTATCGCAACAAATTCATAGAACTTCTGTCCGTGAAAAGCCTTATATACACTGAACACAAGGCACAGTATTCCGACAACAACAGCTCCCAGTCCGAAAGATGTGTTATAGATACGCTGTTCACGCTCGTCAAGACCGCTGTGTTTGTTTTTTTCGAGAATTTCTTTTTTGTCCATTGAGTAAGCCCTCCGAAAACTGCGGAACACAAAACAAATTATGATAAAACAATCAATAATTTATCTTGTGCTTATATATTACCATACGCTTTTTTGTTTGTCAAGTATTCTTGACAATTTTTCTTTTAAACTTGTCAATTTTCTAAAAATACTGGATTTTTTGATGAGAATATGAGTTTTGATTTATTGCAGACTTGATGTTGAAATAAATGTATGATATTCTATGTATAACTTATTTTTGCAAGGATTAAATTATATATAACAGCATATGGGCATTTGGCATTTTTGGTCGTTATATATTATGCAAAATATTATTTTGTTACTGGAATAGGAGAAAAGATAATGAATCAATATAATATTATGGATTTATTTGCCGGAGTTGGTGGTTTGAGTTATGGATTTTCACAAATGCCAGAATTTAATATTATTGCAGCGAACGAAATTGAAAAAGATATATCTATTGCATATACACTTAATTATCCCGATGTCAAAATGATGAATTGTGATATTAACGATTTAACAGAAGAAACTCTTTTAAAAGTGTTAAACGGAAACACTATTGATATAGTTGTTGGTGGACCTCCTTGTCAATCATATTCAACATTAGGTAAAAGGCAGATGGATAAAAGAGCAAACCTGTTTATGCAATACAAAAGAGTGTTACAGATACTTAACCCTCGTACATTTGTTTTTGAAAATGTGGTTGGAATTTTGAGTATGGATCATGGCAGATTATTTCAACAAATCAAATCTGAATTTGAGGAATTAGGATATGACTTGAAATATAAAGTGTTAAATTCGGTTAATTATGGTGTACCACAACAGAGAGAAAGAGTTATACTGGTTGGTTTTAAAGGAAAAAATAATTTTGAATACCCAAAGCCAACACATGGAGAAGGATTAAAGCCTTTTGTTAAGTTAAAAGATGCTATTGGTGATTTGCCAATTATAAAAAGTGGACAATCTAAGGATTATTATGATAAACCTGCGGATAATGAATTCTTAAAATTTGTTCGATTGAATTCAACATCTTGTTTGACCGAACATTTTGCCCCTAAAAACGGAGAACATCTTATTAAAATTATGGAAACCTTGAAGGATGGTCAATCCAAGAATGATTTACCGGAAGAAATAAGACCAAAAAGCGGATATGGGAATACTTATGCAAAACTTTGGTGGGATAAACCGGCAACTACAATAACAAGAAACTTTGCTTGCCCATCGTCATCGAGATGTATTCACCCCAGAGATTCAAGAGCTATGTCTATTCGTGAAGGTGCTCGTCTTCAAAGCTTTCCGGATAACTATAAATTCTATGGTTCTGATGGTATGAAACGCTTAGAAATCGGCAATGCAGTGCCACCTTTGTTGTCAAAAGTTATTGCAAGACAAATGCTTTTAGCGTTAGAAAAATAAAAATGGAGCAATAGTCTGAAAAGACTTTTGCTCCTCTTTTTTATTTGTTAGAGCAGTTCAACTTTGCTGAATGAGTGATGAAATTGTAAATTACCGGGAATGACCTTACGGGGACTGTGCCATTGAACGAAGCCGAATGGTAATTGTATTGTACTTCCGCCATTTCTTGTTCCATACTCAGCTGTATGTGGTATGCGATTTTTTAAATCCGGCAGGTAGAGCATTTCATCAAATTGATTTTCGCCAACTAAATTTTTATACCATACTATTTGTGCCCAATCATCAGAGTCAGATGCTAATCCTTTTGAAAAACAAAAATCAAACAAATCAGCGATGTTGTCATTAAACCATTGTATCAGACACAAATACAGATTTTCATTGTACGCTTTTAAAGTATCTGCTACAAGTCGATGCTTTCTTGTTTCTAAATTTTTGTTATGATTACCATATATGTTTACAATATCAATAGTATCATCGGCTGAACCAAAATAAAGGGAAAGTGCTCTTTTTACATTATCAGGAATTGTTTTTTTATATTGCAATTCAAAACCATTTATGAATCTTTCAATGCCAATAAGAAACACTTGACCACCTTCATCTTTTTTGATGGAAACATTCAAACGTTCGTTGTTTGAAAGACGAAGCCACATATCTGTTTTGGATTTTGTTTTACCGCCGAATATACACTCAACATCAGTTTCACATAAACCTCCATATTCAACACTCTCAACAGTAACATTATGCAAATGTGCACAGCTTAGTAATCTTTGTTGAACTTCAATATTATCAGCGGTTAATTCAGCTACTAACTTTTCGTTTTCATGGCCAGAAATTTTTGCATGTTGCCAACCCTCAGCCCTATTCCTATCAGGCATATTATTTTTCCTCCTCCAAAAATAGTTTATAAGTTTCAATATTCAAAGCGTCCGCTATTTTCTGTATATTTTCCAGAGAAATACTTCTTCTGAAACATTCAATGGCACTTATATATGTTCGGTGTAATCCGCATTTTTCGGCAAATTGTTCTTGCGATAATCCGATTTGCTGACGGTACTTTTTTACATTTGTCCCGAATACTTTTATAATATCCATGAAAATCTCCTTCACTGATAAACTTATAATCATAATATTCAAACCGATACAATAAATCTACATACAATAAGTCACATAAAGCTAATTTTTCCCTTGAATAGTTCATATTGCTGTGATAAAATAAAATCGAATTGACAATAATCTGAAAGGGAGTAGTTTCTATGAAACTCGAACAGCTTCTTACAAGACTTAACTATACAATCGTCAGCGGAAATACTGACATAGAAATAAGCGATGTTATCTACGATTCAAGAAAAGCATGCAAGGATTGCGTTTTCGTTTGCCTTAAAGGTGCTAATCTTGACAGTCATAAATTTGCACAGAACGCCGTTGACAGCGGTGCAGTTGCCGTTGTTGTAAGCGAGGATATTGAAATACATAATGCAACAATCATTAAAGTTAATGACACAAGAAAGGCTCTTGCGTTTATGTCGGCGGAATATTTTGGTAATCCTGCTGAGGAACTCACCACAATCGGCATAACAGGTACAAAGGGCAAAACCACAACAGCGTCAATGATTCATTCAATCCTTGAAAAAGGCGGATATAAGACAGGCATAATAGGCACACTCGGAATTATTATCGGTGACGAGCTCATCAAAACTGCGAACACAACACCAGAATCCTACGAAATTCAGCAAGCTATGCGAAAAATGATTGACAAGGGCTGTAAGTGCGTTGTTATGGAGGCGTCCTCACTCGGTCTTAAATGGCACAGAACAGACGGATTTATCTTTGATTACGGTGTATTTACAAACTTTTCTCACGACCATATCGGCGGTGACGAACATGCAAGTATGGAAGAATACCTTGAATGTAAATCAATGCTTTTCAGGCAGTGTACAACGGGAATAATCAATATTGACGATGAAAACGCCGAAAACATTATCAAGAACCATACCTGTTCAGTCGAAACCTACGGTTTCAGCGAAAATGCACAACTCAGAGCCTCAGATGACGAACTTATTTCAAAGCCGGGTTATCTCGGTGTAAGATTTAATGTCAGCGGTAAGCTGAATATGACGGCAGATGTCGATATTCCGGGAAAATTCACGGTATATAATGCACTGTCGGCAATAGCTGTTTGTCTGCACTTTAATCTTACAAAAGAACAGATTTTTGACGGTCTTAATGAAGTAAAGGTCAAGGGCAGAGTTGAACCTGTAAAAATCCCCGGCAATTTCACACTTCTCATTGACTATGCACACAATGCAGTAAGTATGGAAAATATCCTTGAAACACTGCGTGAATATCACCCAAAGCGTCTTGTAACGCTTTTCGGAGCAGGCGGAAACCGTCCCCGTGACAGACGGTATGAAATGGGTGAAATTTCGGGCAAGTTGTCAGACCTTTCTGTTATTACTGAGGATAATTCACGATTTGAAAATGTAATGGACATTATCGAGGACATAAAAGTCGGCATAAACAAAACCAACGGTAAATATGTTGTAATTCCCGACAGAACTGACGCAATACGCTATTGTATTGAGAATGCACAAGACGGTGATATTATTGTTCTTGCGGGAAAAGGACACGAGGACTATCAGGATAAAAACGGCAAGAAAACTCACTATGATGAGCGTGAAGTAATTGCCGGCATAATCGGTAAATAACGGAGAGTCAAAAATGAAAAATATTACAGTTAAAGAAATTTCGACAGTTGTCGGCGGAAAAATTTTATGCGGTGATGAAAACACCGTTATCACGAATATACAGTATGACAGCCGTTCAGTTAAAGAGGGTTCACTATTTGTTCCGATAAGGGGTGCAAGGGTTGATGCACACAGATTTATTGAGGATTGTCTTAATGCCGGTGCATCGGCAACGCTTACGGAAAACAATGCACCGTCTGAGGCAGTAAAGCCGTACATCAAGGTTGATGATACCCTTAAAGCATTACAGACTCTTGCGGCTTGGTATCGCCGTCAGTTTACGCTTAAACTTGTCGGAGTTACGGGCAGTGTAGGAAAAACAAGCACAAAGGAAATGATTGCCGCCGCACTTTCACAGGGCTTTGATGTTATGAAAACTCAGGGTAACAAAAACAGTCAGATTGGTATGCCTATGACAATGTTCGACATTGAGGAACACAATAATGCCGCAGTTATTGAAATGGGTATGAGTGAATTTGGCGAGATGGACAGACTTTGTGATGTTGCCCGTCCGAATATCGCTGTTATGACAAATATCGGAAAAGCACATATAGAAAACCTGAAAACTCAGCAGAACATTATGTCCGAAAAGCTGAAAATCACAAAGCATTTTGACGAGAACGGCGTTCTGTTCTTAAACGGTGACGATGTTCTTTTAAAGACTCTTCACAACAATCAGAAATTCAGAACCGTTACTTTCGGACTGGGAACAGACTGCGATTATTATGCCGATAATATCAGTGCTGAGGGATTTAACACAACCTTTACCGCACACAGAAACGGCAAAAACACAGTCTTTGAAATTCCGGCACTTGGCGTACATAGTGTTACAAATGCCCTTGTTGCCGTTGCAATAGGCGAAACACTCGGACTTGATGACGAAACAATCCAAAAAGGACTTTTGACCTACAAAAACGCACCTATGCGTCAGCAGATACACAAAATGCACGACTATGTTCTCATTGACGACAGCTATAATGCAAGTCCTGAGGCTACAAAGGTTTCTCTTGATGTTATGAAAAGTATTGCCAAAGGTAAAACGATAGCTGTTCTTGCCGATATGCTTGAACTCGGTGACGAGGCACAGCGTGAGCATTACGGCGTAGGAAAATACCTTGCACAGCTTGGCACAGACTGTCTTATCACGGTTGGTGAGCTTTCACATAATACGGCAGACGGTGCCGCTGAAAACGGAAACACATCAGTAAAAAGCTTTGACAACAATTCCGACGCATACGATTATTTATGCACTGTTCTTGAAAAGGACTGTACGGTGCTTGTCAAGGGTTCAAGAGGTATGCACACTGACGAGATTGTCAAAAAACTTCTTGAAAAAGATAAAACAACTGAATAACAGGTTTTATTACAAAGGAGAGTTTTCGTGTTACCGTATATTGATTTATTCGGCATAAAAATTTCGTCATACGGATTTTTTGCCGTTATCGGAGCAGTGGCGGCGGTGCTTTTTGTGTGGCTTTCAACGAGGAAACGCACCGACCTTAACCGTATTCAGCTTGTGAATATACCGATTATAGCAGTAATCGGAGCATTTTTAGGAGCACATCTTCTTTATGCAATAACTCAGATTCACTATCTTGCTTTTGTTGTGCAAAGTCCCGAAAAGGTCTTTGAGTCGTGGGAGTTGTTTTTTGGCTGGTTTGGTATTGTGTTCGGGGGAATGGTTTTTTACGGCGGACTTATCGGCGGTTTGCTTACCGCTGTGATTTACTGCAAGGCACTCAGACTGGATTTTATGTTTTATGCCGATATTTATGCTCCTGCAATTCCGCTTTTTCACGCTTTCGGACGGATAGGCTGTTTTTTGGGCGGCTGTTGTTACGGTATTGAATGTAGCTTTGGAGTTATGTACAACGGTGTTGTCCGTTTGCCTGTACAGTTGATTGAAAGCATATGCAATCTTCTTCTTGCATTTTTGCTTTTTTATCTCAGCCGCAAAAATCTTAAAAAAGGCACACTTTTGGCTTTGTATCTTATTATTTATCCTGTTTTGAGATTTACGCTTGAATTTTTCAGAGGAGATGAGATAAGGGGATTTTTGCTTTCGCTTTCGACTTCTCAGTGGATAAGCATTGTGTTATTTGTTGCAGGAGTTATAATGCTTTTTAAATTATATTTCAAAAATATGCACAAAAAAGATACTGTCCACGAAAAAAGCACAGCATAAAGTGAAAAAACAGTCTGTATAGTAACTATTGCTGAATTTTCGC
>JBJFIB010000160.1:0-7942 GCA_051894195.1 Acutalibacteraceae bacterium
GAAAATCTATGAAAGCCTGAAAGACGGCAGTATTGATATAATAATCGGAACACATGCCTTGATTTCTGAAAATGTTGAATTCAAAAAACTTGGTCTTGTCATAACTGACGAACAGCACCGTTTTGGTGTTGCACAGCGTTCAACGCTTATTGAAAAGGGTGACAGTCCGCATATTCTTGTAATGTCGGCAACGCCTATTCCACGAACTCTTGCACTGATGATTTTCGGCGACCTTGACCTTTCAATTCTTGACGAACTGCCGCCGGGACGACAAAAGGTTGAAACATTCCTTATTGACGGTTCAAAGCGTCAGCGTGCATACGGATTTTTAAAAAAACATATAGACAACGGAAACCAATGCTATATTGTATGTCCGCTTGTTGAACAGAACGAAACAAATCTTGCCTCAGCAAAGGAATATGTCGAGCGGCTGAAAAAAACATTTCTCGGCAGTTACAGAATTGCACTTCTTCACGGAAAAATGAAAGTCTCAGAAAAAGATAGCATTATGTCCGAGTTTTCAGCGGGAAATATTGATATACTTATTTCAACAACGGTTATCGAGGTTGGTGTTGATGTTCCGAACGCAACTGTAATGATGATTGAAAATTCCGAGAGGTTCGGACTTTCACAGTTACACCAGTTAAGAGGTCGTGTAGGACGGGGAAAAAATAAATCCTATTGTATTCTTGTGTCGGACATTCAGAAAGAAAGCAGTCTTGAACGCCTGCGTGTTATGTGCAAAACCAATGACGGTTTTAAAATTGCCGATGAGGACTTGCGTCTGCGTGGACCGGGTGATTTTTTCGGTTCAAGACAGCACGGACTTCCCGAACTGAAAGTTGCCGATATATCGTCAATGAGTTTGCTTGAAGAAACTCAGAATGCCGCCAAAATGATACTTGAAAAAGACCCCGACTTATCCTTAAAAGAACATCAGGGGCTGAAATTTGAAACAAAGCGTTTGTTTTCAAAGGTCGGAACTTCGGGACAACTTCAATAATTCAAAAAAGCACCGAGAACAGAACTCCAAATCTGTTTTCGGTGCTTTAATTTTATTTGTTTGTTTTGCATTGCCAGGAACAGTCCTTGCATACTTCCGGAATTTTTTGGGGAATAATAATTTTATCGTATGCAAGTTTTTTCAGGTCATTCCAGCGTATTTCTGTGCCGAAATCAAGTCCGTATCCGGAAAGGCAGTTTTTATCAATGGTGTTTACTTTTGCGTGATTTTTGCACTTGCCGTTTATGTTGTTCGGGCAGTCGGTGCATATAATATCACAGCCGTCTGTAAGAACAAGTACGGGATTTTCAGTGTTAAGAATATCAATAATACGGCTCATACTGCGGATAAAATCTTTACTGTATCCTTTACCCACGAAAAACTGTATGCACAGGCTGTGATGAGGACGGAAATTAAAGTTTGATGATTTTGTCAAGACGGTTTACCAGTACTGCCGCAACGATAATTTTAAGTCCGTCGGCAATAAGGAATGGGAATACGCAATAGCCAAGAGCCGTTATAAGATCCATTACCTTTCCCTGCATATTATAGAGTATAATAAACCACGCTGTTCCGAAAATGTAACAAAGCAAAAGTCCGACAACCATAGAAACGGCAAGCACCCACAGCTTTCTTCCGAGCTTATCCGTCATAAATCCTACTGCAAGAGCGGTGAAGATAAAACCTATGATATATCCACCCGTTGGTCCGAAAAGAACCGAAACGCCTCCTGAAAATCCTGCAAACACAGGCAGACCTATAACACCAAGAAGAACATAGAGAATAACGCTGAGTGTTCCTCTTTTCCAGCCAAGCATAGCACTTGCAATAAAAACACCGAGAGTTTGCAGTGTAAACGGAACGATAATTCCGAGCGGAATTGAAATCTGTGCCAATACGGAAATTATTGCGGCAAATACGGCGACATATACCATATCGGTTAAGACGCTTTTTTTAGTGTTTTTCGGTTTGCTGTATGACTTTTCAGTCATATTTGTTTTTTCGCTTTCGACATTATTCATTGTTTTTTCTCTCCCTTAATAAAATACTTCCCATATTATAGAATAAGTTTCGTTAATTGTCAACCTGTATTTAAAAATAAGTTGACGATTAGTTGACATTTTAAGGGTTGATTATAGCCTGATTTAAACAAAAAACCCCACTTCTGTAAGAAGTGGGGAAATATATCACTCAATCTGATTATTTGTTAAAATAAGGCGAAAAATCAATATTATCCTTATACATTGCATATAAGGTCTGGCTGTCAAATCTGCTCTCGCATAATGCCTGTGTACTTGCAACATAAGTTTTGCCGTCTGCTTCATACTCTACAAGTATATAAATATTTACAGCATAATTTGGATTTTCCGCAAATTTTGTATCCTTAATCTCAAAATTAAATGTTACATCTGTGCCTTTTTTTATTTCTAAATCAGTACCCTTTTTCCATTCCTGACTGACAGTTTTATCATCTGATGTCAAATCAATGTCAACCTTATTTATGGAAATAGTATCTGATTTATTTGCAAGGCGTATATCCTTAATTTTAATATCCTTATTTACAGTTGCGTCCTTAGACGGAAGAGATATTATTCCGTTTTTACTGCCTTTAATATTTATTCCTGAACCACCCATAGAATTAAAGGCTAAATTATGCTCTCCTACATTTTCTTCTGGATATTCAACAAACTGAATCTTGCCTAAATCCACATTGTAGGTTTTTCCCTTAACGGTTACTTCCATTTTTTTTATTGTTTCAGGTGCTATAATTATTTGGCTGTCAAACTGAACAGTGTATGTATTATTATAAAATTGCGGAAACTGTTCATCTGTAAGACTGTCATATTCTTCGGCTATTTTTGAATCCGACATTTTACTCAAATCAATATTGTTGTACAGACAACATATATAATCCGCAAATTTTCCATCAGACTCATCAGTTTCATTATATATAACATCAAAAGGCATATCTTTGTCGAGCTTAACACTTACATCGCCGGCTGTTAAAGGTTCCTTTGACAGAACATTAAATTTAAAGCTTGGCATCATAGTCCAGCCTTTTACAATTTCCAGATTCATATTATTTACACAGATAATATATTCATCTGTCAATGCACTTGGCAGTATTTTAAAATATTCAGCAGAGTTGCTGTTATAAGAAACAGAAGACTCAGTAGTGCTGTTGTTATTTTCTTTTACTTTGCTGTCATTATTATTTGAGCAACCTATTGCCGACAAGCACAGGCAACTGGCAACTAACACTAAGGACAAACATTTTTTTACTTTCATAACTTCGCCTCATAATTATTTTTAGTCACAATATTATGTATAACACTAAAACATTTTATTGTCAATATTTTTTATAAAAATAAAAGTAAATGGTAAGATATAAAAGGTTATGTGTGAGAAATAAAGCGGACAAAAGTGAGGGTGTAATATTGCTGTATGTTTACCTATGTGTTATAATGAAAAAAATTAAATTGTAAGTCTTGAAAATAATAAAGATAGGTTGTTGTAAAAATAAAATACTTGAAGTGAGGACAATAATTTGGAACTGAAAAAAAATGAAACATACACAGCACAAATAACAGACTATACAACAGAGGGCAGCGGTGTCTGCAAAATTAACGGAATTGCTGTTTTCGTACCGTCAACAGCTGTCGGTGATACCGTGTCCGTTAAAATAGTAAAAGTGGCAAAAAATTATGCATTCGGCAGAGCAGAAGAAATTATATCTCCGTCAGCTCAGCGAAAAGAAGCCGACTGTGATGTTTTTGGAAAATGCGGCGGTTGTACATTCAGACACATAGACTATCCGGCGGAACTTGAATTCAAGCAAAAGCGTGTTGTCGATACTATGACACGAATAGGCGGTGTTGACAGCGGTCTTATCGGTAAAATCATAGGTGCAGAAAGCTGTGACTTTTATCGGAACAAGGCTCAACTACCTGTAACCGCCGACAAAAACGGAAAAATATGCGTAGGATTTTTTGCACCGAGAAGTCACAGAGTTGTTCCGCTTGACGAATGTCATTTACAGTCAAAAGCGTTTGCTCCTGCAATAAAAATTTTTCTTGAATGGGCAAACAGCATAAATATCAAACCTTATGACGAACAAACGCACACGGGAATCCTGCGTCATTTATACCTGCGTTATGCCGAAAAAACTGATGAACTTATGGTATGCATTATTGCCAACGCAAATGAACTCCGCCACGAAAAACAGCTTGTGCAGTCGTTAGTCGATAATATTCCGAACCTTAAAACAGTTGTTCTCAACACCAACACCGACAAAACAAATGTAATCGTAGGGAAAAAATGCCGCACTCTTTACGGCAGCGGATACATCACAGATGAACTCTGCGGACTGAAATTCCGTATTTCACCACTGTCGTTCTATCAGGTAAACAGAACTCAGGCAGAGCGTCTTTACGGTATTGCGGCTGAATATGCGGACTTAAAGCCAACCGAAACACTTATTGATATGTACTGCGGAACAGGTACAATAGGACTTACAATGGCTCACAATGCAAAAAAACTGATAGGTGTAGAGATTATTCCCCAGGCAATAGATGACGCAAATAAAAATGCGGAATTCAACGGTATCGAAAATGCTGAATTTATATGTGCCGACGCTTCATCGGCAGCGGAAGTTTTAGCAAAAAGAAACATAAAGCCCGACTGTATTGTGCTTGACCCGCCACGAAAAGGCTGTGACAGCAAACTTATATCGACAATTTCGTCAATGTCACCGTCAAGAGTTGTATATGTTTCGTGCGACCCTGCAACTCTTGCAAGAGATATAAAGATTTTTTCCGGATACGGCTATAATGCCGAAAAAATTACTCCCGTTGATTTATTTCCGGGAACGGTGCATGTTGAAACGGTTGTATTGATGTCAAGGAAAGATAAATAAGTGCAGGAAAGTGGCTTGTTTACAGGCTTTTTCGGATATGAAATTTTAAAGGAGAGATTTCTGATGATAAAGCGTCTTGATAAAACAGAATTAGTGAACGCTCTTCCTCTTGTGTGGCGAGTGTTTTGTGATTATGAAGCGGTTAATTATTCAGAGTCCGGTAAGCAAGCATTCTGGAATGCAATACATTCTGAAGAATATTTGAATATGTTAGTTGCATACGGAGCTTTTGAAGATGAAAAACTGACAGGAATTATTGCAACGAGAAATGAAGGCAGACATATTGCTTTGTTCTTTGTTGATGGTGCATATCATAATCAGGGCATAGGCAGAAGTTTATGGAATACAGTTCTTGCTGATAATACCGAAAAGTCAATTACAGTTCATTCGTCTTTATATGCAGTAGAAGTGTATAAAAAGTTAGGATTTGTAATAACAGATGAAGTTCAGGAGGATGGCGGTATTCAATATGTTCCTATGGAGTATCAGGCATAGTATAAAAATTGAAGGAGTGAGTGCATGGCAAATATCATAACAAGTTGTAGAATTCTATGCAGTATAGCTTTGTTGTTATTTCCGGCATTTTCTCCTGTGTTCTATGCTTTGTATCTGACAGCCGGATTTACCGATATGATTGACGGGGCAATAGCCAGAAAAACTAATACCGTCAGTGAATTTGGTTCTAAACTGGATACTGTTGCAGATTTTGTTTTTATTGTAGTTTGCTTAATCGAATTGTTTCCTGTGTTGAAATTACCCGATTGGATTCAAGTGTGGATAGTCATAGTTGCAGTTATTAAGATTATCGACATAGTTTCCGGATTTGTCATACAAAAAAGGTTTATAGCAGAACATACATTTATGAATAAACTTACAGGTCTGATGATATTTGTTCTTCCGTTGACTCTTTTTATAATTGAATTGAAGTATAGTGCAGCGGTGGTTTGTACTGTTGCTACCTTTTCGGCAATTCAGGAAGGACATTATATCAGAGCAGGAAAGGAGCCGTAAATGCGGTGAATAAAGAATGGTCGGAAATAAATAAGAAAATGCATAGTCAGCTGAATAAGACATCATTTTCAAAAGGAATTGATACACTATTGGAGCTTCGTGAAACGCTTATGCGTGAAGTGATGTCCTGGAAAAATGTACTTAAAGAAAAAGATTATTATGCTATTCCGTTTATAAATGCTGACGGTTATCACAGCAAGACTATTGCTTATTCATTGTGGCATATTTTCAGGATTGAGGATATAGTTGTTCATACACTGATTAAAAATGACGAACAGATATTCTTTTCCGACAGTTCTCAGCAGAAAATGAACGCACCCATTATTACAACGGGAAATGAACTCAAAAAAGAACAAATTTATGAGTTTTCAAAGTGCCTGAATATTGATGCTTTGTATGAATATATTACGGCAGTAAAAAAATCGACTGATATTTGGCTTAAATCAATAGATTTTACCGAACTCAAACGAAAATTTGATGACACAGATAAGAACAGAATTAAAACATTGAATGTTATAAGTCCGGACGAACAGGCTATATGGCTCGTTGATTATTGGTGTAACAAAAATGTCAAAGGATTGATACAAATGCCCCTTTCAAGACACTGGATAATGCATATAGAGGCAAGTATTCGTATAAAAAATAAACTGTATTATTAAAGAAGATAGATTATTTTAAGAGAAATAACAAATTATAAATTCACCTGATTTTGATTATATGTATTCCGGTGAAGGTAAAATCGGTGATCAGCATATGACTTTGGGAAATAAAGCTATTGTTGATGCAGAGAGTGACGGAAAGACAATACATTTATTCGTTAAATTCTCACCACAGGAATATTACTATCAAGGCGTATTTTCTTTGGTGGATTATACATATGAAGATGATAAAGATGAATCCGGCAATATTCGCAAAGAGTATAAGTTTAGATTAAGAAAGAAGCCAATAGAGGAATGAAGTTATGAAAACAATAAAAGTAGTGGCTGCGATTATCTGCGACTCATCAGAAAAAGCAAACAAGATTTTTGCTACTGCCAGAGGATATGGTGAATTTAAGGGGAAATGGGAATTTCCGGGTGGAAAGATTGAACACGGAGAAACACCGCAACAAGCTCTTGTCAGAGAAATCCAAGAAGAACTTGCAGTAAAAATAGAGGTTGGCGAATTGATTGATACAGTGGAGTATGATTATCCGAATTTTCATTTAAGTATGGAGTGTTTCCGGTGTGTTGTTACAGATGGAGAAATTATTCTCAAAGAGGCAGAAGACGGAAGATGGCTTGATAAAGATGGCTTATATAGTGTCGATTGGCTTCCTGCCGATATAGCATTGATAAAAAAATTACAGAATATAATGCTTGTATGATATAATAAGTCTGATGTCGATATTCTGTTGAATGATTTAAAATTCTGTAAAATCAATGTATATGGTAACATTGGACTTATTTACGAAATAGGCTACGCATCATATGTTGTGAATATAGTATCGCTGGCTAAGCCACAGAAGTAGATGTGTTTAAAGGTCTTGAAATGAGATTTTTCAAGACCAGAAGATAATATAATTGTACGATTAAACACGCAGGGGATATAAAGAATATCAAAATTTGCTGTATGAGTGATATTCGTTGATGTCTTGCAGAATTTGAAGAGTTATTTTATTTGGTGATATATGACACTGCTTTTGACAGTAGAGTTATTCCTGTTATTATAGTTAATACTGATACAGATACATGTTACGAATTAACCGAAACAGGAAACAGTTTAATACTGCCTTGTTATGAAGATAATTAAGACAACTGGAAAATTGATTTGTTGCATCTGTATATTAAGATTCATTCACGACGCTTATAAAATAGAAACATCATATAGGTAAAAAAATAAAGCACTGGATATATGGTGATATAAATTCCTGAAAAGACAAATTAGAAGAAAAAGTTTATTATGTTTTTTTATTTTAAACGGAAATTGCAATAGGAAGATGAAATTTTTTATCCAGAAAATGTATGGCAATT
>JBJFIB010000161.1:0-1700 GCA_051894195.1 Acutalibacteraceae bacterium
TAAATTCAGAAGAACAGGTCAAAAGAAAGAGTATCGTCTTACTGTAATATGGGCATCGTTGCTTATTTCAACAAGCCTTTACAAAATGTGGATTAGAGCCATTTATATTGGCTTTATTAATGCGCATATGGTAAGTGCGGATATTATATCGCTGAGGGATCTCTTCGTTGTGACATTCAGCATAAAACTTTTGGAAGCCATTCTTATGGTTTTATGTGGGTGGGGAACATTTGAAGTTTTGAAGAAATCTGCAATAAATAAGTGTAACTTGCTATTACTATTCTCCTATATTATTGTTTTTGGAGTTACAACAATAGGCATATTTGCAGGTAAAGAAATGAATAATGTTTTTGCAGTTTCAATGGTTAGTTTAATTTATGTTGTAAGTGTTATATTTATTTTAAGGAGAAAGTAATTAAAAACTTATCCGGAGAATGAAAACTATGAAAAAATTGTGCTTTATTCTGTTAATCATTGTTGTTTTGCTGGTTTGCTGTGTAGTCTTCCTGCACAATCCGGAAGTAAGTGTAGCAGCAACACCTTTGAATGTGGATTTGGGAGACTTGAATAAGTTTGTGCCTACGCTTTGTTATACGGATGATAGCAGGATGATCTTTTCCTTGGGACAAAGAATTAGGGACGGCAGCGGACCGCTGGTAAACACGGAAGTTCTGGCAATATATAATTACACGGAAGAAGCTGTTGAAAAGGAGTTCACGGTCAACCGTGATTCGTACATTTACAGGATAATTCCATATAAAGACGGGTTGCTTTATTCCGATTATGAGTTCATTGAAGACTCTGATGGTAATGTAAACTGGACCGTTAATTATATAAGCGATAAAGAAAAAATGGAAATATGCAAGGGACGCGCTCGTTACTATGAACGAACTCCAGCTTTTGCTAAAATCGGCGATGAGGTTGTGTTTCTTTGTGAGCATGCCGGCGAAGGCGGCTATCGATATGAAGTAAACAGACTTGTTGGATTTGAGGCAGAAAACATATTCACCGATACTGAGCATGTCCTGGTAGGATCAAAGATGATGTGCACAAATAATGAGGAGTATTGCTTTATGGCGGCAAAAGAAGGGGATAAATATGCTACTCTTGTCATCGGAGATTTGAAGGGAAAACGGTCATATACTCCAACAGACGGTTTGCTCATTTCTTATGGTATAACTAATAAATATGCCGTATGTTCGGTAAAACAGGAAATCGGAGAAAACCTGTTTCGGCAAACACTTGTCAGAATAAACGTAAAAACAGGCAAAGTCAGCACATATATGGAGGAAGCGTGCTATAGGATAACAGGAGGTCAGAGTAAGTTCTGCCTTTGCGTTGATGATAATTTCCAACCTTTTGAAATCAATCTGAAAAAAGGACAGAGAAAAGCCTTGAATATAGAGGGCTTTATCAATAACGAGAATAGTGCCCTAGCGTTTTATCCGGCAGGAAAGGACCGGATAATAGTTAATTACAACATGGGCGAAAAATACTTTCTGTTTATATCTACTTTACAACCAGCTCCACTAATGTTACCTAACTTTAAAGAGTACCCTGTTTAATAGACATAAATTAAGGAATATTCCCGAAATCAAGACAGGAGTTTGGGATGATTCCCAATCAGTGGACACAACCCACAAAGCCATATAATATAATTTATGTTGTTGTTGAGAAGGTCACGGATGTGGCCTTCTCAT
>JBJFIB010000162.1:0-7858 GCA_051894195.1 Acutalibacteraceae bacterium
TCAAATAAGGAGGAAATTCGACCTCAAAAGGCGTAAAAACAGAAAAATTTTTTAATGAATAATGAATAATGAATGATGAATAATGAATAATTACGGCAACTTCACAACTCATCACTCCTAACTCTTATTATTGTTTTTGCGAATTTTTTGGCGTTAAAGGGGAAAAGAGGGTAGAGGTAGCTTTTGCCGGAGATTGTGCGGTTGGTGGCAACGAATATAAATGTGATGATAAGTCCGCCGATAAATCCCCACAGGTTGAAAATTGCGGTCAGCACGAGAATTATTATTCGCATGAATTTTATCGCATAGCCGAGTTCATAGCTTGGCTGAGAGTAGTTTGTGATTGCGACAATCGCCATATAGAGTATCGCCTCAGCGTCAAACCAACCCGATTGTACCGAAAAATCACTCAGCACGATACCGCCGATAATACTAAGCGGAGTTGAAAGCATATTCGGTGTGTTTATTGCCGCAAGACGCAAGCCGTCAATGGCAATTTCGAGTATCATAAGCTGCCAGAAAACAGGAATATTCGAGGGTTCTTCGAGTAGTATAAAGCGGAAAACTTCGGGGACATATTCGGGATTTTGCAGTGCAAGCAGCCATAACGGAGTGATAATCATTGACAAAGTTGTGACAAGCCACCGTGACAGACGGATATATGTTCCCGTGACCATAGGGAAATAATAGTCGTCAGCCTCCTCCATAATGTCAAAAATTGAGGTCGGAATAATCAGCACTGACGGTGCATTATCGACAATTATCACAATATTTCCGTCAAGAACGGCTGAGGCGGCTGTGTCGGGACGCTCGGTGTATTTTATTTTCGGGAACGGATTATACCATTTGTGGTGATAAATCGCCTCGGCAATACTCTGAATATTCATTGTGAGGGATTTTACATTGATGTTTTCAATCTTTTGTGTGAGCGTTGCAAGAAGTTTTTTGTCGGCTTTGTTGTCCATATAGCACAATACGACATCAGTTTTTGACTCAGTGCCGACGCTGAAACTTTTCATACGCAGATTTGTATCTCTTATGCGGCGGCGGATAAGTGCGGTGTTAAGCACAAGAGTTTCGACAAAGCCGTCGTTTGAACCACGCAGAACCTTGTCTTTTTCGGGAGTTGCCGTGTCACGCTGAGGGTATGTCCGCACATCAATCATAACAGCCCTGTCAAAGCCGTCACAGACAACCGCCATTTGTCCCGAAAGTATAGCCGTGCATATCTGCTGAGTGCTTTTCAGCAGGTCAACCTCAGTATAAGGCACGCATTTTTTTGAAAAGGTGTAGGCGTCTTTGAGGAGAGTTTTGTCCTTGATTGAGTAGAAAAATTCAATAATTTTTTCGGCAACGCTGTCCTTGATAAATCCGTCAACGAAAAATATGCATAAATCTGTATCACAAATTTTCAGCGTGCGATAAACTATATCATAGCTTTCATCAGCCTTTAATGCGGCTTTTATGTCCTTGATGTCCATTTTGTCAATCCCCTTAATAAAACTGATGATATTATATGCAGAATAAACCGAATTAAACAAAAAAATGTTGACAATATGGATAAATTACAATATAATTAAACTGTAATTATATTTTTTGTCAGATTTTTAAAGCGAAGGAGATAACGAAAATGTCGAAAATCCCATACAGATTTTATCTTACAGAGGAGCAAATGCCTAAACAATGGTATAATCTTCGTGCAGATATGAAAGAACAGCCTGACCCAATGCTTAATCCGGCAACTTTTGAGCCGATTAAGGAGGAGGATCTCTATCCGATTTTCTGTAAAGAGCTTGCACATCAGGAAATGGATAGTACAACACAATTCATTGACATTCCTGAGGAAATTCTCGAAATGTACAGAATTTATCGTCCGTCGCCGCTCATTCGTGCATATAATCTCGAAAAAGAGCTTGGCACTCCGGCGAAAATTTATTACAAATTCGAGGGCAACAATACATCAGGCAGTCACAAACTCAATTCCGCAATAGCTCAGGCATATTACGCAAAAGAACAGGGACTGAAAGGTCTTACTACCGAAACCGGTGCTGGTCAGTGGGGTACGGCACTTTCTGAGGCTTGTGCATACTTCAAAATCCCGCTTACCGTATTTATGGTAAAATGCTCATACAACCAAAAGCCTTACCGTAAAGCCGTTATGCAGACCTTTGACGCAAATGTTGTTGCAAGTCCTTCCGATACAACAAATGTCGGCAGAAAAATTCTTGCTGAAAATCCCGATACAACAGGCAGTCTTGGCTGTGCAATCTCTGAGGCTGTCGAAAAGGCAACAACAACAGAGGGTTGCCGTTATGTTCTCGGTTCAGTGCTTAATCAGGTACTTTTGCACCAGTCAATTATCGGTCTTGAATCCGAAAAAGCTATGGAAATTCTCGGTGAATATCCTGACATAGTTATCGGCTGTGCTGGCGGCGGCTCAAATCTTGGCGGACTTATTGCACCGTTTATGCGTGACAAAATTCTCGGCAAGAAAAATACACGCTTTATTGCCGTTGAACCTGCGTCTTGTCCGTCACTCACAAGGGGCAAATATGCATACGATTTCTGCGATACAGGCAGAGTTACTCCTATGGCAAAGATGTACACACTCGGCTGTGGATTTATTCCGTCGGCTAACCATGCAGGCGGTCTGAGATACCACGGAATGTCGCCTGTGCTGTCAAAGCTCTATCACGACGGCTATATGGAGGCTGTTTCATACGAGCAGACAAAGGTCTTTGAGGCGGCAACACTCTTTGCAAGAGTTGAAACAATACTTCCTGCACCTGAGTCATCACACGCAATAAGATGTGCTATTGACGAGGCTTTGAAGTGCAAGGAAACAGGCGAACAAAAAACAATCCTTTTCGGACTTACCGGAACAGGCTACTTTGATATGGCGGCATACAGTGCATATCACGAAAAAACAATGCAAGACTACATTCCTACCGACGAAGAACTCCAAAAAGCCTTTGACAAACTCCCGAAAGTAGTTAGGAGTTGTTAAGAGAGTGGAGTGTGGAGAGTGGAGAGTGGAGTTGATGTCAACCGTCAGTTCTTTGCCGCACCGTTAATTATTCATTATTCATCATTCATTATTCATCATTCATTAAAAAAATTTTGCTCGTGGCTTAATTGTCACGGGCATTTTTTATGCAAAAAAATAAAATTTTTATGAATTTATACCTTTTGAGGTGTAATTTTTGCCTTATTTATCCGATTTATGAAAGGAGGGAAATTTAGTCAGGGCGGAGTGCCTCCGCTGTCAAATTGCGTTTGAAGTTATTGCTGTGGGGCAGTCCTTTTCCGCACCGTAAATAATAATTTTCCATTTTCAACTTTCAATTTTCAATTTGAACAGGGGGTGAATAGTATGCAGGAAAAATTAACAGCATTAAAGGCAGTTTTCGTTACGGCGACAGCGGCGTTTCTGGTATATTTACAGATAATTGCAGTGCCGCTTGTTGTGCTTATTCTTTTGATGATATGCGATTACATATCGGGTATGGCTTGTGCGTTTATCAATCACGAACTGTGTTCGGGCAAGGGCATAAGGGGCATTGTAAAAAAGCTGTGCTATCTTCTTGCGGTAGCCGCCTCAATGGGTGTTGACTGGGTTATGTCAAGCGTGAATGTCGTATCCGAGAACACCTGTGCCGTCGCTATGCTTGTAACAGTATGGCTTATCATCAACGAAATCATCAGTATCCTTGAAAACATCAGTAAAATGGGAATTCCACTTCCGAAATTCCTCTATACGATAATCAAAAGACTTAAAAACAGTTAGGAGAGTGGAGAGTGGAGAGTGAAGTTAATGTAAATGGTCAGTCTGTTTCAATACCATAAATAATTATCAATAAAAAAATTGCCCGTGATGAAATAATCGTCACGGGCATAAATTTTATTTAATTTCTCAAAAAACTATATGTCACAACAAACTAAACTCAGCGGAAAAAAGTGGTGGTTCACACAACAACTCCACTCTCCACACTCCACTCTGTATCAGTCCAGTGCGTCCTGAACGGCGGAGAAGGTTGAGTCGAAGTCGGATTTTGTAACGAGGAGGGAAATCTGAGCCTCGCTTGTTGTTATAAGTCGAATGTCGGTGTTGACATCAGCGGCACGGCGGAAAATCTTAGCCGCAACACCGGGGCAGTTTTCCATTCCGGCGTCATTGATTGAGATTTTGCAGTTGCCACTGCTGACAATAGGTTTGATAGTGCCGTTGTTGAGGGTTGAGGTATAGCCGAGGATTTTTACAAGTTCCTCGTCTTTTACTGTGAATGACAGGCTTGTAAGCGAACTCTGAACAGGTGAGAGTGAAATCATATCGACATCAATATCCATTGACGCAATTTTCTCGAAAACTTCCGTTACAAAGTTGATGTCAGCCGGAATATTTTGCAGTGTAATCAAAGTAATGTCGTCACAAACTGTAATTGTCGGTTTCATAGAATCAGCACCTTTCTGAAAATTTATTTTGACGCAAGGAGGTCTGACATATCGTACATACCGGGTTCTTTGCCTTTGAGGAATACAGCGGCATTGAGCGAACCTACGGCAAAAACTGTCTTTGACCTTGCACTGTGGCTTATTTTGAGAATTTCGTCATTTCCGGCAAAAATTACCTCGTGTTCGCCGACGATATTTCCGCCACGAACCGAATGAATACCTATTTCTTTGTTATCTCTTTTTCTTCTGTAAGCGTGACGGTCATATACATATTCAGCGTCAGTCTTTACAGTTTTTATTGCGTCGGCAATCATAAGAGCCGTGCCGCTTGGTGCGTCGAGTTTCTGGTTGTGGTGCTGTTCGACAATTTCAATATCGAAATCATCTCCGAAAACTGCGGCGGCTTTTTTCGCAAGTTCAATGATAAGGTTTATTCCGAGCGACATATTGCCTGAGTAGAAAATCGGAATTTCCTTTGCGGCATTTTTGATTTTATTTTTTTGTTCCTCGTTATAGCCTGTGGTGCATATTACAGCCGGAATTTTTTTCTTTAAAGCATAGCTGAGAAGTGAATCAAGCACAACAGGGTTTGAAAAGTCGATTATTACATCAGCGTCAACGCTGAGTTCATCAAAAGACGGTGCATATACAAAATCCGCATTAGCCGGTGCAACAACATCAACGCCGCCGACAATCTTGCAGTCAGTGCGTGTTGCGGCTGAATTTGCGATACACACGCCCATTTTTCCCGAACAACCTGAAATTATTATATTCGTCATTTTTTTAATCTCCAATATAGTTGTTAGTTGTCAGTGGTTAGTGGTCAGTCGTATCAACTCCACACTCCACTCTCCACACTCCACTCTCATTTATAAAGATTGTATTTTGTGAGAACTTTTTTGAGGCTTGCAAGACCGCTTTCGGACATTGGTGCAAGCGGAAGTCTGCACGGACCACAATTAAATCCTAAAAGGTTCATAGCCGCCTTAATCGGAATAGGATTAACATCAGAGAAAAGAGCGTCCATAAGTTCAATGTATTTCTTCTGCATTTCAAAACTGCCCTTAAAGTCGCCGTCAAGAGCCTTTTGAATAAGCTGATGACATTCTGACGGACAGATATTTGCGAATACAGAAATAACGCCACAGCCGCCCATAGCCGTAATTGTATAAGCCTGACTGTCCTCACCGCTGTAAATATCGAGATTATCGCCGCAGAGTGCCATAGTCCTGACGAGAGCGGAAGTGTCGCCGTTAGCCTCTTTTGTAGCTTTGATGTTCGGGTGCTTGCAGAGTTCGGCATAGGTTTCAGGCTTGATATTACAGCCTGTTCTTGACGGCACATTGTAGAGAATAATCGGAATGTTTACTCTGTCCGCAATATAGTTGTAGTGGTTGATAAGACCGCTTTGTGAAGTCTTGTTGTAATAAGGTGTAACCGAAAGAAGTGCGTCAGCACCGAGTGTTTCAGCCTCTTTTGAAAGTTCAGCGGCAAAGTGTGTATCATTACTGCCAGCACCGGCAATAACCGGAACTCTCTTTGCAACTCTGTTGACCGTATATTCGATAACCTTGCAGTGTTCGTCACGGCTGAGTGTAGCGGATTCGCCGGTTGTGCCGCAGGTGATTATTGCGTCAGTGCCGTTTTCAATCTGAAAATCAATAAGTCTGCCGTATTCTTCATAGTTTACACTGCCGTCGTCATTCATAGGTGTAACGATAGCAACGCCTGAACCTGTAAAAATATGATTGCTCATAACTGCCTCCTGTCAAAAATTATGTAATTGTTATATAGCAGACAGATTTATTTCTGTCTGCTATACGGTTTAATATATTCTTTTCTTATCAGTCCATATATCCCTCTGCACAAAGAAGTTCAGCAAGAAGAACTGCACCGCCGGCTGCACCTCTGAGTGTATTGTGTGACATACAAACAAACTTGATTGTGTACTGAGTATCTTCTCTGAGTCTGCCGATTGAAACAGCCATACCGTTTTCGAGGTTACGCTCAGACTTAATCTGTGGTCTGTCGTTTTCCGTGAAATAGTGGAGGAACTGCTTTGGTGCACTCGGAAGATTAAGTTCCTGTGGCTTGCCTTTGTAGCTTTCCCATACTTTGATGATTTCGTCCATAGACGGTTTTTGTTCAAGCTCAACGAATACAGCGGCTGTGTGTCCGTCAGAAACAGGAACACGAATACATTGTGCTGTAATTGACGGTGACTGTGCCTTTACGATTTCGCCGTTTTCAATGTGTCCCCAGATTTTGAGCGGCTCCTGTTCGGATTTTTCTTCTTCGCCGCCAATGTACGGGATAACATTGTCAACCATTTCAGGCCATCTTTCAAAAGTCTTTCCGGCACCCGAAATTGCCTGATAAGTACATGCAAGAACCTTTTTTACACCGTATGGCATAAGCGGGTGAATAGCCGGAACATAGCTTTGAAGTGAACAGTTTGATTTAACTGCAACAAAGCCTTTCTTTGTGCCAAGACGCTTTCTCTGAGCGTCGATTATTTCAAGATGATTGTCGTTGATTTCCGGAATAACCATCGGAACATCAGGAGTAAAGCGGTTTGCACTGTTATTTGAAACAACAGGACATTCAGCCTTTGCATAAGCCTCTTCCAAGGCACGAATTTCGTCTTTTTTCATATCTACCGCACAGAATACGAAGTCAACCTTTTCAGCCACAGCCTTAACATCAGCGGCGTCCATAATAATCATATCTTCCATTGACTTTGGCATAGGTGTCTGCATAGCC
Source organism: Acutalibacteraceae bacterium (assembly GCA_051894195.1). Lineage (GTDB taxonomy): Bacteria > Bacillota > Clostridia > Oscillospirales > Acutalibacteraceae > UBA1213. The sequence continues at coordinate 7,216 of JBJFIB010000162.1, forward strand.
CAGCGGTTTCCGGCAGCCTCTTTATATGTCTTACCGGCTGAACGGGCACTTGCCGCAAGAGCGGTAACATTAAACCAAGGGTGATTTTCAAGAAGTGTTGCAAAACGCTGTCCAACCATACCTGTTGCACCGATTATACCGACATTATACTTTTTCATTGTCTTTTCTCCTTAACCCAATATACTTTTCTTTCCAAAAGCAGACCGTTTCCGAATAATAAAAAAACCGGTTAAAAACCGGTCTTAAAAAGCAAGTGTTTTGAATATCCGTCAGAAAACAGACAGAAAACGATAGCTCCCCATCACAAAAAATGATGACAGTAATATATCATTATGATATACTCCCAGAACAGAACTTCCACATTCTGTTCTTCGGCGGCAGAGCCATTCACGGAACTTCAACAGCTTTGGAGAGCCTATTTTCCGTTACACGCAGCAACCGCACCTCTATCCCGGAAACGATTTGAACTTTTAATTACATATATCATACCACTATACAAATATCTTGTCAACTTTTTCAGAAAAAAATACGCCGCTTTCCATACATTATACTGATTTTTCCCCAAAAATATGCTATAATACAGAGTGGAGTGTGGAGAGTGGAGAGTGGAGAGTGGAGAGTGGAGAGTGGAGAGTGGAGAGTG
>JBJFIB010000163.1:0-1697 GCA_051894195.1 Acutalibacteraceae bacterium
GTAAAAGTCACGAACAGTTATCTCTTGATGACAGCGGAATAATCATTACCGAAAGGGCGAGCGAGGTTCTCGGAATTAAAACAGGCGATACAGTTAAATTTACGATAAACGATGACTATTATACATCAGCAGTAAAAGGCATTACCGAAAACTATGCCGGAAATTATATGTATATGACGCCTGAATATTACAGGAATCTTACAGGCAGAGAAGTTGAGTACAATATCGTTATGACAAGTCTTGATAAGGATATTTCGGACAGTGAAGAAGATATAGCAAACGACTGGATGAAGAACAACGATATAATCACGGTTACGCTTATGTCGGAAAAAATAGCTTCCGTAAACGATATGCTTAAATCACTCGACATAATAGTATTTGTAATGATATTCTGTGCAGGACTTCTTGCGGTAATTGTTCTTTACAATCTCACGAATATAAATATTGCCGAGCGTGTGCGTGAAATCGCAACAATAAAGGTACTCGGATTTTATAACAGAGAAACGGCAAACTATATTTACCGTGAAAATCTTGTTCTGACGGTAGTTGGTGCAGTGGTCGGAATGTTTATGGGTTCAGGTCTTACGCACTTTATCATCAACACAATACAGATGGATATGGTAATGTTCTCAAAAGACATAAATGTGTTCTGTTATATTATGGGATTTGTTCTGACGCTTGCTTTCTCACTGCTTGTAAACTTCATTATGTATTTCAAGATGAAGAAAATAAGTATGGTTGAATCGCTTAAATCAATAGAATAACTTAATTTAATGCGTAATGCGTAATTATTGTGTGAACGATGAGTTTATACGCTGATAAAATAATAATCAAAACGAAAGGGAAAATCTCTAATGAGGTTTTCCTTTTTGTTTTATTCTGTTTATTGTCATACTGTTTCTTATTAAAATAGAGGATAAAAATTGCGGGTGCAGGTGTCGCTCACACCTGTCGGAGTCAAGGGAGAGCAGTCTTTGTGGGATTTGGGGCAAAGCCTTAACATCTGTTACTCAAAAAAGAAATAGTACGAAAAGTAAAATATATGTAAAATAAATATAAAAATTATATGGTGATATTGAAAATAATGTTGTATTTTGATATGATATAATAAATTATTGTGTAAATTTATATTGTAATTTTACTGAAAGGTTTGATAAGAGTGAGCGAAAAGAAAAACACAGAAAAAAAGAATACAGAAAAAAAGCCGAAAAATGTATCAAAAGCACTTCTTAAACCGTCAAAGCTCTATTCAAGCCCTAAGTTCCCTTATCACAACAGGGAACTAAGCTGGCTTGATTTCAACAGCCGTGTACTTGAAGAGGCGTTTGAAAAGGAAAACCCCGTGCTTGAAAGGGTGAAATTTCTTGCAATAACAGCGTCAAATCTTGATGAATTTTTTATGGTTCGTGTTGCCGGAGTTATGGACAGAATGCACTCAAAGCCAAAAGAAATTGATGCCTCAGGTATGACTCCCGAAAAGCAGTTTGAAAAACTCACCGAAAAAATCCACGAATTTTCCAAAAAGCAGTATTCCTGTCTGCACCGTTCAATTCTTCCTGCACTCAAAAAACAAAAGCTGGAATTCCTGACTATAAAGGAACTTTCAAAAGTACAAAAGCAGGAGGTTGACGAATATTTTGAAAAATTTATTTTCCCTGTTCTGACACCGCTTGCCGTTGATACATCAAGACCGTTTC
>JBJFIB010000164.1:0-7843 GCA_051894195.1 Acutalibacteraceae bacterium
CTGTTCTTGAAATTTCAGACCTTATTTATCATCTGTTTGTTATGATGGTAGAAGAAGGAATATCAGTTGATGATGTTATGAACGAGCTTGCAAAACGCAGCCAGAAAACAGGCAATCTCAAAACTTTCCATCAGGTTGACAAAAATACCTGATATACTCAGAAAAATGAACATTATCAGTTATATAATGGTTTGAATATATTTAAAAGGCATTACTGACTTTTGCAGTCAATAATGCCTTTTTGTTGGTACCATTCATAATGCATTTAATAGCACAATATTGCCAACCCATAAAACATATTCATTTAAACTTTTTAATCCCGCTGTTCCTGAGTTTGTTTATGATGCTTTGTATAGATACAGCTTATAGGTAGTAGGAGAAGTGTAACAACGGAACAATTTTGAAGACGCATTAAAACCGAGATAATATGTTGAAGCACTACGGCTTTTCAGTCTGGCGGCTCCCGACGAAAGAGATATGGACCACTGTGACGCTTTATCGCTGTATGAAGTTGCTGTCGTCAGATTTTTCGACTTATATGTAAGATAATTGTTGGAATTCTTCATTTTAAAGTAATAATATGAACCGGTCTTGCTACAATTATAAACATACTTTGTTGAAACTCCCGTCAGCTTATTCCCGTTCATTTTTATTCCGGCTGCCGAAAGCGTCTTTGCTCCTGAGGTAGTACCGAGTGTTGTGCTTTTATACGAACCGGAAGCGTCGAGAACATAATAGTTAGTGCCTGATTTTCCGACAAGCACATAATCTCCGCTCCAATTTGAAGGTGCAGATGTTACAAGTTTATATGTCTTGCCGGAGGTACTTGTAGTTGTATTGCTTGAAGTTGTGGTGCTTGAAGATGATCCGGTTTTTCCCGAAGGAGTAGTCATTCCGGAAGGAACGCTCTTGCCAAAAATAAGCCAGCTATACTCAGGATAGTCGATAAATACATTTCGGTTACCCTGAATTCCCTGTACGGAATCATTTCTTCCCATTTCCCATGCATCTACGGGATCGCTTTGACACCAGCTCAACAGAACATCAATACTCTGAACAACATCTGTAAGGTTATTCTCACCCCAACGAACATAATCGTAAAGAAGAATTCGTGCAATATCACCCTTTACATTTGCCTGAGGTTCAAAATAACTGGATGTATAATATCCGCCCACAATACCCGAAGAAGTCTTTGCTGTTTTGTAACTGCCGCTGCTGCGAACATTACCATACGGCAGGTTGCAGCGTGTTGAGTTAATCTTAGGGTCAGCAGGTCTTACATGATGTAAATCCGAACCGCAGTTGGCTGTTGTAAATGTGCCAAGACTCTGCGGCCAAACATGTTCACGATTCCATACGGTGCTGTTCCATGCACTGCTTACAGAATTAGAGGTATAAAACAGTGTCATTTTAGAAGAACTTCCGGCTGTTGAATCTGAATACTTTGTATAAGTCTTCAAATCATCGTAAGTTGTTTTTTTGGTATGGGTGTTAGTCATAAGCGTTTTAAGGCTGGATTTAATAGTTGACGCTGATTTTTTTGAAAGTGTAGAATAAGCGTACGAACTTGTGTAATAAGCTTTTGCCTTAGTGCTTAGTGAGGTACAAACCACACCTCTCTTGCCTGTGTTGTAAGAATAGGTTGCAGCGTTTACAGATGGAATCGACGCAAACAAAGATACTATTATTACAAACACAAGCGACAGAGAAATAAATTTGTTTTTTACATTTGTCTTTGTCATTTTTACACTCCTTTATAACATATTTTTGCCAACATTGTGCTACTATTATAATACTGTAAATAATTAAATTTGTAAATATTACATTATTAACAAACCTTATTAAATCTTTTTATTGATTTTCATAAGCGATAATGCCTGAAAAGATTTGTTTTTCCGTTTTTGATACTGAAAAGAGTAAAAAAACGCTAAAATCAGAATATAAGTGTATTTCAGTGTTCTTTTAATCTGGGATAGACTTGATAATATTTTCATCTTTAATTGATTTTTTACCTTATGTTCAAAGCCTGAAAGAAATCGCAATTCACAACAAAATATGCTGTTTTGTATTCCTGAATTTATATTGCACTGCCCGAATAAGACAAAAAATTTGACAAAAATAATTTACAGATGTAAAATTAACGATACGGAACACACTTTACTTTATGTTTAAAAAATCATCAAGGAGTATCCTAATGAAAAAGCACAATAATACAAAATGGCTTCCGGCACTTAAAGCCGCTTTTCCGAAAACTATTCCGATATTTGCTGGATTCTGGTTTCTTGGCTTAACATATGGCATTTATATGAATTTATCGGGGTTCAGCTTTTGGTATCCTATGCTTATGAGCCTGACAATTTTTGCCGGATCCGCCGAATTTATAACCGTCAATATGCTGCTTGGTGCATTTAATCCTTTGCAGTCATTTCTTATGGCACTCATGATTAACGCAAGACACTTGTTTTATGGAATTTCAATGTTGGACAAATATAAGGGAACAGGTTGGAAGAAATTTTACCTTATCTTCGGAATGTGCGACGAGAGCTTTTCAATAAATTATACAGCAGATATTCCGAAAAATATTGATAAAGGCTGGTTTATGTTCTTTGTTACTCTGCTTAATCACTTTTATTGGTTTTCGGGTGCTACACTCGGCGGAATTTTCGGTTCGCTTGTTCATTTCAACACCAAAGGACTTGATTTTGTTATGACGGCTATGTTTGTGGTTATTTTTATGGATCAGTGGCTTAAAGAAAAGGATCACACAAGTGCAATTCTCGGAGGTGGACTGTCACTTGTCTGTTTGATTATATTCGGTGCAGATAATTTTATTATTCCTGCTATGGTGTCTATTGTTGCAGCTTTGACTCTTATGCAAAAGCCGCTTATGAAAGGTCGTGTAAAACATTGACCTTAACAGAACAAATTATCACGATTGCAATGGTTGTGCTGGCAACTATGCTTACAAGATTTTTACCGTTTATTTTGTTTCCTGCTGACAAACCGACACCAAAATATATAAAATATCTCGGTGATGTTCTTCCGTCAGCTATATTTGCACTTCTTGTAATTTATTGCTTGAAGAATGTAAGCATTTTTGATGGAAGTCATGGAATACCTGAACTGATTTCAATCGCTGTGGTAATTGCATTACATCTCTGGAAAAAGCAGATGTTATTGTCAATTGCCGGAGGAACAATTTGCTATATGTTGCTTGTACAATTTGTATTCTGACATAATAAATTGAAAGCATAAACAAACCATGAAAATTTATTTTTCTTCATTTTTTAAAAATTTATAAAAAAGGTTGATTTTTTGGATTGGATATTGTATAATAGTGTTACTGCTGATAGAGCGGTATAATTACAAGACAGATTCATACCTTTGGGTATACGGACGGGCAGGTGCTGTGCGACAGAACACCGTGAACCATGTCAGGCGGGGAACCGAGCAGCATTAAGCGTTTTGCTCTGTGCGATGCAGTTAGTCTGTTCGCCCGTATATCCAAGCGTATGACACCGTAAAAACGGTCTGTCTTGTTTTTTTAGCCATTAAGAATGTGTTTTGATAAATTACTGCGGAGGGATTTTATGACAATGTATAGAGTATTGTACAGAAAATATCGTCCACAGTTTTTTGCTGATGTTGTGGGACAGCCACAGGTGACACAAACACTTAAAAATGAACTGAAAGCAGGCAGAATTTCTCACGCATATCTTTTTACAGGTTCAAGGGGAACAGGAAAAACTACTTGTTCTAAAATTCTTGCAAAAGCAATAAACTGTCTTAATCCGCACGACGGCGATCCGTGCGGCGAGTGTGAGATATGCCGTGGGATTGACGACGGAAGTATAATGGATGTTGTTGAGATTGATGCCGCAAGTAACAACGGTGTTGATGATATAAGACTTTTGCGTGAGGAGGCTAATTTTACGCCTGCAAACACAAAATACAGAGTCTATATCATCGACGAGGTTCATATGTTGTCAATGGGTGCATTCAATGCCCTGCTTAAAACTCTTGAAGAACCGCCGCCGCATGTTGTGTTCATTCTCGCAACAACCGAAGTTCATAAACTTCCGGCTACAATTATGTCAAGGTGTCAGCGTTTTGATTTTCATAGAATTTCACCACAGGATATAGCATCAAGACTTGATTATGTATGCAAAAATGAGGGAGTTGAGATTGAATCTCAGGCTGCACTTCTGATTGCAGGAATTGCTGACGGAGCTTTGCGTGATGCATTGTCATTGCTTGATCAATGTATGGGACAGTCCGCTCACATTACCGAAGATATAGTAAGAAAAACCGCCGGTCTTGCCGACAAAAGTCATCTCATCTCCATTACTGATGCCGTAATTTCTCACGACTCATCAAAGGCGATAGAAATTATTGATGAACTTCACAAAAGTTCAAAGGATATGGCAAGATTATGTGAAGAACTAACGGAACATTTTCGTGAGATTATGCTGATAAAAACAATGAAAAAACCGGCAGATATTCTTGTTATGTCAGAAAGTGAGTTTGCAAAAATATCAGAACAGGCAAAATCCATTACATTATCAGATGCAGTTTCTGCGATAGATATTCTTCAGGATTCACTTGAAAAAATGCTTAAAGGTGCAAACCGCCGTATTGAAATGGAAATGACAGTCGTAAAACTTTGTACACCTGCCATTCAGAGCGATACACAAAGTCTTGAAAAACGAATTGCTGTTCTTGAAAATACGCTTAATGCAATTAAGACACAGCCGTTAATGTTTTCTCAACCATCAGCAAAGCCAGAAACCACTAACCGTACATCAGCACCGATAAAGCGTCCGTCAGCCGAAGAAATGGAGCAGCTCAGAAAAGACGCTGTTCCAATGACACAATGGGCGGATGTTATCGAGGATATAAAGAAATATTCCCGTACAGTCGGAGCAGGTTTCGAGGGCAGTACAGCTTATATCAGCGGAAAATATGTTCTTGTTGACTCGCCTAATGATATATGCTTTGAACTGCTACGCAAGCCGGCACAGCGTGATAAGATGAGAGATTCAATCAAGCGTATTACCGGTAAGGAATATAAATTGGGACGCTATTCTTATCCTGATGAAACCAAGACAGATGACCCGCTCTCACAGCTTGTGTCTGATTTTAAATCGGCAGGAATTCCTGTTGAAGATAAAAATAATAAATAATCAAACATTTGGAGGAAAATAAAATGAAAGCAAGATTACCAAAGGGATACAGTAACTCAGGTGCTGCAAATATTCAGCAGCTTGCACGACAGGCTCAGAAAATGCAGGAAGAAATGGATGCAGCCAGCAAGGAACTTGAAGTAAAGGAATATTCAGCAACAGCCGGCGGTGGAGCAGTTACAGCCACAGTTACAGGTAAACTTGAAGTGAAATCACTCGATATTCAAAAGGATGTTGTTGATCCGGAAGATATAGATATGCTTTCTGACCTTATAATTGCATCAGTAAATGAGGCTATCCGCAAGGCACAGGACGAAAAGTCCGAAACAATGGACAAGATTTCCGGCGGACTTAATGTTCCTGGATTATTCTGATTATGGCTGAATACAATGTTGTCCCGTTGTCAAGACTTATAGAACAGTTTGAAAGACTTCCCGGAATAGGTCATAAATCAGCAACAAGACTTGCATATTATGTTTTGTCAATGCCGCAGAGTGAAGCTCAGAAATTTGCTGACGCTGTACTTGATGCACATAAAAAAATACACTATTGTAAGGTTTGCTGTAATCTGACCGATTCGGAAATATGTTCCATATGCAATGATGACAGGCGTGACAAGTCGATTATTTGTGTTGTGGAAGATCCCCGTGATGTTATGGCACTCGAAAAAACACGGGAATTCAACGCAACATATCATGTACTTCACGGTGTCATTTCACCGCTTAACGGAATTACACCCGATATGATAAAAATAAAAGAACTTCTTGCAAGACTTAACAATGAAGTTGTCAAAGAAGTGATTATGGCAACTAATGCTACCGTTGAGGGTGAAGCTACTGCTATGTACATCTCAAAACTTATAAAACCGCTTGGAATAAAGGTGACACGCCTTGCTTATGGTATTCCTGTCGGCGGTGACCTTGAATACGCCGATGAAGTTACTCTTTCTCGTGCAATTCAGGGAAGATGTGAGATTTAAATTATTATCGGAGGAGGAGCTTTTATGGCAAAAGAATCATTGAAAACAATAGCACAAAATAAAAAAGCATTTCATGATTATTTTGTCATTGAAAGCTTTGAAACCGGTATTGAACTTTGCGGAACTGAGGTTAAATCCGTTCGTCAGGGCAGAGTAAACCTTAAAGATGCATGGTGTACTATTGAAGACGGAGAAATATGGGTTAAAGGTATGCATATAAGTCCATACGAACAGGGCAATATATTTAATAAAGAACCACTTCGTGTTCGCCGTCTTTTAATGCATAAGCGTGAGATTATGCGTCTTTATGGAACTGTCAAACAGGAGGGATATTCACTTATTCCTATCTCTCTTTATTTTAAGGGTTCAAGAGTAAAATTGCAGCTTGGACTTTGTAAGGGTAAAAAACTCTATGATAAGCGTGAAGATATGGCTGCAAAAGCGGCAAAGCGTGATATTGAGCGTGCCGTCAAAATGCGTAACCGATAATTATTATATGGGGGCGTAAAGGTTTCGACAGGGGGTGTAAGCCCCGGCAAGCGAGCAGTGGCATTATGGAACCACTATAAAATCCGTAAACTTTTAAAATTAAACGACAACAATAAAACTGTTGCTGTCGCTGCTTAATTAGCGCGACCGTCTTTAACGAAAGTACCACGGTTTGTTAAGGGCGTTGATTAGTGGTGAACGTGAACAGAGGGATGCTTTTACCTTTGTCATGAACTAAAAGCTACCGAAGCGTAAAGCCTGTTGTTGGGCGGTGCGTGTGGGGAATCTTAAATCATCAACTACGCTCGTAGAAAACCGCTGTAAGCACCTTTTGGACACGAGTTCGACTCTCGTCGCCTCCACCAAATAAGAACCGTAATTCTGATACAATCTATCGGGATTACGGTTCTTTTCTGTTTGCACCCAGACAATAAAAAATCTCTGAATTTCAAGGCTTTTTCGACTACTTTCACACGAATACAAAAATCATTACTTTAAGAAAATAATAATTTTTCACCTTGTTTTTTCGTTTGATGAATTTTTGCGGATAAATCTCTAAAAGTAATCGTGTGAAAGATGAGTATTCGTGTGAAAGATAGGTGTATTCGTGTGAAAGATGGGTATTCGTGTAAAAGATAGGGGCATAGCATATTTTATCTATTGCTACACCGGTTGATTTCTTTCATTAATTATAATGTATTTGAAAGGTTATCTGGCTTTAAGGCTAAATGTTCTATTGTTTGTAAAAATAATTGAAATATGTACAAATTTCTGTTATAGTAATAATAGACAGTCTTAACAAGCTTACAAAAGAAACCGTAACAGCAGACGGTGAAACTTCTACAACTTCTTATACATATGACAAGGTAGGCAACCGTCTTACAAAGACTGTTGACGGTACAAAAACAGAATATACTTATAACAGTTATAATCAGCTTTTAACCGAAAAAACAGACGGTATAACAACAGCCTATACTTACGACAGCAACGGCAATCTGTTAAAGCAGACAAACGGCACAGACAGCAGTGAGTACATCTATGATGTTTATAACCGTCTTATTACTGCAAAGGTAACGACAAGCGGCACGACCAACACAGATGTATATACATATGATGTTGAAGGAAACCGTCTGACCAAGACCACGAATGGCACTTTAACAAAGTACATAGTTGACAGCAACGGTCTTGCACA
>JBJFIB010000165.1:0-7842 GCA_051894195.1 Acutalibacteraceae bacterium
TTGTACAAAATGTTCAGGGAAAGGTGATAACATTGAAAAAAATAAAAAACCGTATAGTACCTTTTTTGCTTGCTTTTGCAATTCTCCTTACAATGATGCCGATTTTTTCATTTCAGCCGGCTGAGGCAAAAATTGTTGATAAATTTAAAGCTGCGTATGATAATGCGACTTTTAATGTAAACGGCAACTATATTCATGCATATCTTGTTGGTACAGCGTTGAACAGTACATCATATTTCAGTGGTATGAACACTTCCAGTACAAAAGACTTAGCAAATCAGGTAAAAAATATCTCAGGTGCAAAGTCTGTGACTATGAATAGAAGTAGTTATCCGACAAATGACAATATATGTTATATAGTTATAGATGAAGTCAACTACAGTTTCATTGGATTTTTATATAATGGTAGGCTTCGTTATAACAGTCAAAGCAATGGTGGTTGTTATGATTGTAGTGTTAGCGGAACTGATCGTACCTTTACTGTTGGCTACAAATGTACCGAAGAAGTAGCTGACGCCATAATCACAAAAATAGAAGTTTCAAATATTACTGAGAATGGTTACAGAGTAACATGTTATTTTTCAAGTATGGACGGTATTACAACGGTTAAATTCCCGACATGGACACAGATGAACGGTCAGGACGCTGGCGACATAAAATGGCATATAGGTGAAATAAGCGGCGACTCGGCTTATTACGATGTCAAAGTAAGCGACCATAACTATGAATTTGGTAAGTATAATACACATGTTTATGCGTATAACAGTAGTGGTGGAGTAGTATGTAAAGGTGAGAAGAATGATATATTCGTTCCGCCTGTCGATCTCGGCGACGATTTTTACGCTTATATAAATGTTATAGGTAATGAAATTAACGGTCCTTATACAGTAGATGCCGCCGGAAAAACGCTGGCTGTTAACGGTGATAGTCCTTTTGTACAGCCTGTACTTCAAAATGTAAAGGCTCATACGCCGAAATACAACGATATGAAGCAAATCTGGCACTTTATAAGGCGAACGGACAATTATTATTTTATACAAAATATATCAGACGGTCGTTATCTTAACTCTGATGGTAACAATACAGGAGCAGGAACACCAGTATGTGCACATGACCCGGGTTCTGATAACATGACCGATAATTTCAGATGGGGATTGCAGGTGAATACTACTAATTCCATCAAAGGCGTTACCTGTTATTATTTAAAGCCGAAAACCGTTGTGAAAGCTAATGCTGACACGGTTTTAAATATTTCGGGTGATCAAAGCGGTCAGACGAATTTAAATACTCAGAATGAGGATAAAAACGAACGCTTTTATATCATGAAAATTAACAAGGTTGATACAAAGCAGCTGACAACACTTCAAACCCTTTATGACATAAACACTACACATCATAACACAAGAGTTGCTGCCGATGACAATGGTACTGATGTTCAGTTCCGAAATGACGCCATCAGCGATCCTGTGACGCTGAAACTGAGGCATCAGCTGTGGCAGTTTGAACAGGTGTCAAGCGGTGAGTCAAAGCCTTATATATATCGTATAAAAAATGTACAGTTCGGGAAATATCTGCAAGCTGACACTTCGGATAAGGACGCAAATGAAGTATCTATTGCAGAAAAAGATGAAACTTCCGATAGTCAGAAGTGGATTCTTATCGGCGACAGCTTAAACAATACACGACTTGTTCCGTTAAGCTTTACAACACGGGATTATGCATATTATGTAAATGGCAGCTCGTGGTCAAATACTAACACCGTTCAGGGATTGAACGCAACTAACGGCTATACTCAGGACGGATCATACTCTATAAAAGTCTATGCGGACGACTTCACTGATGCGATGAAATTCAAAATTGCATATGTGCGTGATTATGCTGACAATCTCGGCGATTTTTACACATCAATAACATCTTATGCACAGGATTCATCAGGCAATTCGTATGCGATTTCCCTTTCAAGAAACGGAAATGACAGCAACGATAACCCATATACACTGGGCGATGCCGGTACTGTTGCAGGTGTAAAGCTGAGGAAAATTGCAGACGACAGTGCTGTCGATCAGCAGTGGTATTTCAAGTATCTGGGTGACGGTCTGTATTCCATACAGAACCTGGCTAACGGATATTATCTTTATAGAGAGGGCGGAACAACTGTTCGTGCACATGAGATCTTTAAAGATATTGATGATGAAAAATGGTATGTTGTCAAAGAGCCTAACGGCGGTTACAGCCTGAGTCCGTCAACCAATTATTCATACCCGATTGATATTTTGTATGCTACGGTCGAAGATGAGAAGGGACTGAATTTACAAAATAAGGCTAACGGCACTGTTGCACAGAGATATAAACTCAGTGTTACATCAAAAACAGCACCCGCCTACGGTGAAAATCTGGGCGATAAATTCTGGGCATACATTACGCTTAATGATAATCCCGATAAGATTCTGACTTGCGGCAATACCTATAATCCGGTTAACACAAACGACGACAAAATGTATGTTTATGATACTGCTGAGAATGAAAAAAAGCAGGAAAATTACTGGAAATTTGAAAGACAAAATGACGGTTCTTACAAGATAAGCTCCTGTAATGTTGTTAATAATGTTCTCGACAAAAGAAACGGTAACCCCGGATTTAATACAGATCAAGATGTTTCTGTATGGGAGAGTAATACCGGTTACGGTCAGAGGTGGTTTATCCGCAAATATTCTGACGGTTACCGGATTGAGTCAAAGCTTGACGGCAGAGTGCTGACCTTGCAGAGTGATAATTCGATTCTTGTAACACACCCGGTCAGCGACCATACAAATCAGCTTTTCAATATTGTTAAAACGGATATGGTTGCCGACTCTGATATGCCGAATGTAAAAATGCATTTGTTCAACTACGGTCGTGCAATAAACTCAGCTACTGACAAGGTTTTGCCGTTCTTTAACGGTTCAAGAAATGAAACAAAATATGTTGACACCGACGGTAATGCACATGAATATGAAATGAAGGACATTAAGCCCGCAATGAAAAAAACTCTTGTTAATGGTTATCCGTATATTACAAACACCTATAACAGTTCAAGTAATAATTCCAATGTAGTAAGCATATTTGGCGGTATAAGAGAAGGCAGCCTGAAATATCTGTTTGATGAAAATATGGGTGGTGCTACCGGCTTTGTTCAGGGAAATAATAATTCTAATGGTAATACAGTAAGTTCATACAATCTGCCCAGCAGCGACTATAAAACTAATTCAAATTATCAGAGCCAACGCTTTGATATAAACAATCCGTCGTCACTTTTCAAAAAGGACGAAACAACAGGACTTTATGGTTACGACTCGTTGCTTAATGCCGCATATTTTCAGCGTGACAGCGATACAGCCATAACAGGTAACTTTAAGCTGTTTGACTATACAATGACTGTACACGCAGGTGAAGGCTTTGAATATAAAGCATACGATAATAATGGCAACCGCTACTCTACCGTAACCGGTATATCCGAATACAACGGCAACTTCTACCCGTTCAACCTTGCACACGAAGAGGGTGTTGTTGATTACGGCACCCAAACCGGCAACAGTCGTCTGACAATCCCGAATTCAACAGATTATGTACCTGTAAACTATACAATCGACAGCAGTAATCCGGTTGACTGCTGGTTCGGTATGACACTTGAATGTGACTTTCAGATGACGAAAGACGGTACATATAACGGTAGTCCTATGCAGTTCAACTTTAAGGGTGACGATGATGTATGGCTGTACATTGATGATGTTCTTGTGCTTGATATCGGCGGCACACACGGTGCGACTGAGGGAACGATTGATTTCAGCACTGGCAGAGTTACAGACCCGGTTTATCCCGGCGGCACTACTCTCAAAGCATTATATACAACGGCTATGACTGAACTGGGAAAATCAACCGCTGAAATAAACACAATGATAGCAGATAATTTTACCGGTGATACATTCAAAGCAAATACAAATCATACGATGAAATTCTTCTATATGGAGCGAGGCGGTGTTGTATCATCTTGTAAGATTAACTTCAACCTGTCGAAAGGTTCTCCGAGCGTTACAAAAGAAGTTGATTATTCCGACCCTGACTTCACTGATAAAAGGGATTATACATTCAAAATAGATCAGGAAGTCCTGAATAAACCGGGCGAATATACAAGTCTTGGCAGCGGTATAACCTACCTTCTCGAAGGTTCAGACGGAACAAGTCAGGACAAAATTCCTCTTTCGTCTAACGGCATATTTACGCTTAAACCGGGACAAACCGCACATTTCCATGATATTAACGACGGCACAAAGTTCAGAGTTACTGAAATTTATGAGGCTGATTCGGGAGTAGAAAGTACAACAGCTAAATACACTAAATTTAATAATGACGACAGCACAGTGGTGCAGGTTGATGAGATGACCTTTAACGATAAGAACGACCGAGTTGTCGGACCTTATGAACTCGAAACGAATGTCGAACAGAGCATAGCATTTACCAACAAGCTCAAAACAAAAATCCTTACAATCAAAAAAGATGTTTTTGCCAACGGAAAAACCGAACCATTAAACAGTGTCCCCGGTGCAGTGTATAACTTTGGTCTGCGGCTTTTCAAACAAAACGGTGACGAAACCATTGAATTGGGAACGAAGAAATTTTCGATTAAGGGTGAAGAAATAGCCAACGGTTATGAGGTTGAAGTGCCTGTTGGTGTTTCATATCAGTTGTGGGAATATGAACCGACCGACGACGCAGACACTTATCTTGCTCCTACCTTTAAGAACAATGAGAATCCAACTCCCGTTAGTAAAACTTTTGTGGTAAAAACAGCCTCGGAAAGTGACGGAATAAAGGGTGAAATTGGAGATGACGAAGATACAGAAGAAGTTACCGTAACCAACACCATTGAAACGACAAGCCTTAAAATCAAAAAGGCAGTTTTTGACATCACAAATAATACAACGCTCGAAAGTGTTCCCGGTGCAGTGTATAAATTCGGTGTGCAACTTTACCAGGAGAAAAGTGACGGTATAATCGAAAAGTACGGCGAAGTAAGGGAATTTACGATTAAAGGTCAGGAAATAAATGAAGCAGATAAGGAATATATAATAATTAAGGATTTACCACCTGTTGGCATTTCGTATGAGTTGTGGGAATATTATCCTGACGATGAAGGACACAATTATCTTGATTTGACCTTTAAGGACGACGCTCAGACAGACAGCGTCAAGAGCGGTTTTGTGGTAAACACAGTCGGCGAAAATAAAATAACAGGTGAAATTAAAGGCGGTAATAACAAAGTTACCGCAACCAACACTATCAAAACGACAAAACTTATAATCAAAAAAGAAGTTTTTGCTCTCAGCAAGGACGCAGATAATAATACTGTCACCACACAGCAAACTAGTGTCATTGATGCTGTGTATAAATTCGGTCTGCGGCTTTTCAGAATGGACAGTGACGGTACACTCCATCAGTTCGATGAAAAGATTCTTTCAATCAGAGGCGAAGAAATAAGTGATGCTGACGGATATATAGTTGATAACTTACCTGTCGGAGTTTCATATCAGCTGTGGGAATATTACCCGAATGATGATGCACACCGTTATATTACTCCGAGCTTTAAGGACGATGCTCAGTCAACAGCTGTAAAGAAGAATTTTGCAGACGGAACAATCGGCGAAAATGACGGAATAAAGGGTGAAATTAAAGACGACAATAACAAAGTTACCGTAACAAATATGTATGATGTGGATCAGACGGTTAAGTTTTATAAAACCGATGACAAGCAGTCTGTCAATGTAGGCGAAACGGTAAATTACACAATCACAGGTGAAATCCCTAACACCAATGGCTATACAAGTTATACATACAAAATAACCGACACAATGTCAAGCGGTCTGACCTTTAATGCTGATAGTTTAAATGTAAAAATCAAAGGAACAGACATAACCCTTACCCGAAATACTGACTATTCGTATTCGCCAAATAACAGCGGTTTTGAACTTAACATCTATGTTAAGAATACTAACCTGCAAGAGCATGTAAAAGAGGATATGGTTATAACTTACAGTGCCACTGTTAATAAAAATGCCGTTGCAAAAATCGAAAACAACACGGCACAGCTTGAATACAGTAAGGATACATCATCTACCACTAAAACGGCAGAGTTCAAAGAGCAGGTTTACAGCTCAAAGATTGTTGTAGATAAATACAAAGCCGGTGAAACCTCAACAAAACTCAGCGGAGCAGAATTTTATCTGTATAAGAATGTAAACGGCAGTAAGCAATATTATAAGTCAGACACAAACGGAGTAGTTTCGTGGGTAGATACCCAAAACACCGCAACCAAAAAGACAACTGACGCAAACGGTGCTACAAGCTTTGACGGTATTGCCGACGGAACATATTACTTAGAGGAAGTAAAAGCTCCTGACGGATATAACAGGTTGGCAGAAGATGTAGAAGTTACCATAAACGGTGGCGGAGAGAATCCTGTTGTGGAAAATCTTACGGTTACAAAATCCATTGAAAACCGTGCGGGTGCTAAACTGCCTGAATCGGGTTCAACGGGTCTGTCGATGTTTTTCGTCATTGGCGGTGGAATTATCCTTATGTGTTCTCTGCTGCTGATTGTTTTCAGAATAAGACCAAGCCGGAAACGCTGATTTTTACATCAGTAATCCGTGTTTTGAAAAGACACAATAAATGAATATTTAAAATAAGAGCAAGTTGTCATTTATGAATAATGGCGGCTTGCTTTTTTTATACAGAATATACCATACAACTGGTATTATGTTACAGATTTATAGAGTATGTGTTGTTGATGTTGCCGTTTTGTAAAAAGTTTGTTAAAAAATATTGAACTGTTTATCGGAAAATGATACAATATACTCAGATATAATATTTTATATTTATAATATTATTTTATCTTAATGTTTTATTCTGTACGGTAAATAAAAGTAAAGGAGTGGCGGAATATGAAAAAGATACTCAAAAGTTCGGTTTCAATGTTGTTATCTCTTATGATGGTAGTGGGATTATTCACGGGCTTTTCTGTCGCAGTTTCGGCAGACACCGTGGCAAGCACAGAACAAATGGCAGTAATCAGGAAGATAATATATGCCGTTGAAACGGGTGGACAGGTTTATGGTAATGTCAGATATGATGACTTTACTGAGGCATATACAAATTCATCAACTGAATATGCCATTACAATCGGCGGTGGTCAGTGGTATGCAAATGAGGCGAAAACACTGCTTAACCTTATCCGCTCAACAGACCCCGGCACATTCAGCAGACTGGATACTGCCGGTATCGCAACAGACCTTGATACAAGGGATTGGAGTACATATTGTCTTTCAAAAACCTCTGCAAAAGCATTGTGTATTCAGAGAATAATCAGTTCAGATGTCGGAATAAGATGTCAGGATAAGCTGATTGATGATCAGATGTCAGCTTATATGGCTGAGGCGAGATCACTTGGTGTTGTTGACCTTGATGCACAGATGATGTGTGCAAATTTCAGACATCAGGGCGGACTGGGTGCCGTTAAGCGTATTCTCGGTAAAACATCACAGCCTTACACACTTGATAAACTTTATGCATCATGCCAGACAGATACAGGCAATCAGGTTGGTGCTTATAAATCAAGACAAAAAATGGTTTATGAATCACTGAAAAAATATCTTCCGCTTGCGGCTTCAAACTCAACAGCAAATGAAGTCAAGAAATTCATCTTTGACGCAGGCTATTACGCAGACCGATATGATGATTTGAGAAATGCATATGGATATGATGCAGACAAGCTGTACGACCATTTCATAAATCATGGAATATCGGAGG
>JBJFIB010000166.1:0-1691 GCA_051894195.1 Acutalibacteraceae bacterium
AATGCAACCGTAATCAGGGACGGTTTTACGGTCAGCGAGCACAATGTAGCCGACGACGCCGGTGATGTTGCCACGTGGTTAAAAGATTTAGATTATGAAAGGAAAAGCATGGAATCCCGATAAAAGAGCCGTTTATGCCGATGAACCTTATCCGATAAAGCCGAAAGGAGGAAAGTCTGTATGAAATCGAAAATAATACTCAAAACAGCGGTAGATTTTGTTATGACAATTGCTTTGCTGTTACTGATGACTTATGAGTTGATCGGTCAGGCGACACACGAATGGGTTGGCATCGGAATATTTGTGCTGTTTATCCTGCACCATGTCCTGAACGGTAAATGGAGCCCAAGCCTGTTTAAAGGCAGATATACGGCGCCGCGAATCATGCAGACTGTTCTCGTTGCGGAAGTTCTGTTATCCATGCTCGGCTCTATGGTCAGCGGCGTTATTCTGTCCCGGCACGCCCTGTCTTTTCTCTCTATCAGCACAGGGCGTTCATTTGCAAGAAGTCTGTATATGCTGTCGGCATATTGGGGCTTTGCCTTTATGGGACTTTATCTTGGCTTTCACTGGAGTACGATGATGGGGCTTGCCGGAAAGCTTATGAAAACTCCGTCTGAAACGCGAAAATGGATTTTGCGAGGCACAGCTTTGCTGATTGCGGGATACGGTGTGTACGCTTTTATAAAGCGTGACATGGGCAGTTATATGTTGCTAAAAAATCAATTTGTGTTCTTTGATTTTGAGGAGCCTCTTATTCTGTTCCTGCTGGATTACACAGCGATTATGGGATTATTTGTTTTTATCGGTCATTCCTCATCACTTGCACTAAAAGGCTTTCAGAAACGAAAAATGAAATAGAAAACTTATAAGCAAATGCCAGAATTTTTATAAAAATTCAAAAAAAGCCTTGATAAGCAAGCAAATGCTATATATAAATTGGTAGAATTTAACTCTGCCCTAAAACTGAATAAACCTAAAACACATATTTATCCTTAGCCGGCAGTAAGCATTATCACTGCTCCGACCGAAACAGTATCAGTTCGGATACTGGTCGGGAACATACGGACAACCTTGGTTTATTTTTTAAGCCGTTACATAGTTTCAGTACAAACCGCGAGAGATGAACACTCTCTCCGTGTTGTGCTGTCCTGTGTAACGGCTTCTTTGTTTTGCTTAAATTTTCAGTTTAAAGGCAAATAAGGACTTAAAACTGAAATCAATGAAGTTACTCTACTTCTGATTTTAAATCCATTACAGAGGAAAAATTCGTTAAAAATCAACCCGAAAAGCTGTAAAAAACAATGTTGTACTATACCGAAAATCTTTTGGTCGATTTTCACAAACTTTCATTATTTTCAGATTTTTTGAGATTTTGGGTTATGTAAAAGATACTCAAGGCACTTGTCCGACACGGCACTATATCCGTGCAGACGCTCTTGAACAGATTGTGCTGTTTGAACTCAAGAAAATGGCTTCGCTTCTCAAAAAGGAAGAAGATATGTTTGCCGAAATCCTTGAGAAGAAAACCAACAAGGATTTATACGACGAAAAGAGGTTTCTTGAGGGTGAGCTGCAAAAGTCAATCGCCCGTCAACAGACGGTTGTTTCCCTCTATGAAAATCTATACGAGGAGAACGCAACCGGCAAGGTGACGGATGAATGGTTCACGCACATGGCACACAAGTACG
>JBJFIB010000167.1:0-36406 GCA_051894195.1 Acutalibacteraceae bacterium
ACACAGAAAAGAATTTGTTGCGTCACGCTTTGACAGGGAATTCTATGAATACACTCCGATTACATCAAGCTTTGGAATAAATAACATTGTTTCTGTTGCCTGCGTTCCGCTTACATCGGGTGAAGAACTTTCCGCCTTTATGATAGCGGAAATTGAACTTCACAGAAATATGTCAGGAAATATAATTTTCCTTGACCGTAATGACCTTACGATTTTCAAGTTTGCACTTCGTCAGATGAACGATACTCTCTATCGTCTGAAAGCCCGTGACGAAATCGACAAAATGAACCAGAAACTTCGTCACAGAGCCGTTACCGACCTGCTTACAGGACTTCTCAACAGACAGGGCTTTACAAAGAAAATTGACGACTACACCAAACTCGTTGAAAGCAGAAAAGCGGATAATATATGTGCAACGGTTCTTTATATCGACCTTGACAATTTTAAATTCTGTAACGATACTTTCGGTCACGATGTCGGCGACGCAATCCTTATTGCATTCTCACGGCTTTTTGAAAAAGTTGTCGGAGAAAAGGGTTATATCGCACGCTACGGCGGAGATGAATTTGTCATTGTGCTTCCGGGATATGATATTGACACAGGCGTTGAAACCGCAACCGCTGTTTATTACGGCATTGAACAGAACAACTGGTTCATTGATGTAATCGAAAAGAAAATTCGTCAAAAACCTGAAATTCCTCCTAAAAACAGGGTTTCGTGTTCTATCGGTATTGCGTCTATGCCTGTCTATAATCAGGAAAATATGAATATTGCACTCAAACACGCCGACACAATGCTTTATGATGTCAAAAAGCACGATAAGTCCGACTACAAAGTATGGAAATAATTTGTAATTTACGGATATTTTCAGGAGATAGGCTCCTTTGTTAACCTAAATTTATTATAGGATAAGGCATTTTTCCACAACCTGAATAAAGTGGCTTTCAGTGTCATTTAAAATTTATGAGAACAATAGAAATTACTTCAAACGACAGCGGTCAGCGTCTGGATAAATTCCTTACAAAGAAATTCAAAAATATGCCGCAGTCGCTTATGTACAAATACATTCGCACAAAATATATCAAGCTGAACGGCAAACGCTGTGAGATTTCTTCCAGACTTCAAGAGGGAGATATTCTTACGCTGTATATCAAGGACGAGTTTTTTGAGCCTGTTCCCGATGAATACGATTTTCTTAAAGCACCGGCAAAACTCGACATAATATACGAGGACAAAAATATTATGCTCCTCAACAAAAAGCCGGGTCTTATCGTTCATCCCGATGAAAATTATCATTTTGATTCACTTATTGCACGAGTTCAGCATTATCTTTATGACAAAAAGGAGTATGACCCGAAAAAAGAAAATTCCTTTGCACCTGCACTCGTCAACCGTATTGACAGAAATACCGGAGGAATTGTAATCGCTGCCAAAAACGCCGAGTCACTCCGTATCCTCAATCAAAAGCTGAAAGACAGAGAACTTGAAAAACTGTATCTTTGTATTGCAGTAGGAATTTTCGAGAAAAAATCCGCAACTCTTTCGGATTATCTTGAAA
Source organism: Acutalibacteraceae bacterium (assembly GCA_051894195.1). GTDB lineage: Bacteria > Bacillota > Clostridia > Oscillospirales > Acutalibacteraceae > UBA1213. Next base: position 1,559 of record JBJFIB010000167.1, read on the forward strand.
AAAACGAAAAACAGAACCGTGTATATGTGCTGAAAAATCCCACGAAAAACAGCAAGACAATAAAGACAAAATACCGTGTTCTTGCCGAAAAAAACGGTTTCAGCCTTGTTGAAGTTGACTTGCTTACCGGCAGAACGCATCAGATAAGGGCTCACTTTGCCTCAATCGGACACCCTTTGCTTGGTGACGGAAAATACGGCAAAAACGAAATAAATCGCCGTATGGGTTACAAATGGCAGGCACTTTATTCTCACAAGCTGACCTTTAAATTCACCACTGACGGTGGCATACTTGAATATCTCAACGGAAAAACCTTTACTGCACCAAAGGTATGGTTTGTTTCGTATTTCGACAAAGAATAATAGCGGAGTGCCTCCGCACGCAATTTGCGTTCAAAGTTTATGGTAGCGGTGAATTCTTGTCCGCAGTTTTGATTTATGAGTTAAACAGATATGAATGTATCTGAATTATAATTTTACAGTATTTGAAAAATCCCGTTGTCAGAGTTTGCTTTGACAACGGGATTGCTATTGTTTTTTTAATAACAATATGGTAAGATATTGTTGAAAGGTGGTGAAAATATGAAACCTAAAAGTATAAATTCTCTTATGGTTTATATGCGTGATGTTAAAAATATTCAAATAAGTGGTAGCACACAAAAGCAAAAACTTAGATATATGGGATATTATCATGGATATAAGGGATATAGGTATTATAATTTGCCAAGCAACAAACTTACATATACGGATTTTAACGAGTTACAAGCCGTATATGATTTTGATATGGATATAAAATCAATATTGTATCCTCAAATAATGTTTATTGAAACGACATTAAAAAATTATGTGCTTGAATCAATTCTTGATAAAGCAAAAAGCGAACGCTTTGCCGATATTTATTCACAGTTATTAAATGATTATAAATCTTATACCCTTAAAAGCGGAGATTATAAAAAATCTATAATAAAGCGTATGAATTTGAGAAATAAAATTTATAGTGTTATTTCGAGAGATTATGGTCATAACAACATTATAAGTCATTATTATGATAAAGATTGTCCTGTTCCCATTTGGGCAATATTTGAGTTGCTCAGTTTGGGTGAATTTGGAAACTTTGTATCTTGTTTAAACCTTTCAGTGCGGAAAGATGTATCAAAAGTTGTAGGCGTAAAATCCAGTTTTGATTCTGATGGCAGAATGATTGAAAAGATAGTATATGCATTAAAGGATTTACGAAATGCAGTTGCACATAATAATACTGTTTTTGATACAAGATTCAAGTCAGGTAGTATAGATAAACGAATTGCATCATATATAACAGCTGAAACACATATAAAAAATATTGATTTTAATACAATAGTTGATTATATTATACTTATTGTATTCATTATGAAACTTCTAAAATCTAATAAAACCGACATATTATTATTTATAAATCAGTTTGAAACGGCTTGCGAAAAATTAAAAAAACTTATACCTATAAATATGTATTTCAAAATTGTCGGTTCAAACACGAGAGAAAAATTATTACTTCTACGAAATTTTGTATAAACACTTGCATTTTTGCATACATTTGTGTATAATATAATATAGAATTGCGGCGGATGTCTGCGGACTATGCCTAAGAGAGTCGGATGAGTCCGGCTCTCTTTTATTTTTATATCGTTGTCAGAGTTTTTGCTTTGGCGGAGTGCATCCGCACGCAATTTGCGTTCAGAGTTTGTGATAGCGGTGAATTCTTGTCCGCAGTTTTGATTTATGAGTTAAACGGATATGAATGTATTTGAATTATATTTTTTACAGTATTTGAAAAATCCCGTTGTCAGAGTTTGCTTTGGCGGAGTGCCTCCGCACGCAATTTGCGTTCAGAGTTTGTGATAGCGGTGAATTCTTGTCCGCAGTTTTGATTTATGAGTTAAACGGATATGAATGTATCTGAATTATAATTTTACAGTATTTGAAAAATCCCGTTGTCAGAGTTTGCTTTGACAACGGGATTTTGTTATTTGTTAATTTGATTCAGTAGATATTTTTTGTATAGTGGGTCTGTTTTTAGAGATTCAGATGATGGCTTGCTTACTTTTGTTTGTAAACCGTCAATATGTTCATATAAACTTGGTTTAATTGTATGCCACATAGGGTCTAATATAAAATCTATTCCTTCACGCCTTGCATGTTTTGCAGCCGGCACGAAGTCACTATCACCGGCAATTAAAATAATTTGATCTACTAACTTCTTATATGCAAGAGATTATATATCTAAGCCTATTTTCATATCAACGCCTTTTTGTTGTATATCTAAATGAAAATCATCTTCTGTTAAATCATCTATACTTATTTTTTTGTTGCATAGTTTTTTAATGGTATCCTTTTTTAGTGTATAACCGATATTGCTGTCGAGCAATTCACCTTTTCGTATAGCTACTTTTCTTTTTGATTTTAATTCATCAAAAAATTTATTACTCCAAGTATATAAATCGGTTTTTTTAAGATCAACAGTTTTTTGTGTCAAAGGATGGTACACTTTTTTATCAGATGGAAGACAGTCATAATAAAAAATTCTGTATAAATATTTTGATTCTGTATTATTATTTGCACATTGTAAATGTCTTTTGCAATATGCTATAAGTTCGTCAGCTCTGTCCTCAGGAGTTTTATTGCCCCAAAGAAATGCTGCACGCTTTAAGTAAAATGCACCATCTATCAGTATAGCTGTCCTTATCATTTTTTTTACTTCCTTTGGTTTAAAATAAAAACTCTTGGGTTCAACTTATCCCGTATGTTGGGAGGTTTACTGCCAAGAGTTTGCTGTCATGAAAATCAGTAACCTGTTTAGTTCGGTTACTGATTTATATTATGCACTTTTATTTGCAAAAATCAATAGTTTTAAAAAAATTGTAACTATTTATATTAAATTTAAATAAATATATTGTCTGATAACTATGCATTTTGCATATTTAGCTTGATTTAATTTTTTATAAAAATTATTGTACCTGTTTCGGCAAAAAATACGGCTCATATGTATTATTATTTTAATATATAAAAACTTGCGTGTCCGGCGGAAATCTTTAAGGAGAGGATTTTATGTATGTATCCGAGAATAAGTGTTCGTGACAATGAAGTGACGGTTTATCTTAGCGGCGAAATAGACCACCATACCGCACGGGAAATCCGTGAGGCAACGGACTCGCTTGTTCAGACAAAAAAACCGTCTGTTTTAAGGCTGGATTTTTCCGGCGTTACATTTATGGACAGTTCGGGAATAGGTCTTGTTATGGGCAGATACAGAATAATGTTGCTTTACGGCGGAAAGGTTCGTGCAGTGAATGTTCCCGAGAGTCTTGAAAGAATTATGAATCTGTCGGGACTGGGTTCACTTGGCATAATTGAAAAACGGGGTGAAAAGAATGAAACCACAAAATGAAATGAATCTTTGCTTTGAGAGTAAATCGTCAAACGAATCGTTTGCAAGGGCGACTGTTGCGGCGTTTATCACTCAGCTTGACCCTACAATAAGTGAAATAAGCGATATTAAAACTGCTGTTTCAGAAGCGGTTACAAACTGTGTTGTACACGCCTACAAAGACACAATCGGCAAGATATACATAACCGCAAGGATTTTTGACGGCGGTTTAATCACGATAAAAATACGGGACACAGGCTGTGGAATACCGGATATCGAAAAGGCTATGGAGCCGCTGTTCACAACATCGGAAAGTGACGAGCGTGCCGGACTTGGATTTGCGGTAATGCAGAGTTTTATGGATAATGTAAAGGTCAGGTCAGCAGTCGGAAAAGGCACAACCGTTACATTTACAAAAAAACTCAGCCGTAGGGTGCAGAATGTCTGAGCGTGAAAATACCGTACAGCAAAATCTCGGACTTGTACACGCCTGTGCAAAACGCTTTAAGGGCAGAGGCATTGAATATGACGATTTGTTTCAGGCTGGCTGTTTGGGACTTTTAAAGGCGGTAGATAATTTTGACGAGGAACGGGGATTTAAATTTTCGACATATGCCGTACCGGTTATTATAGGCGAAATGAAAAGACTTTTTCGTGACGGCGGTGCGGTAAAAGTTTCAAGAAGTCTGAAAGAACTGTCTTTAAAAGCAGTGAGGGAAAGTGCAAAATTTGTTGCGGAAAACGGGCGTGAACCGTCGGTGTCGGAACTTGCACAGCGGCTTGACGCAGAACCCGAACAGGTATCTCAGGCATTGTCGGCGTCACAGATGCCCGTGTCGCTTACTGTCAGTGATGATGACGGCGAAAGTCAGACTGATATTCCGGTTGACGCTCCCGACGAACACCTGACGGAATTATTGTCGCTTAAATCAGAAATAAACAATCTTCCTGAGCGTGACAAAAATATAATTATACTCAGGTTTTTCAAGAATAAAACTCAGTCGCAGACCGCCGAAAAACTCGGAATGACACAGGTGCAGGTGTCACGCCGTGAAAGAAAAATTCTTCTTGCACTCCGTGAAAAATTAACAGGATAAAAAATCTCCCCTGTCCGAAAAACAGGGGAGAAAATTTTTTAAAGGGAAAACAAAAATAATTTTCAATTTTCCATTTTCAATTATCAATTTTTCAGTAGCCGACGAATATCTGAACCCAGTAGTCAATTCCGTCTGATTTGTAGTGTCCTACACCTATGCAGTTAAAGTCGGAGGAAAGTATGTTTGCTCTGTGTCCCGAGGATTTCATCCAGGAATTCATAACTTCGGCGGGACTTGTCTGACCATAGGCAATATTTTCACCTGCTGACATATAGTGAATATCGTCGAGTATGCTGAAACAGCTTGAACCGTCAGGTCTTGTGTGGCTGAATTTTTGTGCGATTTCTTTTGCACGAATATCAGCCAGTTCGTTTAAGTTAATGCGGTTTGAAAGGTCACGGTGACCGCCGTTAGTGGCACGCTCATCGTTTACAATGTTTACCATTTGCTTTACATTTTCGTCGGTTTTTGATACGGTTATGCGGCAGGAGGCGGTAACATTATTCTGAGTTTTTACTGTTACGGTTGCCGTACCGCAGCTGACAGCCTTAACGGCTACTGTTTTGTTGTTATAGGATATTATTTTAATGCAGTCTGTGTTATTGCTTGACCATGTGTATTTCACATCGTCTGAATTTACATTGTTGCTTGCCGAGAGAGTATAGACATCGTTCACACTGAGTTTGAGGTCAGTTGGATTGATTGAAACAGCAGTCGGAGCAGGTTTTCTTACTGTAACCTGACACTGTGCAGTCTTGCCGTTATCGGTTGTTACGGTTATCTGTGCAGTTCCGTCGGCTTTTGCCGTGATAACGCCGTTTATATCTATTCCGGCAACTCTGTTATCGCTTGTTGAATATGTATAAGCCTTATGTGCGACATTTGACGGATATATGCTGAGGTTTAATTTTACTGTTTCGCCTATATCAAGTGTGACCTTTGATTTGTCAAGACTGATTGAGGTTATTTCGTTATTCTGAGTAGTAGTGGTGACAGGTTTTACTGTATTCTGAGTTGTTGTCTGAGTTTTATTCGTGGTATTGTTTTGTGTATCGGTTGTTGTACTTTCTTTTACTGTTGTCGGTGTATTATTTTGCTGTACAGTAGTTTTTTGAGTTGTTTCCTGCTGTGCAGACGGTGTTTCTTGTGTTTGGGTTGTGTTGGCGGTTGTATTTTCGGGTTTTGCGTTTTCGGATATGTTTTTATCTTCATCGTCATTATCGTCTGATATAGCCTTATCTTCTGAGGGTTGTGAGGAAACAAACTCCGGAATATCAACACGGCTGTTGCTTATAGAAGTTTCGTTGTTGTTATCGGTATTTTTGACTGTTTCGGAATTTTTTGTGGGTTTAACGGTTTTTATGTCGTCAAAAATATCGTCAGGAATTTTATCTGTCAGTGTACTTTTGTTTTCTTCGGTTTTCAGAGTGACGGGAGATAGCACAAAATCATTTGTATTATTTTTATTTGAGTTTTTTTGCATAGTTGCTGAGCAGCCTGTTGCAATAAGTAATGCAGAGGCAGACATTACGGCAATTATTCTTTGAATATTGTTTTTACTCATAACACTCATCTCCCTTTGTTGATATGATAACATTTTATTAACATATTTTAAAGACTAATTATGACGAAATATTGAACAACTTTTTATATATAATTACAAATATTAACATTTTAGTTAAGAGTTTTTAGTAAAAAATAGCAACAATCTTTATGCAGTGCAGAGCTGGTTTTAGTCAGGAGTGAGGAATAAGGAATTCGGTGCATATAATTAAGGTGTAAAGAATATAAATTCATAGATAAAATAATGGGAGAGGATTTATATCTATGGAATATGTGCTTGAAAAGGAGAAGTGCTGTGTCTGTGAAACTGTTTTTGACGGAGTTGCGGAACAGCCTGTCGATTTGGATTTCAGCTTGCCCGATTATTGCCCCGACATAGAGCGGATACTCAAATGCCGTATATGCCCGTCAATCACATCAAAAAATATTTCGGGTGACAGGCTTGATGTTGACGGTACGGCGGTGATAAAGCTGTATTATCTTGACTCAAAAAAACAGGCAATAAGATATTGTGAGCATACAAGTCCGTTTTCGTGTTCATTCAATATCAAAAATCCTTCTCAGGATATGACGGCAGTCGTAAAGCTGAGGGTGGATTATCTTAACTGTCGTGCATTAAGCCCCAGACGGCTTGACATTCACGGAGCGTTTTCGGTTTGTGCAACTGTATGTTCAAAATCCGAACAGGATTATTGCCGCAATATTGAGGGCGACGATATACAGCAGAAAAAACATTCCGAAACCGTCAGCACACTTTCGGGAATAGGACAACAACAGTTCTCCGTCAGTGAAGTTCTTGACATAGGTCAGGGAAAACAGTCGCCCGAAACAATAATTCGTTCCGAACTTACCGTAAATATACAGGACAGCAAGGCAATATCCGATAAGCTTATGCTTAAAGGTGAGGTTATCCTCAGCATACTCTATATAACGGATATTGAAACAGGTTCACAAGATACTATGACTTTCAGTATTCCGATAAGTCAGGTTGTTGATGTTCAGGGTATAAGCGAAACTTCTCAGAGTGAAGTCAGCGTTGATGTCCTTAGCTATGATGTTGCACTTAAATCCGAGTATGATGAAAACAGCACACTTGTAACTCTTGACGCACGACTTTGTGCAACGGTTTATGCCTATGACGAAATGGAAATTGAGCTTATTGACGACGCATATTCAACAGCCTATGAGCTTGATATGTCATACAAACAGACTCCGCTTGTGCGTCTTGCGTCGGATATTGCGTTGTCGCAGTCGGTAAAAGATGAAGTCAAAACAGGCGACAACGGCATAACGAAAATAATTGATTTGTGGAGTGACGGCATAAACTCCATTACTGCCTACGAAAACGGCACTCTTACCGTAAAGGGAAAAATCAACTGCTGTATTTTTGCACTGGACAGCGACAATATTCCGTTTTATGTTGAGCGTGCGTTGGATTTCGTTATAACGCCTGAAATTCCGCAGGGACTTGAAAGCGTTAATGCACACACAAATATTTCCCTGATAATGCTGAATTTCAGAATAACCGGCGACAACTCAGTTGAAATAAAGGCTGACATACGGCTTAAAGCGACAATCTTTGAAACAAGGGTTTGCAAGGCAATAACGGCAGTTTCGGGAAACGAGGAGAGAAAGCGTGAAAAGGACAAAACAGCGGCACTCACTCTGTATTATGCCGACGAGGGCGAAAACCTGTGGAGTATAGCACGGCTTTACTGTACATCAGTCGAGGCGATAAAGCTTGAAAACGAACTGACCGATGATGTTATTCAGGCAAGAGGAATGATACTTATTCCGATGTAATACAGGGGGGAGAGCAGGTCTGTATGGAAGAAAGAAATATCTATAAGGATATATCGCAGAGAACAAACGGTGATATATATCTTGGAATTGTCGGCCCTGTAAGAACCGGCAAATCGACATTTATCAAGCGTTTTATGGACACCTTGGTTATTCCGAATATCGAAAACGAAAATCAGCGTGAGCGTGCAAATGATGAACTTCCGCAGTCGTCGGCAGGGCGTACAATAATGACAACCGAGCCGAAATTCATTCCTGAGGAGGCTGTCGAGGTAAATATCGGCGGAAACGCAAGTTTTCGTGTTCGTATGATTGACTGTGTAGGCTACATTGTACCGAGTGCGTTGGGCTACATAGAGAACGAAATGCCGAGAATGGTAAAAACTCCTTGGTTTGATGAGGCAATTCCGTTCAATATGGCGGCAGAATTGGGTACAAAAAAGGTTATAACCGACCATTCGACAATCGGTCTTGTCGTTACAACAGACGGTTCAATAAGCGACATTGAACGCAGTGAATATGAGGAGGCAGAGGAACGGGTAATAAAAGAATTGCAGGAGATTAAAAAGCCGTTCATAGTTCTTCTCAATACCGTTTACCCGAACACTCAGCAAACAATGGAACTGGCACATCAGATGGCTGAAAAATACGGCGTGCCTGTTGAACCCGTAAGCTGTATGGATATGGACGAAAACGAGATAAAGCGTATTCTTGCCCGTGTGCTGTTTGAATTTCCTGTAAAGGAAATAAAGGTTGATATGCCACGCTGGGTTTCGTCACTTGAAAAAAATCACTGGCTGAGAAACACGATTTTTTCAGTTATTCAGGAGAGTGCCGCAAAAGCCGGAAAAATCCGTGAAGTCAGCGATATTGCCGACAGCGTTAATGCCTGTGAATATGTCAATCTTGCCGAAACAAGTGCTGTTGACCTCGGAACAGGTCGTGCAAGAATAAAAGTAGAGCTTGACAATTCACTTTTCTACAAGGTACTCAGCGAGAAAACAGGATTTGAAGTAAATGACGAGGGCGGACTTCTTGACACAATGCTGGAACTTTCTCAGATGAAAAAGAAATTTGAAAAGGTACAGCAGGCTTATAACGATGTCAACGAAACAGGCTACGGAATTGTTATGCCGTCAATGGAGGAACTCACACTTGAAGAACCTGAAATCATAAAACAGGGTGGTCGCTACGGAATAAGACTTCGTGCAAATGCACCGTCTGTCCATATGATGAAAACCACGATAAAAACCGAGATTACGCCAATCGTTGGCTCGGAACAGCAGTCAGAGGAGCTTGTGACATACCTTTTGAAAGAGTTCGAGGAAGACCCGTCGAAAATCTGGGAGTCAAATCTTTTCGGAAAATCACTGCACGAACTTGTCAACGAGGGACTGCACAACAAGCTGTGCCGTATGCCTGCTGATGCACGCAAAAAAGTCAAAGAAACAATCGAGCGTATCATCAACGACGGCTGCAACGGACTTATCTGCATTATCCTTTAAAACAGAGTGGAGAGTGGAGAGTGGAGTTAGGAGTTAGGAGTGAGGAGTTAGGAGTTGTAAATAATGCAGAATTAAGAATGCAGAATGCAAAATTGAAGTTCGGATAATAATTCTGCACTCTGCATTCAGCATTTTGAATTTTAAAATAGATAACGGATACGGAAGTAATTTTCCGTATCCGTTGATTTTTAGTTTGTTTTTTTGCTTGAAATAAAACTGTTGTGTGATGCCTGTATAAATTACTATGAGTTATAGCTGAATTTGAAGAATATATTTTTAAATCAGTTTATTTACAAATGGTATTTTTTTAAGAAGATATGTAATCATACCACAAACAGCTACACTAAAAATGCACCATAAAACAGACTTTATAAACACAGGTGTCATAGGCGGTAATAGTTCAGAAAAATATTTATAGTAAAAAAGTAATTTTATATACGGGTCAAATAAGTATATCCCAAAAGTCAAAGAACCAATTTTACATACTGCACTTGCAATTTTACCACGAGAAAGCGAAGGTACAGTAACCAATACAATCCTTTTAATAAATATAAAAGCAGCAATCGTTGTAATATAATCAAAAAGTTGCACATAGTTCTGAGTGTATTGACCACTTGTTTGTCCTTCGTACATTGTGCATAAGCATGATAATAAAATTCCAATCATTGCAACAAGACTTATGCCTGTCAATTTTTTTCTTCCTATTTTTGAAACATCAATAAAATTATCAAGATAATAACCTAATAATGGATAAAAAAACGCTTTTGATACAGCCATAGGAATATAAAAATTTTCGGAAACTTTTATGCCGGGTTTTCCTGCGATACTCAGTATTACATTTATTATAGGAACCAAAGATATAAGAATAAAATGCATAACAATCAGCATATAGAAATCCTGTTTATTCATTTTATGTGCAATTCTTTGCATAAAGGGCAGAAGAAATAAAAAGCCTAAGTAGGCATACAAGTACCAATATGTACCGTCAATATCACCTGAAATTAAACTATATATAAACTGAATAACATCAAATTGTCCATAATAATTTCCACTGATAAAATATTGCATTGAATATAATCCAAGAGAAATCAATAATAATACAATGGCAAGTCTGATAATTCTTTTATTAAATACGGTTTTAAAGTCTTCTTCTTTTGGCAATAATAATGCACCTGATATCATAAGGAAAAGTGGCACATTAATTCTGGTGATCATAGTAATAATCATATATAGTGCCTGTTCAAGTCCTGATGAAGTCATATATAGTGTATAACCGGGTGTATGATTGAATAAAACTAATACAACCGCAACTATTCTCATATATTCAAAATATACTTTTTTTCGTTTTGATGTTTCCATAACAACTCCTTAAAAACATATCATATATGAAGATATATAAAAATAAGTGAAAGTTTTTTGTTGAATTTTCCACAAAAAACTTTCACTTTAAAAATCAAACAGCATGTTTTCTTTGAAATTCTCTTGTATTTTTGATTTTTAGGTTGGATTTTCTTTCAGAGCCTTGTGCAGCCATACATCAGCGATGTCGATTGCGGGGTAAAGTCCGTGTTTTTCGCTTGTTTTGATTACGGCTTTTCTCGGACTTACATCAGGGTCGGTGCTTAAAAGCTGAACAGAAACTTTGTCGGCAATTTCCATATCGCCCTGTGTTTGTTTTGATTTTATCTGCATTTTGATGACATATTTGTCTTTCATATCTCCATAATAAAGAACATCTCCGCTGCGAACAAGCGGTTTGCCTTTGTATTGGGAGAATTCGGTTTTGACCTCAGCCATAAATCGCCCTCCATTCAGTGTGTGTAAACAAATTAAAGATTGAGATAATTTTTGAGTAAAATTTCGAGTAAATCATCTCTGTCAATCTTGCGTATAAGGTTTCGTGCATTATTATGAGTGGTGATATATGTCGGGTCCTCGGACAAAATATAACCTACTATCTGGTTAATGGGGTTATAGCCTTTTTCCTCCAAAGCCTTATAAACGGTAGTGAGGACAGACTTTATGCTTTCGTCACGATTATCCGTAATTGAGAATATCATAGTCTTATCATGCATTTATACCACCTCCATATTAGATATATTACCACATATATATTAAGAATACAATAGAATTTTATGAATTTTTATCCTTAATTTCTAAAAACTTTGTCGAATAGTAGAATGTATTTGTACATAATATCGCAGATAGTACTAAAACAACAGATATTCCCGCAAAAATATACCGCAAAGCCGATTTTTAACTTTTGAGTGTTTGCCTTTTGCATAAGACAAACACTCATAGCATTATTACTGATTTTTGATTGTAACGCCTTTTGCGTTGAGATTTGAAGTTATCTTGTCGATAATTTCCTGAACCTCTGAGAGTGACAGGGTTCTTTCCTTTGAAGAAAATTCAAAGCGGATTGTTATTCTGTGAATTGTGTCTGTGTCATAGGTGTCAACAATGCTGACATTTTTCAGTATTTCTCCGCTGACATCTTTCCACGACTGTGCAAGATTTTCAAAGAATACACCGTTTGGAATATCAAGGCTTAAATCGTATTCGATTGACGGGAATTTTGACGGTTCTTCATAGGCAATATTGCTGTTTTTAACCTGTGCAAATTTGTTTATATCAATTTCCGCAAAAACAACAGCGGCTTTTTTGTCGGTATTCTTTTGTACAACAGGGTGAACAATGCCGATTTTACCGATTTCAACACCGTCAAGGATTACGGCATTAAGATTTGTCGGGTGTTCATAGCTGTGTGTCGTTTCAGTCTTTTTGAATGAAAGTGTTTTGTGCTTTATGTCGTCTGTGATTACGGCAAGAATGTCACGCAGACGGAAATACAGGTCTTTTACAGGTGTTGTCTTGCTGTAAAGGGTTACTGAAAGCATTTTGTTTTCAATGCAAAGATTGTTTTCGTCAAGACCGTTTACAACTCTGCCGATTTCAAAAATACCGAACTCGTTTGCAAAGGAAACATTCTGCTTAACCTGACAGAGCTGTGTGGGGATAATTGAATTTCTGAGAGTTTCAATATTCGGGTTTGTTGCGTTTGCAAGTCGTACATTATCTTCAACAGGAATACCGAGTGCTTTGAGTTCGTCGTTGTATGCCCATACATAAGAATGTAATTCGTGCAGGTTATATCTCTTTACAAGAATATCCTTGATTTTTTCTTCATCGTTTTTAACATCGGACATTCTTACAGGATAAAGCGGTGAGCGTGTTGTGTTGATTTCAAAATTATCGTAGCCGTAAATTCTTGTTATTTCCTCGATAATGTCGGCTTTGATTGTGACATCTTTTGTAATTCTCCACGACGGAACATCAACAGTAAAGGTGTCGCCGTCAAGCTTAACCTTAAAGCCAAGACTTGAAAGAGTTTTAACGATAGTTTCAGCCGGAATTTTTATGCCTGTGTAGCGGTCAACAAACGCCATATCAAATGTAAGCGTTACAGGCGGATACTTAAAGGCATATTCATCTGTGAGTGCCGAAACAACACGAATGTCGCTGTCGTATGTTTCAAGCAGCTTTAAAAATCTGCCTATTGCGACTGTTGTCATTTCAGGGTCAAGGCTTTTTTCGTAACGCATAGATGCGTCGGTTCTGTGTGCAAGACGAACGGTTGATTTTCTGATTGAAACAGGGTTGAATGTAGCGGATTCAAGTGTAAGTGTTGTTGTATCGTCAACAATTTCCGAGTCAAGTCCGCCCATAATTCCGGCTATTGCAACAGGTGTGTTGTCGTTGCAAATCATAAGTGTGTCGGAATCAATATTTCTGTCAACACCGTCAAGTGTGCGGAATACAAACGGCTGTTCAAAGCGTTTAATTCTGATTTTTTCGACTTTTCTTGAATCGAAAGCGTGCATAGGCTGTCCCATTTCAAGCATAATGTAGTTTGTAAGGTCAGCAAGGAAGTTAATCGCTCTCATTCCGCAGTAGAAAAGGCGAATTCTCATATTTACAGGGCTGATTTTTCTGTTGATGTTTTCAACCTTTAAGCAGCTGTATCTCTGACAGAGTGTGTCCTCAATCTTCATATCGACTTTCGGAAGATTGTCGTAGTCGCTGAGATTTTTTACATCAAGAGGTCTGAGTTCTCGTCCTGCAAGAGCCGCAAATTCTCTTGCAATACCGTAATGTCCCCAGAGGTCAGGACGGTTTGTGAGGGATTTGTTGTCAACCTCAAAGATAATATCATCAATTTGATAAACTGATTTAAGGTCTGTGCCGTTGGGAATATCGTCGGTTATTTCCATAATTCCGGAATGGTCGTCGCTTATTCCTATTTCAGCCTCACTGCAACACATACCGTATGAGGTATATCCTGCAAGATCTCTCGGTGCGATTTCGATTTCGCCGAGTTTTGCACCAAGTTTTGCGAAAGCGGTTTTCATACCTACTCTTACATTCGGTGCACCACATACAACATCTGTGAGTTCCTGTTCGCCTGTATCGACTTTAAGGAGATGAAGTTTTCTTGACTTCGGGTGTTCTTCAACGGACTTGATTTCAGCAACAACTATGCCGCTTATGTCCGAACCCTTGAAGAATATATCGTTTTCGACCTCGGCAGTCGAAAGGGAAAATCTGTGTATAAGGTCAACCTTGTCAAGACCGTCAAGGTCAACAAAGTCCTGAATCCAATTCATTGATAAAAACATTGTGTTTCCTCCTCCCGAATCATTCGTCATCAGTGAACTGTGACAGTGCTTTAAGACTGCCGCTGTTCAAATCTCTGATGTCTTTTATTCCGTATTTCATCATCGCAAGTCTTGTAAGACCCAAGCCGAAAGCAAAGCCTGTGTATTTTTCGGGGTCAATTCCGCCCTCACGCAGAACATTCGGGTGAATCATACCGCATGGACAGAGTTCCAGCCAGCCGCTGTGCTTACATGACGGACAGCCTGTGCCGCCGCAGATAAGACAGCTTATGTCAAGCTCAAAGCCCGGTTCGACAAACGGGAAAAATCCCGGTCTTAATCTTACTTTTATTTCTTTTCTGAAAACTTCCGAAAGCATAGTTTCCATAAAGTATATAAGGTTTGAAATTGAAATATCCTTGTCAACCATAACGCCTTCCATCTGGAAGAATGTGTTTTCGTGACAAGCGTCGGTTGCTTCGTTTCTGAAACATCTGCCGGGGAATATAGCCTTTATCGGTCTGCCGTTTTCGATAAGGTCTTTGCTGTATTTTCTGAGGATTGCATTCTGTGCGGCGGAAGTCTGTGATTTAAGTAACTGACCGTTTTCAAGGTAATATGTGTCCTGCATATCACGAGCAGGGTGATGTTTCGGTATATTAACAGACTCAAAGCACTCATAGTCCGTTACAACCTCGGAATAGTCCTCAACATTAAATCCCATAGACCTGAATATCGACTCGCACTGTCTTTGTACAAGTGTGATAGGGTGATACGAACCTCTGTCAAGATTGGCTGGGGCAGTGATGTCAAATTCAGGCATAGCCGCAATTTCCTGTGCGATTTCCTTTTCGGCAAGTTCCTTGTTTTTCTCGTCGATTTTGTCTGACGCAAAGGCTTTCAGCTTGTTTACATCTGCACCGAATGTCTTTCTTTCTTCGTTTGAGAGTTCCTTCATACCCTTCAAAAGAGCGGTGATGTTTCCCTTTTTGCCGAGATAAGCAACTCTGATTTTGTCCAGGTCAGCAAGACAAGACGCTTTTTCGATTTCGCTCTCAAATTCTTCTTTGAGCTTTAAAATTTTGTCGTTCACTTTTCATACCTCCATAAAAATAATAAAATCCCTGCGTAAATAACTACGCAGGGACGAAATAATCCGTGGTACCACCCTGATTTTTGCACAAAAAGAGCAAACACTCCTTTGACATATAACGGTGTCAGCCGTCACAACCTACTTTTTAAAACATCAGGCAGAAATAATTTTCCATTTTCCACTTTCAAATTTCAATTTTTCAGTCGTGCCACTCGGAAATGAACTTCACCGCAAGCGTTAAGCAATCCGTTTTCAGCCATGACGGATATTCTCTGTTGATTAACATTCATACGGTTACTTTTTTCGTCATTGTGTTATTCAATGGTATTATAGCACAGCACGGCTTGAAAATTCAAGGGATTTAACAAAAATATATGATTTATGCGTTAAAATGTTCCCAGTCAATCAAAACGCCGAGCGGGAAATTCCTGTCGTTTAACAGTCTGTCATAAACCTGAGCGGCGTCTTTCGGAGAAACATATTCCGAAATCATATCTTTTGCATTAAGGCGACCGTCTTCCATCAATCCCAGAACGGTTATATAGTCACGCATAGGTGTCCAGTTTCCGGGGGCAGAGTTGTTTGACGGTCTTGTCATACCGTGTGCACCGATAATCTGAACTCCTTTGAGATGAACATATTTATAGAAATCAACCGGCTTTGTCATAACACGATTACAGCCGTTCAAAAGTACCCTGCCATATTTTGAAGTATATTCAAGGCACTTTAACAATCCGCTTTCCGAGCCTGAGGTTTCTATAACCACATTCGCACCTTTATATCTTGTTTTTTCCCATGTTATATCCAGAATTTTTTTAGTCAGGTCGCTGTCATCAGGGGAGAAAACATAATCTGCACCGTACTTAAAGGCTTTTTCACGCCTTATATCACGATTGCCGACAGCAATAAGCGGACGACAGCCTCCAAGTCGGGCAATCTGTACTGCAAAAAGTCCTAACATTCCCAAGCCGACAATTACGACGGATTCGCCTATTTCCAGTCGGGAACGCCTTATTGCACACAAAGGAAAGCTTGCGATTCGGGTGAAAACAGCTTCCTGAAACGAAACCTTATCCGGAATTTTTACTAAAAATGACGCTTTTTTTGTATTGTAGCTTTTGTGTCCGCCGTATGCTACAAATACCCTGTCGCCCTCTTTGAAAGATTTAATATTCTTACCGACTTTTGTTACATATCCGACAGAAGAATATCCGGGATATGCAGGAAACTTACTGCCTGTATTTGCAGTGCCGGATAAAAACGCCTTTTCTGTTCCTGATGAAATTACATTGTAATATACTTTAACCTGACATTCGTCATCTTTTGGCTCAGGCACTTCAAATTCCTGAATATCGGCTCTTTTTGCTTCGGGGAATACTATTTCATAGCCTTTCATCTGGACAGCTCCTTTAATAAATTTTATATATCGGTAAGTATCTCAAAAAACATAGGAACATTTTCATCGGAAACAAATCTTTTTATGTTTTCGTCAAATTCACTCTTTGTTGTTGCTGACAGATAGGTCATATTCAATGACTCAACCCAACCCTTTGCAGAGGTGTTGTGAGCCTGAGTTATAGACGGACTTTTATGATGTTCAAGAAGTTTTGCTTTTTTATTGTTGATAAGCATAATTCTTATATTTCCGTTTAATTTCTTGTTCCACAAGGAGTTCATATCATAGAAAAAGCTGAGGTCGCCTATAATCAAAAAGCACATTTCCTTACTTACGGCAGCCTGTCCCAAGAATGTTGACATAGAGCCGTCTATGCCGTTTGTTCCACGGTTACAGAAAACTTCAATGTCATTTCGTATGCGGATATTGTTAGCATAACGAACAGTTGAACTGTTTGCAAGATGGAGTAAAGAATTCTGAGGCAGTTTATTCAGCAGTTCAAGAATACTGTATTCCATACAGAAAGTATTGACGGTTTTCGGAGGGATTTTGTCGTCGAATGATTTCCATTTGTTGTAGTATTCATTTGTATCCTGACCCGGATTGTCATACTCACACATACGGGTTAAAAATTCGCTTAATGAACACTCAAACACACGCCTGAGCTTTTTGAACGGGTCGGCGATTTTTCCGTCCTCGGAAACTCTCCAATGGTAAAAATCAGGCACCTTTGAGAGAACTCCTCCCAGACCGATAAGCGTATTGTCGCCTATTGTAATAACAACTTGCGGAGCAAGATTATCGGCTATTGTCTGAGGACCGTATTTTGAGAAGAAGGGAATAGGGTGAAATCTTTTTTCGATATGCAGGTTAGTAAGATTATCACCGATAACTACACAGTTATATTTTGAAATAAACTTGTTGATTAACTGTTCTTCTTTTTCAGAAAAACCTGTGCTTTGCTCAAATAACATCAATATTCTTTTGCCCTTTAAAATCTGTGCGGATTTCTCCCACAAGGGCTTGTCGTTTTCGTGCAGAGTGATACGGGTCATATGTTTGTACTGACCGAGTGTCAGTGTTTCTTTTTTCGGTGGAAGACGCTCAATATAAGCAACAGGAATATTGATATGCACCGGTCCAAGACCGTTGTGGTTTACTTCAAGCAGTGCCTCCTGTACAAGTCGTCTTGCCTCCCACTTAGCTGAGTATGAATCACCGACAGGTAAGGTTACACTCTTTTTTACAACATTCTGATACATATTGCTTTGCGGTATATGCTGAGGGTCCATCTGATTTAAAAGGCACGGATACCTGTCCGCCGTGATAGCAACAAGCGGCACATTCTGATAATAAGCCTCAGTGATAGGCGAAAGAAGATTTGATGTTGCTGTGCCTGATGTACAGCATACGGCTACCGGACATTTTAATTTAAGTGCTATACCGATAGCAAAAAATCCGGCACTTCTTTCATCGGTTGAATAGTATGTCTTAAAGTAACTGTTTTCTTCAAAATATCTTACCAATGATATATGTCTTGTGCCTGACGCAATAACAATGTGCTTAATGCCGTAGTCCTTGCATAAAGAGGCAACCATTCTCATTCTGTCTATATCAGGGTGCAGTTCTTTTTTTGCTGTTTCCTTGTTTGATGTTTCTTTTTTGTCATCAAAAAGCTGATGTGCGGAAAGAAGTTTATCGTAAATTTTTGAATCACGGTTCATATTATCTGACCTCCGTTAATTTTTAGGTTCCGGCAATTTCTCGTATATCTTGTCTATCTCGCTGTCGATACTTTGTGCCAGAGTCAAAAGGTCGGAGTTGAGTATTTCATAACGGTTGTTGAGTGCGTCAACAGAGCGTTGAAGTTTATTTATCTCATATTTCAGGAGATAATATTCATGGCTTCTGCGAGCGACAGGTGATGTCAGGGCAGCGTTGAGCCAATCCATAGACTCCTTGATACCCTGGTTTAATTTTTCGAGAACGGCATTATAATTGATAGTTTCTGTCAGGAGTTTATCGGAAATTTCGCCGCTGTTCTGAACAAGTCTGTCCATAATACCGAGCCTTGAAAGCAGTGAAACAAAGCGTGTGTATCCTCGTCTGTAATTAGCATAGCAGACAAGCTGTTTATTAAATATAATAGACATAGCAAGTCCGTGGTGTGAGTCCGTAAGAACATAGTCGGCATTCTGAAAATATTTTACCCAGTCTGCTGCGTTTACATCAGTCAGTATTTCTTTGTCAAAAATCTTGAATTTAGCTTTGTTTCTGTCAAAGGTTCCTTTTCTTCCGTCGAGTATAATTTTTACATTTAAGCCCAGACGCTCTGCCATATTTTTAAGACTGATTTCCTTATCGTCATCAGGGTCAAGAATATAAGCAAGTATATATTTTTCGTTCGGATCAACAGGTGCAAGGGACTCGTCAGCGATTTTTGCATATTCTTCCTGTGTTAAAAGAAAAACAGGGTCAAGTGACTGATAAGCGTCAATGTCAAACTTATCCTTTAAAAGTTTCTTTCCTGAGTCCTCACGAATTGAAATAGCGTCGAATTTATGAAGATAATATCTTACTTTTTCTTCTTCCTCATAGGAAACATTGAATTGTGCTGTGCCGAATGACGGAGCATATGCTATTTTCTTTTTGTTGTCGGCTACAAATGACAAAAAGAACATATATCCGAAATATTTAATAGCGTCTTTTGTCCATACCTGATCTGAGCCTATGATAAAGCTGTCGCAAAGGTCGGATAATTTTTCGAGTTCACCTTTTTTTACGCTTTCGCTGATTGCACAATGTTTTTTAAGAAAATTACGGGAAAAAACATCTTCACCCTCAGGATCTCTTTCTTTTTCAGGTCTGTCGATAAGCACTGTTGACAGACCGAGCTTTTTAACAGCTTCACTTAAAGCGTAATATGTAATAACACTGCCGTAGTTTGTCGCATACCAGTATCCGACAATACCAACATCGTAATGATTTTCCATATAACTATATCTCCTTTGAATCGTAAAATTACTGATTACTTTTAAAACTCAGGATATAAATTGTGGGTGCAGGGGTTCATACCCCTGCCGGGGTCAAGGGCGAGCAGCCCTTGTGGGGTTTGGGGCAAAGCCCCGACATTCATTACTCAAAAAAGAAAGAGTATTAAAAGATTTTTTTACTGTCTTCCGACAAATCGCTTTCGGACAGTCTTTTTGATTTCGGAGTCAGCAGTCTGCCTATTTTGTACGCCTTTGAATTTAATGTGTCATTAAATTCCTCATTGATACGGTCAATTTCTTTCTGCATTTCGCTTAACTCTTCCATCATATCAATGCTGTCTTTTTTTGAATATTCAACTATTTTAAGGGCGTTCTGGTAAGCCCATTCCTTACATATGAAAATATTCCAGCCTGCCGAGTTAATAGTATCGAGTATTTTCTGTGCGTAATGAACCTTTTTGTATTCGGGAAGATTATCAAAATCTCCGATAAGGAAATTTATAAAGTATGACATACAGTCGCCTGAAATATCTTTATAACCGCATTTATTCCAGTACTTTAAGATATGTCCCATCAGTCTGATATGGGTTTCAAACTTGGTTATTTTCAGGGAGGAGTATTTGTCCATAAGAGAACCGCTGTGGTTGAGGCGGTAATTATACAGTCTGTCACTTATAAAAGAAACAACCTTTGCTCTTGGAAAATACTGGAAGATAGCAATCTGGTCTTCACCCAACTCAAATGAACCATCAAATCTTATTTTTGGTTTCGTTTCAAAAAGTTCTCTTCTGATAAAGTGGAGCCAAATGAAAGGCTTTGTGTTGTTTTCTCTCAAAAGAACATCGGTACCTGCCGTCGGCCAGTCGCAGAGCATATCCTTAGAAGTAAGTTTTTCTTTTATCCACTGAGGAGCGTCAACTTCCTCAGGAAAAGTATTTCCGCCGAACACAACTATGTCTGCCTGAGTTGACAAAGCATTATTGACCAATATTTCTATGGCGTTGTATTGTATGTAGTCATCTGAATCAACAAATGCAATATATTCTCCTGACGCCATATCCAGTCCGGCATTTCTTGCGTGTGACGGTCCGAGATTTTTTTGTTTTATAACTTTCATTCTCGGGTCAATCGACTGCTGGAATGCCAGTATATCGTATGAAGAATCGGTTGAACCGTCATCAATACAGATAAGTTCAATGTTTTTATATGTCTGGTCGAGTATGCTCCTGATACACGGAAGAAGATAGCCGCCGCTGTTGTAAACAGGCATAATGATTGATACCAACGGTGAATGTTCAAGTGTGTTTGCGTTCATATTTCAGTTTCCTCACTTATTAAGTAAAAGTTTTTTGATTTTAAGACCTTTTTTCAATTCATTTGATTCTCTGAGTTTTCTGAGTCGTTCTTCTGCTTTTGCTTTCTTTTCCTGATAACTGTATTTCATATCTTCATAGAAGAACAGTTCATAGTCATCAACAATTCTTTGAACCATACTTTCAATCCATGGGTCATTAAGGGTGGATATTTTGAAGTTGTTCTTTTCAATCAGGTTTTTCAAATCCTGAGAGAATCTTTTCAGAAACAAAAGTTTATTTTCGTTTGAAACACGGTCGTATGTTGTCATACAGTTAAAGAATCTTTTCTTAAAGTAGGGAACAAAATACTTGTCTTTTATTTCCGTATGATTTTCGACAAAATTATCAATAAAATCATATTCGTCACACATACAATATATCTTGCCTGTGCTGTTGATAGAGGAGTTCGGATTATCCTGACGATAGTGATAAAACGCCTTGTTTATGTACATAAGTCTTTTTGCAAGAGATATTGTCTGAAACCAAAATCCGTTATCCTGATATGAAGCACCCGGTGTTTCATTGTGGCGGATTTTGTTATCTTCGATGAATTTTCTCTTGTACAGACCTGTCCATGTATTCATTCTGAAAGAAAAAACTTCTTCACTCTTGTTGTTGTCGGTAAAGAGTTTTCCGTAGTATTGCTGTTCAGGGCAGGTGTTTATGTAATCTTCTTTTTTGCTGTCGCCATAAAAGGTATAGTAATCCGACTTGATAACATCAAGGTCATATTTTTTTGCTTCTGCATAAAGAATTTCAAAGGTATCTTCTTCAACGAAGTCATCGGATTCAACAATACCGATATATTCTCCCTTAGCCGCATCAAAGCCACGGTTCATAGTATTTCCGTAACCGGAATTTTTCTTATCAACGATTTTTACTCTTTTGTCCTTAGACATAAACTTTTCGATAATAGACTTACTGGAATCCGTTGAACCGTCATTAACGCAGATTATTTCAATCTCCTTTAATGTCTGGCGGCAAACGCTTTGCAAACACTCAGCCAGATATTTCTCAACATTATAAATCGGAATGACAATCGAAACCTTTACTTCTTCCACAGTTTAATCCTCCAAAAATTTTTTCATAAAAATTATATTACTTTCCCTTAAAAAAGTCAATATGGTACAAAATAACATAGATATACGCCAATATTATAAAATTTTAAATCAAATAGACAATACAGAAAAGTGAATCATATTCTACTAAAAAGTTCCGCTATTGATTAGTGCTTGTGTTGGGCAATTATGCATAATTTTACATAAAAACAGCGTGTACAAATTGTATTGTACACGCTGTGTTTTGCTTTTCATAAAATATTTATCAATCACTCTTGTGTTGTTTCTGGGATTTTATGACTTTAAGACGGGAGAATTCCTCTCTGTCTTTTTCTTCAAGGGCATCGGTGATAAACTTTACTGTTTCCTCAAAGCGTGGAATCATAATGTTTTTAAGGGCATTTGCACGCTTCTGAGTTTTCTTTATTGCGTCGGCAAGGCGGTAAACGCTGTTTTCAACTTCCGCAAGGTCAGCAGTAAGCTCCTTAACCTCCTTGAAACACATATATGCTTCATCGAATGTGACATTCGTGGAGTCAAGACCGTAATAAAGCTGGGGATTTTCGTCCTTGTCAATGGTGACAATGGGAATTTCGACACCCATAACGCTTCGGTATGAGAGTTTCAGGGAATTTTCCTCAGGGATTGATTTTGATATATCATCGCAGAAACCGAGTGTGATATTTGCCCTTTGAAGTGCAAGATATGCTTTGCTGTATGTGACATCAATCTTGTTCTGAATTTCGGTTGCCCTGTCAATCAGCGTCATCATTTCACGCACAAGAATGTTACGCTTTCTGTCGAGAAGTTCATAACCCATTTTTGCAAGTGCAAGAGATTTTTTGAATGTAATAAGATTACCTTTTGTAGGTACAGCCTGAGCAGCCATTTTATTTTGTCACCTCCGTGTCGGAGAAATCATACATCATCTGAATCATCGGAATGTTCTGACGAGCCGCCAAAGCTGTCGAAATTAAGCTGTTCGGGGTCATTGATGTAATACTGGTCAAGCAGTGCGTCGTCAACTCTGTCGAGTTCCGAGCGTGGCAGTGTTGACAGGAGTTTCCAGCCTAAGTCAAGGCTCTGTTCAATGGAACGGTTTTCGTTGTAGCCCTGATTTACAAAATGCTGTTCAAACAGCTTTCCGAATTCGATATATTTCTTGTCGGTAGGCGAGAGTTCCTCCTCACCGATAACCGACGCAAGTGAACGAGCGTCCATAACCCTTGCATAAGCCGCAAAAAGCTGGTTTGCAAGCGGCTGATGGTCGGCTCTTGTGTATCCGTCGCCGATACCGTCCTTCATAAGACGGGACAGTGACGGCAGAACCGAAACAGGCGGATAAATTCCCGAACCTTCAAGTGAACGGTCAAGAACTATCTGACCCTCGGTAATATATCCGGTAAGGTCAGGAACAGGGTGTGTTATATCGTCGTTAGGCATTGTAAGGATAGGAATCTGAGTAACGGAACCCTTGCTGCCCTTTATCATACCTGCACGCTCATACATAGACGCAAGGTCGGAATAAAGATAACCCGGAAATCCTTTTCGTCCCGGAATTTCTCCCTTTGAGGAGCTGAACTCACGCAGAGCCTCAGCATAAGATGTCATATCCGTCATAATGACGAGTATGTTCATATCGCACTCAAATGCAAGATATTCGGCGGCAGTCAATGCACATCTCGGAGTAAGAGTTCTTTCGATGATAGGATCGTTTGCAAGGTTGAGGAACATAACAACTCTTGAAAGAACGCCGCTTTCGTCAAAACTGCGACGGAAATAATCCGCAACATCGTTTTTAACACCCATAGCGGCAAAGACAATACCGAACTTTTCGTTGTCGTCAGAAATCTTTGCCTGTCTTACTATCTGAACGGCAAGCTCATTGTGTTTCATACCTGAACCTGAGAATATAGGCAGTTTCTGACCACGGATAAGCGTTGTAAGCGTATCAATAGTTGAAATACCTGTATTGATAAAGTTTCTCGGATAAATACGGGAAACAGGGTTCATAGGTGTGCCGTTGATGTTTGCTCTTTTAACGGGATAAACAGCACCTAAACCGTCAATCGGTTCGCCTGCACCGTTGAATACTCGTCCCATAATTTCAGGTGCAAGGGCAAGCTCCATCGGGCGACATTTAAGCCGTGTTCTTGTGTTGTCAAGCGAAATAGACTTTGTGCCTTCAAAAACCTGTACAACAACACGCTTGCCTTCAATCTGAACTATTCTTCCCTGACGATAAGTGCCGTTGTCAAGACGAATGTCAACCATTTCCTCGTAGGAGGCGTTTTCGACATCATCAAGCACGATAAGAGAACCGTTAATCTCTTTAACACCGACATAATCGAGAATCATTCATTTCACTTCCTTAAAAAGTTTGTTTCTGACTTATACTATTTCTCTTTAAATTTGAATATAAAAATTGCGGGTGCAGGGGTTCAACCCTTGCCGAGGTCAAGGGCGAGCAGCCCTTGTGGGGTTTGGGGCAAAGCCCCAATATCCATTACTCAAAAAAGAAATAGTATTATTCGGTCAGTGTTGCAAGTGCTGTGTCAATTTCGGCGATAAGGTCGTCGAACATTTCAGGCTTGCTGTTGGGAATATCGTATTTCATCTTGGCGAGCTTTTCAAAGAGTCCGAGTTCCATAATTCTTGAAATCGGAATAGCCGCTGCGATAATATGTTTTGCCTTTGTATAAAGATGAAGAATTGCTTTCATCATCAGCTTTTGCTTTTCAAGCGGAACGAATGTGTCGTCAGGGTGAAAAGCGTTCTGCTGTAAGAAACCTACTCTTATAGCCTTTGCGGTTTCAATTACTAATTTCTGGTCATCGGGGAGAACATCAGAACCGATAAGCTTGACTATTTCCATAAGTGAGCTTTCCTCGTGGAGAATAGCGTTGATTTTGTTGCGGTATTTGATGAAGTCCTCACCGAGATTTTCCTTGTACCACGGGTCAAGGTCGGTGAAATATTCACTGTAACTGTTCATCCAGTTTATTGCCGGATAATGTCTTGAATATGCAAGAGCCTTATCCAATGCCCAGAAACATCTTGTGAAACGCTTTGTGTTCTGTGTTACAGGCTCAGAGAAGTCTGAACCCTGCGGCGAAACGGCACCGATTATTGTTACCGAGCCTTCGCTGTCGGAGAGAGTTGATACTCTGCCTGCACGCTCATAGAACTCGGAAAGTCTTGACGGCAGATAAGCCGGAAAACCTTCCTCAGCAGGCATTTCTTCCAGACGACCTGAAATTTCACGCAGAGCCTCAGCCCATCTTGATGTTGAGTCAGCCATAATCGCAACATGATAACCCATATCACGATAATATTCCGCAAGAGTAAGTCCCGTATAGATTGACGCCTCACGAGCCGCAACAGGCATATTCGAGGTGTTTGCGATAAGTACAGTACGGTCTGTCATAGGACGGTTTGACTTCGGGTCGATAAGTTCCGAGAACTCATCAAGAACCTGACTCATTTCGTTTCCACGCTCACCGCAGCCGACATAGACGATTATATCGGCGTCACACCATTTTGCAAGCTGGTGCTGAGTCATAGTCTTGCCTGTACCGAATCCGCCCGGAATTGCAGCCGTGCCGCCTTTTGAAATAGGGAAGAGGGTGTCGATGACTCTCTGACCTGTAATCAGCGGAATATCGGCAGGCAGACGCTGTGCGACAGGGCGTGCAGTCTTGATAGGCCATTCCTGACAGAGTGTCAGGTCGTGTTCAACGCCCTTATCGTCTTTGATTTTTACGATTGTATCTTTAAGACGGTATTTGCCGTTAGGCTCAACCTTTGTAACCGTACCGCTGAGTGTCGGCGGCACCATAAATCTGTGTTCAATGATTGCGGTTTCGGGACATACGGCGTAAATCTGACCTCCCGAAAGCTTGTCGCCGACCTTTACTTTCATTTTTACATTCCAGTATTTTTCAAGGTCGAGTGACGGAACGGAAGAACCTCTTGAAATAAACGAACCGCTTTCTTTTTCGACTGCTTTAAGAGGACGCTCAATTCCGTCAAAAATATTGTCAATAATTCCCGGACCGAGAAGTACATTCATCGGTGCACCTGTTCCATAGACAGGGTCGCCCGGTTTCAGACCTGTTGTTTCTTCGTAAACCTGAATTGTGGTGGCTTTGTCGGTAATACCGATAACCTCACCAACAAGACGGGAGTCGCCGACAAAGACCTTTTCCATCATCGAAAAGGTTCTTGTGTTTCTGACGGTAACAACAGGACCGTTTATACCATAAATAACATCATTTGTTGTCATTAAAACTCATCCCATCTTTTGAATTATTCGGTAACGCACAGACCTGAATTTTCATAGAACCATTCGTGCTGTTCCGAAAGCTTAGTGTCGAGTGTTTCATCAGCTAAGAGTCCCATTTTATGACTCATTCCCATAACTCCGCCGATTTCAATTTCGTTTGAAGATTTAACCTCGCAGTTTCGTCCGAAAGCAGCTTTGAGTTCTTTTTCAAACTTCATATCGTCCTCTTTTACAAGCAGGACTACATCGTCAGCGTTAAGTCTTGATGAAATTTCCTTTGTGCTTTTTTGGAGCATATCGGAATACTTTGCTGTTTTTGTGTAGTCAAGGAGCTTTTGTTTTGCCTTTTCAAAGACCTTTTCGGAAATTTCCTGACGCTTTATGAAAATTTCCTTTCGGCTTGCACTTTCGGCTTTTGAAAGCTCACTTGCGATTTTTGTATTTATGTCAGACATCTTTTTCTGAATGAGGACATAAGCCTCTCTCAGACCTTCTTCTTCGGCTTTGTTGAGTTCCTTTTCCTTGAAGTCCTCAGCCTCAGACTGAATTTTTGTACGCTGTTCTTCGGCATATTTTTCAATAGCCTTCAAAAAATTGTCTGTCTTACTTACAGTATCAGGCATATTGCCACCTCCGCAGGCGTTTAAATTTTGACGCCGATTGCTTCCCTGACATAGCGTGTGATTGAGTCTTTTGCACGACCGCTTCCGTGTCTGTCGGGAATTTCAACGATAAGGGGTTGTTTGCGGTTGAGTTTGAGGTCATACACCAGCTCAGGACAAAGCTGAACCAGTCTTTCCGTCATCAGTATAACCGCAACATCATCCATATCCATAGCTTTTGTCAGTGCATCTCTGACTTCCTTGTCTTCGTGAACAATGACGCCGTCAATTCCGGCAAGACGCATTCCCATCATTGTATCGACATTATCGCTTATTAAATAGAATTTCATAAGCTCACCAGCCTTAAAATTTCAGAATTTTATCAAACCTTGCTGATGATAAGGATAGAAACAAGAAGTCCGTAAAGTGCAACACCTTCGCCGAGTGCAACGAAGATAAGAGCTTTACCGAATGCCTTGGGGTCTTCGCTTGTTGCACCGATTGCGGCAGGAGCAGCATTACCAACGGCAATACCGCCGCCGATACCTGATATACCTGTTGCAAGAGCAGCGGCAATCATTGAAACTCCCACATTCACATCGCCGGCTGTTGCAGCGGCACCACCGTCACCGGCAGCAAAAACAGAAAGTGAAGTCAACAGGCACGCAAAGCCTACAACGCAGAAAGACGCAATCTGAGTTGCAACGGCTCTTTTTCTTGATCTGCCTTTTACAACAGACTTATAAGCATAACAAACAGAACCTACCAGAAATACAACAGGAACAATCATTAAAACATACTCTAACATAATAAAATCCTCCAAAATCTTTTTTAATTTTTTCAAAATCCCGATGGGATTATTGATTTTCCTTTCTTGCGGTAACAGGCTTGAACTGACGACCTTCGCCGACATAACAGCGGCTGAAAATTTCGTAATAGTCAAGTCTGAGAACCTGAATTGCAACAAGCAGTGCTTCAAGAGCCATTACAAGTCCGTTGCCGATAATAACTATCAGCGTATATCCCACAGCACCGCCGACCATTTCGGCAAGTGTGAATACAACCAGCATCATACCTGCGTGTACAAGCACATAAGCACCTACACGGAGGAATGACATTGTGTTTGTAACATAGCTTAAACACATTTCAAACAGTTCAAAGAAACTCTGAACACAATATTCGCCCCATTTTGCAGGCTGCCAGTTTTTCTCTCCTGATACAAGCCGTCCGAGCGGTTCACGCAGGAACATAAGTATCAGCGGCAGAACAATAAGTCCGATAATATAGAAAATATTCATTACAGCTATGCCGAGGAACATTTGACACACAAGTCCCAGAACAAGCGAAACATAGAATACAAATCCGGCGACACCGTTCGCCCCGAAAAATGCACTTTCAAAGTCACGCCGTTTCAGTGATGAGAAGATGTTTATCAGCATTACTATTGCGATAGTCACAAAGCCTATTCCGACCGAGCTGTAAATTATCATATTTATGGTGTTCGAGTCCATAACCTCAATCAGTTTTCCGTCAACGCCGAACAACGCCTTATAAACAGGATTCAGCACATTTTCAAAGCCGAACACCGAACCGTAAAGGAATCCGAAACACATACCCGCTATTCCGCAGGGAACAAGTATCCGCCCGATTTCCATTTTCTTTAACTTCCACATCAATGCACCGACTATTGCAACAACAAGCCCCTGTCCCATATCGCCGAACATAATTCCGAAAAACAGCGTGTAGGTTATTGCGACAAGTGGGGTAGGGTCAACCTCATTGTAACAGGGCAGTCCGTACATTCTTACATAATATTCGTACAGTTTGAAGAACGGCGGGTTTTTCATAATGATAGGCGGCGAATGTCTGAGTTCGTCTTTTCCGTCGCTGAGGGAATACTCAACACTTCGTATTCCGTCAAGCTGTCTTGTGAAAAACTCCTCGTTTTCGGCGGGTATCCAGCCTACGAGAATAAAACTTTTATGATATTTGTAAACATAACGCTTTATTTCGTGGTAGGAATCCAGTTCTTCCAGCTTGCTGTAATACATCATACATTTGTCTTTTTCGGCATTCCAGAAAATCTCAATCAGGCGGTTTGTTTTGTCGAGTGCCTGTTCAAGCTGTACAAGCTGTGTTTCAAGCTGTTTTTTGTAGTTTTCGGGAGTTCCTGCAATAAGCGGAACATCAAGCTTTTCAAAATACAGTGATGAAAAAATCCTGTCCGTGTGTTCTTTTTGTTCCGGTGGAGAAAAATACGCTCCCCAGTAATGCGTTTCATCGTTTGTAAACGGGAAAAAGATAACATACGGGTCGTCGGAATAATTTGTCAGTTTTTCGTAGCTTTCTTTTGGAATTCTGCCAAAGGTCGGATTGATGTATTTGCAGTCGAACAATTCGGTAAAGTTGATATTCTGACCGACGAAATGCTCCACCTCTTCAATGGTTCGCTTGCAGTTGTCGATATTCTGTTCATCAATAAGTCTTTGGTTAATCAGGCTTTCGACTTTTGATGTAAAGAACTTGACATATTTCAGCACGCCGCTTGAACTTACGGTAAAGTTTTTAAGTTTTACATATTCAAGTTTTATGCCTGCAAGCTCCGCAGTTGCTTTAAGGTTTTGCAGCGGTGCGGAATAAGGGTTTTTATCGGCAAGCGGTACGAATTTCTGAGTATTTGTGTAAAAGGACAGGGCGTCGTCGGGGTGAAACACCTGAGAATCGCCGCAGAATTTGATGACCTTTTCAAGCTCAGACATCATACCGATAATGCTGATAGCTTTTACGGGTTTAACCGACATGGAATCACCTCCTTTTTATCTGACAAGAAGTTTTGCCTTTTCGCCTGCGGAAATACCATAGCGTGTAGCCTCGATTATATTGATGATGTTCGTCAGTTCCAGTTCTTTCAGGTAAATATATGAAATCATAACGATTGTCGGATTTGCCGAAAGTCTGAGGTGATGCTTGCAGTACATACCTACCATAGCGTTTTTAATCTGCGTAAGGTCGTTGTATTGCAGTTTTGACATCAGCTTGCCGATATAAGTTGAGCGTGAACGCTCGAATACATCTTGTACGGTTTCAGCCGCACAAAGTTCATCAATAATTTTTTCGCTGAGTTTTCCGTAGGGGATAAGTTTTTCCTTAATCTGTACGGCATTGAAATTATAGTATTTTTTAAGCCTTAAAATTCTGGAAACATTTTCAAAATCAAGAATTGCCGAGAAAATATCTTTTATTTCATCACGGTCTGACTTGTTTTTTGATTTTGAAACTGCGTCAAAAAGTCTGCCGTACTGTTCGTTGGTAAGCTGCACTTCAAGGTCAGCAATTTTTATTTTTTCTTCATCTTTGGGTTTGAATTTTTGCAGAGTTGAAAAATATTTTGTACCTTTCAGAGTTTCAAGAACATCATCATATGTTTTCACCGACGCAAGACCTCTCAGGTTTATTTCCGTGAATTTGTCAAGCGACAGCGGCACTGTATATACATATTCCTGAGGTCTGCCTATATTCATCAGCGTCAGACAACGCATTATCTGTTCAACTTCCATCTTTGAAATTATAAAATCTGAAAAACTCGATGAAATATTGACATTCTGTTCGTACCGTGAAAGTGCGGTAACATCATAATATATGTTTTGTCTGAGCAGTGGCTCCAACTGACCTCTGTGAACATCGTTTTCGTTAAGTCCCGTAAGAACCGAGGCATAATTGGTGCGTGTTTTGAGATACGCAGCAACTTCCGAAACGGTATGACATTCCATCAGCTCGTCATAGTCCTTGTCGGTAAGGCATTTGCCGTACATGGCACGAGCCTTTGCAAGTATTGCGGTTGACGCCTTTGAAGACGACATAGTAGCACCATTCCTTTCCGGAGATAATCAGTTTTACCTTAAAGGTTCTGATATTATTCCCCGACAACCCGACTGACTATTTCGTCAACCCAGCTGTCGCTTTTTTCGGAATAGGTTTTTTCGAGGTTGTCGATGATTGCAGCATTTTTTGACTGAATGACTTTCAGTGATTCATCAGCCTTTTTCTGTGCAGTCTGCTGATTGATTTTTACACGCTCAACGGCTCTTTCGAGATAATCATTTTTGATTTTCTCTTTTGTCTGAATAATCTGATGTTCATAGTCGATTTTACTTTTCTGAGCTTCGGCGGTAATGTCACGGGCTTTTTTGTCCATATCGACAATCTTTGAAATCATATCCTCCATAAAAAAGACACCTCCTCTTAAAAAAACATAGGTATAGAGAAGAATCAGAAAGCCCATTCTTCCCTACACCTAATTTCCAACTGTAATTATACTATTCGATTTTCAATTTTACAATCGACAATTAGGCAATATATTCAAATTCACAAACACAAAAATTTATTGATTATGACAAGAAAATATATCAAAACGCATATTACAGTATGTTTTTTTGCATAAATGTTACAATGCAGCGGAGTGGCGGCAAGCTGCCGCACCCGATTTGCGTTCAAAGTTATTGTTACCGTTAAGTCATTGTCCGCAGCGTTAGTTATTGTTATCATTCCACGCAGAAACTTAATGTTACAACTAACTAAAAATCTACGCAACAACTCCTAACTCCTAATTCCTAACTCCTAACTAAAAACAACTCCACTCTGTGTATTAGTTTTTCAGGCTTTGCATTGGAGCAGGAATTCTTCCGCCTCTTGAAATGAATTTTGCAGGGGAAACGGGGTTTACATCCATAATAGGACCGCCGCCGAGAAGTCCGCCAAAGTTGAGTTCTTCGCCTGCCTTTTTGCCTATTGCGGGGATAACACGAACAGCCGTTGTCTTTGAGTTTACCATACCGATGGCTGCTTCGTCAGCGATAATTCCCGAAATTATTTCGGCAGATGTGTCGCCCGGAATTGCAATCATATCAAGACCAACCGAGCATACAGCCGTCATAGCTTCAAGTTTATTGAGAGTAAGAGCCTTGCTTCTTGCGGCGTCAATCATACCTGCGTCCTCAGTAACGGGGATAAATGCACCCGAAAGTCCGCCGACATGTGACGATGCCATAACGCCGCCTTTTTTAACTGCGTCGTTGAGAAGTGCAAGACAGGCTGTTGTGCCGTGTGCACCGCACTGTTCAAGTCCCATTTCTTCAAGAATATGTGCAACCGAGTCGCCTATTGCCGGAGTAGGAGCGAGCGAAAGGTCAACAATACCGAAAGGTACGCTGAGTCTTTTTGCTGCTTCTTTTGCAACAAGCTGACCTGTTCTTGTAATCTTGAATGCGGTTTTCTTTACTATGTCGGCAACCTCAGTGATGTTGCAGTTGCCGGCTTTTGCAAGAGCCGCTCTTACAACACCCGGACCTGAAACGCCTACATTTATAACGCAGTCAGGTTCGCCGGCACCGTGAAATGCACCAGCCATAAACGGATTATCCTCAGGAGCATTACAGAAAACAACAAGCTTTGCAGCACCGATACATTCTCTGTCGGCAGTAAGTTCGGCTGTACGGCGTACAACCTTACCCATTTTCTTTACTGCGTCCATATTTATTCCGGCTTTTGTACTGCCGATGTTTACTGATGAACATACTCTTTCGGTTGATGAAAGTGCCTCAGGGATACTTTCAATCAGTGCATAGTCACCCGGTGCAAAGCCCTTGTGAACAAGTGCAGTGTAGCCTCCGACAAAGTTTACACCGACTGTATCGGCGGCTCTGTCAAGAGTTTTTGCGAATTTTACGGGGTTCATTGTAGGACAGGCAGCCGCAAGCATTGCGATAGGTGTAACGGAAATTCTTTTGTGAATAATCGGAATACCGTATTCCTTGCTGATGTCCTCGCCTGTTTTGACAAGGTCTTTTGCGTAGCGGCAGATTTTGTCATAAACCTTGTCGCAAGCCTTGTCGATATTGTCATCAATACAGTCAAGAAGTGAAATACCCATTGTAATTGTTCTTACATCAAGGTTCTCGTTGTCTATCATATTGATGGTTTCAAGTATATCGTGAGAATTTATCATTATTTATTGACCACCCTTTTCCGAATCGGATTAGATTTAAAAACTGTATGAAAAATCAGATTTTGTGCATAGCGTTGAAAATATCCTCGTGCATAACATGAACCTTGACACCCATTTCTTCGCCCTTTGCAGTAAGAGAATCAACAAGGCTGTCGAACGGAACGGTGCATTTTGAAATGTCAACAAACATAATCATAGCAAACATTCCTTGAAGTACGGATTGTGTTACCTCAACGATGTTTACACCTACTTTTGCACATTCTTCGGAAACCTTTGCGAGTATTCCTACATTGTCCTTTCCTATAACTGTTATAACAGCGTTCATAAAGTATAAAACCTCCTAATTGAAATTATTTAAATTATCCTATTTTCTGACATTATTGTCAAGGCTTTGACTTAAATATCTTTTTAACTCATGCTTTGAATATAAAAGCTGACAGGCGAAAAAACATTTGTTGTATAGCTGATAGATTTATATTTTACTGTCATTTTATGATACTATTTGATAATTTATGGCTTGAAATGTTAGGTTTTTTATAATAGAATTGATGTTTAAAACAGGATAAATATATGTTATAATTTTAATAAAACAGCAGTGAAATTTTTTTCTGTACATATTTAATTCTGAAAAGGACAGTGTTTATGAAATACAGATACATCTCGGACAGTCATACTCACAGCGAAAACTCTTTTGACGCAAACGACAGGGTGCTGATGATGTGCGAAAATGCGTCAAACAAGGGACTTTATTCTCTTACAATCACTGACCACTGTGAGTGTCAGGAATATTTTGAAAAGGATTACAGAGAGTCAATATCAAAATCAGTGCTTGATATTTCAAAGGCACGGGCAGTTTATCACGACAGACTGCATATTTTTACGGGGATTGAACTCGGACAGCCCACTCAGGATATTAAAGCGGCTGAGGACGCTCTTTCTCTTGCGGAATATGATTTTGTTCTCGGTTCACTGCACAATCTCAGAGGTGAGGAGGACTTTTATTTCCTGACTTATACCGAAGAAAATGCTCCTGTTCTTCTTGAAAGATATTTTAACGAGCTTTTTGAGCTTGCACAGCAGAATCTTTTTGACTCTCTTGCACATATAACCTATCCTTTGCGTTATATTATCGGAAATGCAGGACTGAAAATAAACCTTGACGCTTTCAGTGAAATTATCGACGAAATACTTATTACAATAATACATAATCACAAGGCACTTGAAGTCAACACATCAGGCTTGCGTCAGGTTATCGGAAAAACTCTGCCCGATGAGGACATTATAAACCGTTACCGTGAACTTGGCGGAAAATACATCACTCTCGGTTCGGACGCTCACCGCTGGGGTGACATTGGTTCGGGAATAGAGGAAGGACTTAATCTTCTTTTGCAGTGCGGTTTTACGCATTTCACTGTATTTGAAAAGCACGAACCAAAAATGCTGCCTATTCAGTAAAAAAATACAAATAATACTATGGACATAACAAAAAAATTGTATTATAATAAATTTCGACAGAATATCAATAAATACCGTATTATTTTGTGTTTTTGGAATGTATGGTATTCACTGTTATATAAATAAAAATCAGGGGGATAATTAAAATGATTAAGTCAGTTTCAGATGCAGTCAGATATATCGGTGCAGACGACAAGGATATTGACCTCTTTGAAAGTCAGTATGTTGTTCCGAACGGAATGTGCTACAATTCTTATGTGATTCTTGATGAGAAAATTGCTGTTCTCGATACAATCGACAGAAGAAAAACAGACGAGTGGTTTGAAAATCTTGAAAAGGTGCTTGACGGCAAAACACCCGACTATCTTGTTGTAAGTCACCTTGAACCCGACCACGCATACAACATTCAGAAAGCCGCTGAAAAATATCCGACAATGAAGCTTATCGGCAACGAAAAAACTTTCAGAATGATGCCGCAGTTTTTCACACTTGACCTCACAGACAGAACCGTTACTGTAAAAGAGGGTGACACCGTTGACCTCGGTCAGCATAAGCTGAGTTTCTATATGGCACCTATGGTTC
>JBJFIB010000168.1:0-7508 GCA_051894195.1 Acutalibacteraceae bacterium
AACGGTACACTTGACGAGTCGGCACTGACGGGCGAAAGCATACCTGTCGAAAAAACTGTCGGCGACAGTGTTATCGGTGCTACAATAAGTAAATCGGGATATTTTAAAATGCGTGCCGAAAAAGTCGGAACGGATACTGCACTTTCACAGATTATAAAACTTGTTGACGAGGCTACATCATCAAAAGCACCCGTTGAAAAATTAGCCGACAAAGTAAGCGGAATTTTTGTGCCGATAGTAATTACCGTTGCAGTTATTGCAACTGTTGTGTGGCTTTTGCTTGGTTACGGTTTTGAGTTTGCACTGTCAATAGGAATTTCGGTGCTTGTAATTTCCTGTCCCTGTGCATTGGGACTTGCAACGCCTACCGCTGTTATGGTCGGAACAGGCAGAGGTGCGGCAAACGGCATACTCATAAAGTCCGCCGAAAGTCTTGAAACGGCACACAGCATAAACACTGTTGTACTCGACAAGACAGGTACAATAACAATGGGCGAACCATCAGTGACGGATATAATATGCTTTGACGATACCGACAGAACAGGACTGCTTTCGGCGGCACTGTCAATAGAAAGACTTTCCGAACACCCATTGTCAAAAGCAATAGTTAAACAGGCAGAACAGGAAAATATCACGCCTTTTGAAATAACCGGTTTTCAGCAGTATGCCGGTTACGGAGTAGGAGGAAAAAGAAACAATGATATGTACTTTGCCGGAAACAGAAAATTGGCAGAAAAGCATTTGTCGGATTTAAAAAATATTGACGAATATGAAAATACCCTTGCCGACAGCGGAAAAACACCACTTTATTTCATAAAAAACAATAAGCTGATTGGAATAATCGCCGTTGCCGATGTAATAAAGCCTACCGCCGCAAGAGCAATAGCCGAGCTTAACAAAATGAATACAGACACCATAATGCTTACGGGCGACAACGCTAAAACCGCCGCCGCAATAGGCAAAAAGGTCGGTATTTCGGATATAATTTCAGATGTTCTGCCACAGGACAAGGAAGAAAAAATAAGACAACTACAAGAACGGAAGAAAACCGTTGCAATGGTTGGTGACGGAATAAATGACGCTCCGGCACTTGCAAGAGCCGATGTCGGAATTGCCATTGGTGCCGGAACAGATGTTGCGATGGAGTCAGCCGATATTGTCCTTATGAAAAGCGATTTGCTTGATGTCGTAAATGCAATAAAACTCAGCAAAGCCGTTATGAGAAACATCAGACAAAATCTTTTCTGGGCATTTTTCTATAATACAATAGGAATACCTGTTGCGGCTGGTGTGTTGTACGGATTCGGAATACTCCTTAATCCTATGATTGCGGCGGCGGCAATGAGTTTCAGCTCGGTGTGTGTTGTTTCAAATGCTTTGAGATTAAGACGCTTTAAAACCGAAAAAGCTGCCGACGCTCACAGCAATACAGAAAAAACACAAACAGTAAATTTTGAACAAAGAAAGGACAGAATTATTATGACAAAGACAATCAATATTGAAGGTATGATGTGTATGCACTGCGTAAATCATGTTAAAACAGCACTTGAAAAAATCGACAGTGTAGTATCAGCAGATGTAAACCTTGAAAACAAGTGTGCCGTTATAACACTTTCAAAAGATGTTGCCACGGAAGTTCTGAATAAAGCAATTATTGACGCAGGATATGAAATAAAATAATATTTTTTGATAAAATTCTCCTTTAACCTTGTTGTTATCTGTATTTTATGTTAAAATAGGAATTATTCTATTAAAATGCGGAATGCATATTTTATTAAAAGGAGAATTTACAGGATGACACAGGAACAGATTTGTATGGCGATTACGATAGTCGCCTATCTGCTTATTGTTCTCGGCATTGGTGTTTGGTTTGCCAAAAGAAACAATACAGTAGATGATTTTTATCTCGGCGGACGAAAACTCGGACCTTTTGTAACGGCGATGAGTGCGGAAGCATCGGATATGAGCAGCTGGCTGCTTATGGGATTGCCGGGCGTTGCGTATCTTACGGGACTTGCAGATGCAGTATGGACAGCAATAGGACTTGCAATAGGCACATATATCAACTGGCTTGTTGTTGCAAAGCGTCTGCGTAATTATTCGGTAAAAACGAATTCAATTACTATTCCGGAATTTTTCTCGAACCGTTTCCGTGAGGACAAAAAAATCCTTATGGCTCTTGCGGCACTGATAATCATTATCTTCTTCGTGCCTTATACCGCATCAGGCTTTGCCGCTTGCGGAAAACTTTTCGGAACGATTTTTGGTGTTGATTATCATGTTGCAATGGTTGTAAGTGCGGTAATAATCGTAGGTTATACCTGTATCGGCGGTTTTCTTGCCGCAAGTACGACAGACCTTATCCAGAGTATTATAATGACAGTTGCATTGTTTATTGTTTTTGGCTTTGGTATTTCGTGTGCAGGCGGTATAGATAATGTAATTAAAAACGCACAGGCATTGCCGGGATATTTCAGCCTTACCGAAACATACAACGCAGAAACCGGTACATCAAGTCCTTACGGTTTTATCACGATAATATCAACTCTTGCATGGGGACTCGGATATTTCGGTATGCCGCACATTCTCCTCAGATTTATGGCAATCAAGGACAGCAAAAAACTCAAAATGTCAAGGCGTGTTGCAACAATATGGGTTGTTATCTCTCTTGCAGTAGGCGTTCTTATCGGCGTAATAGGTCTTGGAATGGTTTCCGCAAATGCTCTTGAACCGCTCAGCGACCCTGAAACCGTTATTATGCAGATTGCAAATCTTCTCGGACAGAACGGAGTTCTTACTGCACTTATTGCCGGTCTTATTCTTGCCGGTATTCTTGCAAGTACAATGTCAACATCAGATTCACAGATGCTTGCGGCTTCTTCCGGCGTATCAGAAAACATCATAGGCGGACTTTTCGGAATAAAAACATCACAGAAAACCTCAATGCTTATCGCAAGAGTTACACTGCTTGTTATTGCCGCTATTGCCGTTGTGATTGCGTGGGATAAGGACAGCTCAGTATTTATGATTGTATCGTTTGCGTGGGCTGGCT
The DNA here is from genome assembly GCA_051894195.1 of Acutalibacteraceae bacterium. Taxonomy (GTDB): domain Bacteria; phylum Bacillota; class Clostridia; order Oscillospirales; family Acutalibacteraceae; genus UBA1213. The sequence goes on from JBJFIB010000168.1 coordinate 3,053, forward strand.
TTGGTGCAACATTCGGACCTGTTATGCTTGCGTCGCTTTTCTGGAAGCGTGTCAACAAATGGGGTGCATTGGCAGGAATGATAAGCGGCGGCGTTATGGTATTCGTATGGAAATATTTAGTCCGTCCTCTCGGTGGCGTATGGAACATATATGAACTTCTTCCGGCTTTCATTGTTGCGTGCATAGCTATTGTTGTTGTAAGCCTTGTTACAAAAGCACCGTCAAAAGAAATAACCGACGAATTTGAAGCAGTTAAGAAAATGAACTGATTTTATCTGAAACCATCTGTATGACAGCATACAGGTGGTTTCTTATTGAAAATTTCACATTTGGTAAATTATTCTTGTTCAATAATGTTTGTTTTGGGTACTTGATTATTTATGCGAACTAATGTAGAATATAATAATACTGCAAAAAAGAAAGGAAGATATTATGTCAAAAAATCCTGTTGTTACAATCACAATGGAAAACGGCGATGTTATTAAAGCTGAGCTTTATCCTGAAATTGCACCAAACACAGTAAATAATTTTATAAGTCTTATAAACAAGAAATTCTATGACAGACTTACTTTTCACAGAGTAATTTACGGTTTTATGATACAGGGCGGCTGTCCTGAGGGAACAGGCACAGGCGGACCGGGTTATCACATCAAAGGCGAATTCTCACACAACGGCTTTGAAAACAATCTTAAACATACTGAGGGTGTTCTCTCAATGGCTCGTGCTATGAACCCGAACTCAGCCGGTTCACAGTTCTTTATTATGCACAAGAATGCACCTCACCTTGACGGCGAATATGCGGCTTTCGGTAAGGTTATCGAGGGTATGGACATAGTAAATAACATAGCTGAATGTGATACTGATTTCGGCGACAAGCCGCTTGACCCACAGGTTATGAAAACAGTTACGGTTGAAACTTTCGGCGAGGAATATCCCGAACCTGAAAAGGCTTAATAAAACTGAAATTCAATAAAAATAAATCAGGGCATATATTCAAAACCGTTTCAGCGGAATTTGTATATATGCTCTGTTTGTTTATTTATGATATGTTTTTGTGTTTTTCGTCTTCAAGTTCTTTTCTTGCAATTTCGACAAGTTCAGGGTGAGGTTTATCCGTATGCAGCTTTATTTCGTCATCAACAACTTCATATATAGCGTCAAAACCCTCTGCCGAATCTGGAAATTCAATTTCTTCGAGCTGCCATGTCTGAGCACGGGAGTCAAGCTTTTTTGCATTTTCCTGCCATCTTTCAAGCGACGGATTTATGACATAAATTTCTATTCTCGTGTCGGGAACTGCTTTTTTAATCCGGTCAATATAGGTAATTCTGCGTTTCCTCTTGAAAAGCGTGTGTTCCATCACAACATTTTTATTTTCGAGGAGTAATTTTATAGCGTCATCAATCACCTGATTTTGTGCAATCCATGTGCGGTCATATAATGACAGAACGCGTGTATCAGGATCTTTATAAAGTTTTTGCTGGTAATCTCTGACATCTAAAATTTCATAGTTTGTATTAAGAAAATTTTTTTGGATATAGGTGCTTTTTCCGGCAGCATTTGCACCTATAATAAAAATTATTTCAGGCATATTGTGACCTCCTCAGTCCCACCACAGAGTTACTGTATTTTCTTCAAAAAGTCTTTTTCGTATAATTCTTTCTTCTGCAATATCCATACTGTTCGGAGCGAATGTTTTTACTTCTTCTAACAAGTTTGTACGCAATTCCTCGCTTACATTCTTATCAATTTTGAAAACGACCGAATCGTGACTTATTTCTACAATTTGAGCTTTATATTTCTTTTCCCATTCTGACGCCTTGTTGTACATTGTGATATTATCCGGACAGTCATTCCAGCCGCCCCAGTAATTACCAATCATACGAAAAATTTCGCAGGAATGTTCAGCAGGGATATTGACAGAAATTTTTTCATCTTCACGGTGTATATCATATGTTTCGTCACAAAAGTATTGATCACCTTTGTTTGTGATTAAACTTTGCTTAATGGCGAAGGAGAACATATCGAAATGGTCGATTACGATAGTAATTTTCATAAATTTCACTCCTGTATAGCTATCAGCCTTAGAAGCTCTAAGGCTGATGCTGTTTTTTACTAAATTTTATGGTGTTTATAAGAAACTACATTCCTCGCAAGCTCCGGGATTAGTGTATCCTTCTTTATTTGTGACAAATCGGTTACATTTTGGACATTCGTAAGCGTGAGGATATTTCTCTTTGTTTTGGTAATATTCCTCGGCGGTAAGGTACTCGTCGTGATAAGTAATAATCTTCTTTGCATTTTTTTTCATAAAAATCTCTCCTTATATAAATTATGAGTATGTAGTATTTATAGTATAATACTAAACAAGAGAAATGTCAATAATTTTGAATAAATTTTAATAAAAATATTTATTAGTAGTTTTGTGTAATGATTATAACATGTTCCGAGCGAAAAATCAATACTAAAAAATTAGCCGGAACATCAAAAAATGTTCCGACTCTTTTGATTGAAAATATCATTCTTCCAGAAAGTTCATTATTTTTTCTGTATTACCCGAGAGAATAAGCTCAACAGCTTTGTTGTTTACCTTGTTGAGAAGTTCCACACCGTCAATATTTGTTATCTGAGTTTTGTTATCTTCGGTTGGTTCGTTTTGTTCTGTTAAACGAATTCTTGCCGCTGTAATACAAAGCCTTACAAGATAGCTTATGCGTATTCTTTCGACGCCGAGCTGTTCTTTGAATGAATTTTTTACTGTTTCCCAGTCGGATTCTTCCACTGAAAACGAACTTGGAGCGGCATATTCTATATTTTCATAGGTATCATGGCTGTCATCATCAAATTTATACTGAGAGATTTTTTTCCAGTCAAGTTTTTCGTTTTTTATATCCTGTGCGGCGTCTTTAAAAGCATAATATAAAGCCTGACTTTGACCTTTTTCTATGCGTGGGTCGTTTGCGATTATTTCTTTAATGCCGTTAAGGTCTTTTTGAGTAGGTCTGTATGTTTTGCTGTACATAGCATTAGTCCTTTCATTCAAAAATATATGTATTTATTATAACTTGCCTGACTGAATAAGTCAAAATTTTAATTGATTTTCAGTAAAAATATTTATCTCAAAGCAGGGAATAAAATTTTTAAAATGTATGTGTTAAAATGATATGACCCAATAAAAAAGAGAAGTAACTTCAAAATATGGTATAATGAAATCGCTAAACAACATTAACCAAGAAAGAAGTACTTCTCATGAACATTTTAACACAAGAAGCAAGAAGAAAGCAAGCAGTAGTAAAATATGCGAATAAAAAAGGAAAAAGCAAAGCAAGCAGAATATACGGGGTTAGCCTTTCAAGCGTAAAACGGTGGTGCAAACGCTATGACGGCACATGGAAATCATTGGTAGAGAAATCACATCGACCGCACAGCCACCCCAACATGCACACAGAAAGAGAAGAAAGACAAATAAAAAATTCATTTAAGAAATGCTACGAAAGATATGGCTGGGATGGTGTATATAGTGATTTAAAAAGAAAAGGCTACAGTAGGAGCTTTTCGGGAATGGTATACGCTGCAAAGCGACTTGGATTAACAGAAGAACCAAAGAAAAAGAAGCAGACCAGAACGCACAGACGGTATCCGGAACTTCTAATACCGGGAGAAAAGGTTCAGATAGATGTGAAAGAAGTACCGTATAATTGCCTTAGAGGCAAGGCTTTAAGGGATGGGAAGCATCTGTATCAGTGGACGGCAATAGATGAGTGCACAAGGCTGAGATTCGTATACGGATTTGAAGAACACACACCGGAAAACACAGTGAAATTCTTAAAAATGTTGCTAAAAGCATTCCCTTTCAAGATACAGACAATCCAGACAGACAACGGTACAGAATTCACATATAAATACATCAGCGAAACTGAAATAAGCCCACTTGATAAAGTGCTTAATAAGATTGGTATAAAGCACAAACTGATACCTCCGAGAACACCATGGCATAACGGCAAGGTTGAAAGAAGTCATAGAAATGACCAGAGATATTTTTATGACTGGGAAACATTCAGGGATGTTGATGAATTAAATCAAAAGTTAGAAAAGCATTTGGAATGGAGCAATAACAAACCTATGAGAACACTCGGACACAAAAGTCCTAAACAACTCTTAGCGGAAAAGTTGGTGGCGTGAATCACCGTTTTTGCCCGCCTTCTCCGTTCCGCTACGCTCCACTCCAAAGGCGGGCAAAAACATTATACCAATCTTTGATTTTATTTTTTACCTAAAATGGGTCACATCTATTTACAACGCAGAAAAGCAGGGAATAAAATTTTTAAAATTACTTGACTTAAAGTAAATAAAATGATAAAATCTAACTGTTAATCAAATGTCGGTATGGCGAAATTGGCAGACGCAAGGGACTTAAAATCCCTCGGTAGCAATACCGTACCGGTTCAAGTCCGGT
>JBJFIB010000169.1:0-7493 GCA_051894195.1 Acutalibacteraceae bacterium
AAGAATATCCTCCCTACTCTCTCGGCAAAGCCACAATTTAGAGTGGAGAGTGGAGTGTGGAGTTGTTCGGAAGATTAGTTTGTGCGTTTTGTTTTAGCTTGTTGTGAACATTAGTTATTGTGTGGAATGATAACAATAACTTATGCCGCAGAAAACGACTTAATGGTAACAATAAACTTTGAACGCAATTTGCCGCCGGAGGTACTCCGGTGACACTTCCGTGACAGTACGGTGACACTTTCAAAGCAAAAGTGTCACGCCAAAAGCCGCATAAATACTGACTTTTTTGCTTGTCGTGACAGTGGTGACACTTTTTTGAGAGTTTCTTTTATATATAAAAAATAATTTTATTTCTCCTTGCGTAAGAAGTAAGAAAAAAGTGTCACAGGTGTCACAGAATGGCTGAAAGCCGCATAAATACTGGCTTTTTAAATAAAAATTCTTTTTAAAAAGTGTCACAGAAGTGTCACCAAAGTGTCACAGGTGTCACGGCTTTCAAATAAAATGTTGATTTTTGGATTTTGGTATGTTTGTTTTTGATAGATTAACTCATTATAATACATTATGCCATTATCATTACTCTTAATTTTGAATTCAAAAAACGGCTGTATTATCAACACGATAATACAGTCGATTTTATTTATATATTATTGAATTTCATAAAACTAACGGCTCGCACAATAACTCCACTCTCCACTCTCCACACTCCACTCTACTTTTTGTGTATTATGGTTTTGCTGCTGAAATAGGTCAGTAAGAAGTATGCAGTATAAAGTACATCAACGAACAAGCCTGTCGGAAGTAATGTTGTGCCTATGTCTATCAGGGCGATTTCGGCAAGAGTTTTCTGAACGGCAATAAGTCCGAAAACAGAATGTACTACTCCAAGCAAAAGTGGGAATATGAAATAGCAAAGTATCTGTATAAACAGTGCCTTGTTGAGCATTTTCCTGTCTGCTCCGAGTTTTGAGAGAAGTTCGTAGCGGCTTTTGTTTTCGTTTGCCTGAGTAAGCTGTTGTATAGCAAGTATAGCTGTACAGGTTACCATAAATACTATGCCAAGATATATTGCAAGGAATGAAAGCAACGCTTTGGTTGTTACAGACCCGTTATATATTTCTGTCTTTGAATAAAATGTCATAAACAATGATTTTTCATAATTGTTGTCTTCTGCATATTTTTCGTGATATTCATTGAACTGATGTTCAAATTCCTTTTCTTTGGTTTCGTCTTTTAAACTGACATTCAATATCTGATAATACGGTCTTGTTGTTTTCATCTGTTGTGCAATTTCGTCGGGAACGATTAAGTTTCCTGCACCGACATCACATACTGCACCGTTTATCCATTTTGCAGGAGAAAGCGTTTTGCCGCCTACTTTTAATTTTGAGTTTGCTTGCTGAACAGACTGAAAGTATGAATCAATAATACTGTAATTTGAAAGCAGTGCATACTGTCCGTCATCAAGCGTAAGTTCTTCATTTCCTATAAGACGCATAGCCTTGTTATAGTCGGAAACCGAAACTATCAGGACAGTCTGGTCGTTCATCATCTCAAAGCCTTCGGGCAATTCTACACCAAAATCAGCATATGTTACATCGGCATAGTATTGGTTACAAATCGCATAATCCTTTACATATTCGTTTTTGCTTATGAATTTTTCAAAATCCGCCAAATCATTCTGCGAATACATCTCATACATCGCCTCGGGGTAATCAGTATTGATAAAGTCCGACTGTTCACCCTTATAGACAATATTGCTCTGGAAAGAATACTCGAATGACGCCATATTCCTTAACATATCATTAAATACGGTTTGAAGTCCATAACCGCTTGAAAAAACGCCTATCGTAAGAAGAAGTACAATACTTACAACAGAAACAGAAATAAAGTTTGTATTTATATTACTTCCGAGCTGACGAACAACAAACATATTGAGATTTTTATAATATAATTTTTTGCTTCTGCTTATAAGCACTGTGAGAAGTCCCGACAGTGAAAAGAAAAACAATACTGTTCCGATAATTCCGAGAATTATTGCCGTCAAAAACTTTTCGTTGATGTATAACATTCCGTTGTCAATGATAAGATAATATGCCACTCCGAGAATTATCATAGACAAAATGCAAAGAATTGCGTTGATTTTTGTGTTTCTGATTTTGAGGTTCTGATTTTTTCTTTCGGCATATATAAGGTCAATGAGTTTAAATCTTGAAACAAGAATAACATTGAAAACTATTACAACAAGAAATATTATTCCGAAATAAATTATGCTTTTGAGCATTGCGTCAAACGAAAACACAAACTGAAAACTTGTCATATCGACTTCAAACAGCTTTGCCGTGAACACCGACATAAACTGCGACAGGAAAACTCCGCCGAGTATTCCCACAACAAGTGCCGCTATTGCAATTACTGATGTTTCAAGCACAAGAATAAGCGATATTTTACTTTTGCCCATTCCGAGCGTCATATAAATGCCGAGTTCTTTTTTTCGTCTTTTTACAAAAAATCCGTTTGCATAAACAACGAGAAACCCCAGCACAACCGCAACAAATCCCGATACATACGACAATACCTCACATATTGCAGTAACTGACTGTGTTTTTTCTTCCGTCATATCAAACATCGCCTGCTGTGCATAAATCGAGTTAAACATATAAAAAACACATACACCAAATGCAAGCGTAAAAAAGTAAACGGTAAAGTCCTTTATATTTTTTCCGACATTTTTAAAAGCGAGTTTAGTCAGCATCAAGCTCACCTCCAAGCACGGAAACAACCTCCATTATTCTGTCAAAGAACATTTTGCGTGTTTCATCACCACGAACTATTTCGTTAAAAATCTTTCCGTCTTTGATAAAAAGAATACGCTTGCAGTAACTTGCGGCAAATGCGTCGTGCGTTACCATAAGAATTGTCGCCGATACCTGAGTGTTAAGGCTGTCAAAACTTTCAAGCAGCATTTTTGCCGATTTTGAATCCAAAGCACCTGTCGGTTCGTCAGCAAGCACCAAAGCCGGCTTTGTAACTATTGCTCTTGCGGAGGCAACTCTTTGTTTCTGACCGCCTGAGAGCTGATAGGGATATTTTTGGAGTATATCTGTAATGTTAAGAAGTTCCGCTGTTTTTTCAACTCTTGGTTTTATTTCGTCAGCGGGAACTTTCATAATTGTAAGTGCAAGTGCTATGTTGTCATAGGCTGTGAGCGTATCAAGAAGATTGAAATCCTGAAAAATAAATCCAAGATAATCACGACGGAATTTTAAAATTTCACCCGAATGCATTTTTGTAATATCCATACCGTTTATAAAAATACTGCCTGCCGTCGGAAAATCAATGGTTGAAATGCAGTTCAGAAGTGTTGTCTTACCGCTGCCAGACGCACCCATAATTCCGATATATTCACCTTTTCCGACCTGAAAGCTGATATTGTCAACTGCCTTTGTAATGTTGCCCTTTCCACCGTAATATTTTTGCAGATTTTCAACTCTTAATATTGTGTCCATAAATATGTACCCCCTGATTTAATTCATAATTTCTTTTTCTGCTATAAATTATAACATCAGGGCATATAAACAACAATCGAATAACCTTACAGTAAAGTGACATTTTTGTAATATCAGCAAAAATAAAAACGATACAGAAAATCTCCGTATCGTTTCAGTGTTTCAATCCGCAAGCATAGTCAGCTTGTCTTTCGGGAATATAATTTTTACGGTAGTGCTTTCACCCTCAACTGAGGATATTTCAAAACCGAGGTGCATTTTCTCACAAAGTTTTTTGCACAAATAAAGCCCTATACCTGTTGACTTTGCGAATTTTCTGCCGTTTTCGCCTGTAAAGCCTTTTTCAAACACTCTGCCTGTATCTTTTTCGGGAATACCGATACCGTTATCCTGTATCGACAAAATAACATTGACACCATCTTCTTCCGCCGAAAAATCAAGCACCGCATTTTCTTTTCTGTATTTTATGCTGTTTGAAACAATCTGTCCTATAATAAATTCCAGCCATTTCGGGTCAGAAAAAACAGTATAATCAAGTTTTCCCGTTTTAATCACGAATTTACAGGAAATAAGCTCCTTTGAATATTTCTTTAAAACGGTTTTCACTTCCTTTTCAAGTGTAAGAGTTCGTATGGAATAGTCCTTTTCAAGATTTGTACACCTTGCATAATATAAAGCCTGTTCGACATATCTGTCGATTTTTGCCGTTTCGTCGGATACTGCTCTGCTGAATTCATTTTTATTGTTTTCGCACATAAGATTTATGCACGAAATAGGAATTTTAACCTCGTGAATCCATGTTTCTATGTATTCTCTGTATTCATCACTCTGTATTTTGTATTTTGAGATTTCGTCATTCATCGCCTTTAAGCATTGGTTTAAAATATCACACATAATTTCCGCATCGGCAAAATCGGGATTTTCAATAACGGAAATGAGGTATTGCTTTTTGTCTATGTTTTCAAACGACGAATACATATTGTTATAAAATCTTCTCTTTTTCAAATATTCAGCAATAAGCGGAACAAAACTTACCGCCAGCATAATACAGCACACAAAAATCACACCGGATATTCCGACATCAAAAACACTTAAAAGATAACCCGTAAAAATTATTACCGCTGTCTGACAAAGCAAAAACGGAACTTTATCTTTTATAAACAAACTGAATTTCATACCATATACCCCTGTCCCCGTTTTGTAATAATAAAGTCATCAAGTCCGATTGACGACAGTTTTTTACGCAAGCGGTTTATGTTTACCGTAAGAGTGTTGTCGTCAATAAATTCATCAGTCTGCCAGAGTTCATTCATTATATCTTCCCTTGAAACTATGTGTTCCTTATTTTTTATGAGAAACAGAAGTATCTGAAATTCATTTTTTGTCAGTGATACGCTTTTGTCATTATATTCCGCATTGCTTTTTGAGAAAATCAGTTTAAGTCCCCTGTATTCTGCCGTATCGCTGACTGTGTTTCTGCCTCGTTTAAGGACTGCCGCAATATGTGCAAGAAGTATATGCAAATTAAAGGGCTTTGTAATAAAATCATCAGCACCTAAATTCAACGACATCAGCTCGTCCATATCTGTACTGCGGCTTGTTATAATTATAATGGGAACATCTGATTTTTTGCGTATTTCACGGCATATCTGATAGCCGTCATAATACGGCAGATTTATATCAAGCAGTATGAGTGCAGGATTTTCATCAAATATATGCTTTACTATATTCTGAAAATCATCACTGTAAGCACATTCATATCCGTATGAATTCAGCAGCTTGCAAAGTTCATTTCTGAGAGTTTTGTCGTCCTCTGCTATGTAAATTTTCATCGTTTCACCCGACTTTTCATTCTGTATTTCACGCTTAATTATAACATTTATTCCACCAAAATCAATAACATAAAAAACAACTGTACTATCGTGTTGATAATACAGCCGATTTCATTTTGCATAATTATATTTTTAACATCAAACTAACTGCTCGCACAACAACTCCACACTCCACTCTCCACACTCCACTCTCTCAATAACTCCTAACTATTTTAAAGTCAATCGTGCCTGTGGCAACGCTTGCGGCAAGAACCTGAATTGTTACATTGTCGCCTATGCAGTAGCTTACACCACTGAGTCTGTCGGTGATTGTGGTAGTTCCGTTGAATTCAAAAAATGCATTGTCAACATCAAGAAGATTGACAAAACCCTCTATGCCGTTTTCTATCATAACAAAAATGCCCTTGTTTGTAACGCCTGAAACAACGCCATTATGCACCTCGCCGATATGAAAAGTCATATATTCGGCGGCATAGCATTTTTCGGTTTCACGCTCTGCACGCATAGCACGAAGTTCACGCTCAGACGACATTTTTGACGACTCTTTTGAAAAGTCAGCATATTTTTCCTTGATTTTATCAATCGGAACACCGCTTACAAGGTCGCTGAGTATTCTGTGGATTGAAGTGTCGGGATAACGCCTTATTGGTGAAGTAAAATGACAATAGTCAGTCAGTGACAATCCGAAATGTCCGAGAGGTCGGTAGTCGTATCTTGCCTTTGCCATTGTTCTGAGTACCTGTGTTGAAATAAGCGTGGAATACTTGGTTTCCTTTGCCTTGTTTATGAGTGCCGCCAAATCCGTCTGACGAACACCCTCTTTAAGTCTGCGTGTTTCAAATCCGCATACTGCGGCAAGGTTTGCAAGGGATTCAAGTCTTTCGGGGTCAGGCGCCTCGTGAACACGGTAAACAAACGGTATATCAACACTCTTTGCGTAAAGTGCCGCCGCCTGATTTGCCATAATCATAAACTGTTCGATAAGTTCCTCAGCCTCGCCACGCTCTCTTGCTGAAACATCAACGCACACGCCGCCCTCGTCAAGAACAAATTTAAGCTCTGTGGTTTCAATTTCGAGTTCGCCACGCTGTTTTGCCTTTGCTTTGAGAATGTCGGCAAGCTTTTGTGCCTCGAATAAGGACTCATAAACGGGAGCGTATTTTTCTTTCAGACTTTCGTCAGCCGTTCCGTCAAGAATTTTATTCACTTCGGAATAAACTCCCCTTACTTTTGATTCAATCACGGTTTTTACAAACCGGTAGTCAACAAGGTTTGCGTTTTCGTCAAGTTTCATTATTGCCGAAAATGTCAGCTTTTTCTGTCCTGCATTAAGCGAACAACAGCCGTTTGACAGTTCAACGGGCAACATAGGAATTACCCTGTCGGCAAAATAAACGGAAGTACCTCTGTCCATAGCCGCCTCGTCAATCTTACTGCCCTCTGTCACATAGTGAGAAACATCGGCAATATGAACTCCGAGTTCCCAGCCTTTGTCCAGTTTTTTAACGGAAATAGCGTCGTCAAGGTCTTTTGCGTCTGCACCGTCAATAGTAAAAATCGGTTCATTACGCAAATCAAGCCTTTTTGCAATTTCTTCTTCGGTAATCGGTTCAGCGGATTTCATTGCCGCCTCGTGCTTTACCGCTACTGTGAATTTTGACGGTATTCCGTTTGCGTCAATTATTGCGTCGGCACAGATTTTTGCTGAGCTTGCCGAACCGTATATTCGGATAACACGGGCATATATACGGTCTTCTCTCGGTTCAAAGTAAATTGACGCTTTTACCTTGTCGCCGTTTTTGCTTTTGAGTTCTCCGCCTTTGACTATTCTCAGACGATAGGAAAAGCTGCTGTCCGGCATTATATATGCCTGTCCCTGTTCTCTTTCAACAGTTCCGGTTATAACCCTTGCACCCTTTGTGAGAATTTTGTCAACCTCACCCGACAGACCTTTTTCTTCGTTCAGAATATTTTTCAGGAGTACGACATCTCCCGGCATTGAACCCTTTGACGAACGGGCATGAACAAAAATGTCGTCCATATCCTCCTCATCAAGCGGCTTTGCAAACGAAAATCCTCTTGCCTGTCTTATTATTTCTGCGGTAACATAGCCTGCAACCTTCGGCGTTGCAACACGCTTGCGTGTTAAAAG
>JBJFIB010000170.1:0-1611 GCA_051894195.1 Acutalibacteraceae bacterium
CACGCTTACTAATATATATGTATATCTTTTATTCCGCTGAAAAATGGAGAGTGATTTATTTGTCAAAGATTATTTTATTTATAATGGAGTTTGTTGTTGTTCTTCTTGCAAATATATTCGTTATATTTCTTGCTTGTAACTTATAATATCTTTATTGTTCCAATAATTACATTTTTGTTGTTGATATTTTGAAGATTATATAGTAAAATATTTTCAATCTAACCCTTGCAGTCAAAATTTTTTTAAAAGGTGGTTTGTACTATGCGTAAATTCAATTATTCAGATGACAGTGTAATATCCCTAAACTCTGTTCTTTCGAGGACTTCTTTTGTTACGCTTACCGTTTCTACGGCAATATTTTCCCTTTTTGTTCTGCTTGGCTCGTTGGCGTCGGCTTTTTCCTCTCAGAAAATAAGTATTCTTGAATCCCTTTACTATCTTTTCGGCAGTTACAGTATTATGGCAGTGAATCTCGTTGTTGGTCTGCTTGTATTTGCTGCATTTGCAATTATGACTTTGGGAATGGCAATAACATACAGCGGTTCAAAAGGCGACTCCTCCAAACTCGTCAAAGGACTTAACCTTATGCTTGGCTCACTTATTTATATGATTATACTTGCCGGCTGTCTTGTCATTGTTTCACTTTCATCAATTTCAGTTACATACTATCAGTCGGTTATCGCAAACAAATTAAAAAATGATTATATGTATTATAACTATTCCGACGCATCATTCAATTTCTTTATATATGTATTGTTTGGTGCAGGAGCAATAACACTCATAATTTCACTCATAAGGCTTGTACTGTCTATGCGTCGTGCCGCTCTCGGTATGCAACTTACTGCAAAAGGTTCAGGACTTACTCTTATTTCTTCTATTTACTGTGCGTCTTTAACCGGAATTTCATTTATAGTAAATCTTTGCAGACTTGTTATGCCCGACAGTTATATTGTTACAAATGCCGATACTGTTCAGGATATAGCTTTCAATCCGTCTGTGCTTATGCTGCTTATGCTGAATGTTATAACCTCTGCTACAATGGTAGTTATGCTTACAGACATTCCTGTTATCACCTCCCTGTATTCATCGGAAGTACACAGAACGAACAGGTCATTATCAAACAATATGTATTCAAACTACGCAACTAATGTTTATAATCAGGTTCCGAACCGCACTCCTTATACTAACCCCGTACAGCCTCAGCCCTATATCCCCTACGGTCAGCCCTATGAGCAGTTTCATGCACAAAAACAATCAGAACAAGCCGCAAACAATAATTTTAACAATCCTGAATTTCAGCAGCCGGCACAGACACCTCAGAACAACCCGAACACTACTCAGACAGTTCCCTCAGACAACAGCTCACAGACTGATGACAGCGGTCTTAATCTTGAAAAATAAATCCTTGCAAAAGATTTATAAACCTTGTACGGAATTATGATATAATCAACTGTTTTTCTTGATAATTCTCAGATTTGCAATTATAATTAAATTGAATCTTAATTTCAAAAAAGGAGGCATTGTTAAGTAATCAAATATATTAACAAATATGTTTCAATGTGTTAAAATATGTAAAAGAAAGGAGAAATTTGTATGAACACATTACAAACA
>JBJFIB010000171.1:0-1608 GCA_051894195.1 Acutalibacteraceae bacterium
CACAAGGCTTATTGTCGTGGCTTTCGATACAAACTGACGCTTTGAACTTTGTTTTATCTACTTCAAAATAATCCTTTTCGACAGGATTTCCGTCAATGGTAAGATTATCCGTTACACCAAGCTGATATTCGTACATTATGTTCGGTGCATAGCCGAATTTTGCACAAATCTTTGCATAAGGATAAATTTCGTTTTCGATTGCACCTGTAAAGACGGATTTTGTTCTGTTTACAAATTCAAGCGATGAAATATCGTCAACTTCTATACCTATCGGCAAGGTCTTTACAAACATACCGAAACAATCTGTAAGACGCATATCACTTCTGCCGTTACTGATAGTGCTGAGATAAACATTTCTGCTGTTGACAAAGCGTGAAACCGCATAGAATGTACCCGCAAGGAAAAGCTGTGCAGGAGTAAATCCGTTATCATTACAGAAGCTTTCAAAAGCCGACATTTCAAACGGAATAATTGCCTCAGCACACTTGCCGTTTTCCATAATGCCGCTGAGGTCGGGAGTTATCTCTGACGACGACTCAAAGTTTTTCAGCATATCATCAAAGAATTTTTCGGCGGTTTTGTATTCCTCACCGTTTTCGGCGTTGACTTCATTCTCTACATAGTCAAAGTATGTATATTCCTCAGGCTTGATTTCGCCGCCCTCATATACTTCTTTAAGCTGTGTCATAAATATATTCAGCGAACCGCCGTCAAAAACAATATGGTGGAAGTCCGTAACAAGATAAACATTTTTCTCTGTTTCAACAACCTTAATTCTGAAAAGCGGTGCTTTAACAAGGCTGTAAGGCTGTACAAAATCCTTTTTTAGCAGTACAAACTGACTTTCGGTAAGTTTTTCGACAGTGAGGTCGAATGTCGGATTTTCTGTGTAAACCTGTTCAACATCATCATTCTGTGTTGTGATATGGGTGAAAATATATGGGTGTGCAAGTATAACCTTTTTAACACTGTCTGCAAGTTTTTCGGCATTTATGTTCTTTGGAAATTTCAGTATTGACGGAATGTTGTAAAGCGTACCATAAGGATTTTTCATACAGTCAAGATATACGCCAAGCTGTGTTTTTGACAGCGGATATTGTGCCTTATGCGTTTTTTGTTCCTGAACAGGCTGTGACTGCTTTAAGAATGAACCGCTGAGAAGATACTCCTGTAAGTCGTTTTCAATCGAAATGACGGAACAGCCTTTCATCATATTCTTGACATTTGCCTCATATCCGAACTGCTTATTGAGTGCAACGGCAAGCTTTATTACCGACAGAGAGTTCATACCTGCGTGCATAAGGTCGTCTGAAATACTGAATTCATTATGACCGATAATTTTTCCGACAATTTCCGAAATTTTCTTTTCAAGCATTGTCAAGGGCTTTGACGGAGTGTCAGTCTTGTTTTCGGATTTTGCGACAGGCTTTATTTCAAGGAGTTTTCTCTTATCGACTTTGCCATTGACAGTCAGCGGAATTTTGTCAATCTGCATAGTCGATTCGGGAACCATATAATAAGGCTTGCGGCTTTCAATAAATTTATTAAGGTCGGATATATCAATCTTTGTGTCGGCTGTGATATAGGCGTTTATCGACTGACCGCCTG
>JBJFIB010000172.1:0-1607 GCA_051894195.1 Acutalibacteraceae bacterium
AACTATACAAAAATACATACAAACTCAGGGTTAGGAGGTCGGTTGCTCCTCCCACTGCCTTTTAGGCAGTGGGTTTCCGCAACCTAATTGATATTATGAATTTAATATTTGACACACACGCTCATTATGACGATAAGGCTTTTGATGATGACAGGGAAAATGTTATTGATATGCTTTTCAAAAACGGCGTATGCGGTGTTGTAAATCAGGGAACGGATATTAAGACATCAGAGTTCGGCATAAAGCTTGCAGGGCAATATGACGGTTTTTATGCCGCTGTCGGACTGCACCCCGAATGTCTTGACGAAAACAGCATAAGCGACCTCAACAAAATCAGGGAACTTGCAAAAAGTGAAAAAGTTGTTGCAATAGGCGAAATCGGACTTGACTATTATTACGATATTCCAAAGGATTTACAAAAAACAATTTTTGCAAAACAGCTTGAACTTGCCGCAGAACTTGATATGCCCATCAACATACACGACCGTGAGGCACACGGCGATACGCTTGAAATGCTGAAAAAATATAAACCAAAGGGAATTGTACACTGTTTTTCGGGCAGTGTCGAAATGGCAAAGGAAATAGTAAAACTCGGAATGTACATCGGAATCGGCGGAGTTGTAACCTTTAAAAACGCACGAAAAACCGTTGAAGTAGTCGAAAATATACCGCTTGAACGGATTGTGCTTGAAACCGACTGTCCTTATCTTTCGCCTGTGCCGTTTCGTGGCAAAAGAAACGACTCGTCAATGATAAAATACACGGCACAGCGTATAGCGGAAATAAAAAATACAACCGAAGAAGAAATTCTGACAATAACACGCAAAAATGCTGCTGATGTTTACAACATAAATATGTAATCATCGGCAAAATGAAAATCAAAAAATTTTGGAGGGGATTTTATGAAAGCATTGGTAACAGGTGCAAGCTCGGGTATCGGCAGAGATATTGCCCGTGAACTTGTTGTTCGTGGCTGGGATGTAATTCTTGTCGCAAGACGGACAGACAGACTTATGGAACTTAAAAAAGAGCTTGGCAAACACGCAATGTGTGTTCGCTGTGATGTTTCAAATATTGAAGAATGTAAAAAGCTGCACGAGGTTTTACAGAGCCAGAATATTGAAATGCTTGTAAACTGTGCGGGTTTCGGTCTTTGCGGAGAATTTACCGAAACATCTCTCGACAAGGAAATGGAAATGATTGACACAAACATAAGAGCCGTACATGTTCTCACAAAACTGTTTTTGCAGGATTTTACCGCAAAAAACAAGGGTTACATTCTTAATGTTGCGTCTGTTGCGGGATTTTTCTCGGGACCGCTTATGGCGACATATTATGCAACAAAAAATTATGTAGTAAGTCTTACAGGTGCAATATATGAAGAACTTAAACGCAAGGGCAGTAATGTAAAAATCAGTGCATTATGTCCCGGACCTGTCGATACGGAATTCAACAAAGTTGCAAATGTCAGCTTTGCAAGCAAGCCTATCGACAGCCGAACCGCCGCTCAACAGGGCATAGACGGACTTATGAACGGAAAATTATACACCATTCCGACAATAAAAATGAAATGCCTGAAATTTGCAAAGCGGCTTGCCCCCGACAAA
>JBJFIB010000173.1:0-1600 GCA_051894195.1 Acutalibacteraceae bacterium
GCACTTAAAGATATGAACTGCGAAATTCCTGAGGGTTGTATTTATGGTCTTGTCGGCAGTAACGGTGCGGGAAAAAGCACATTTTTAAGGCTTATTACAGGAATTTATAAAGCCGACAGCGGTGAGATTGAGATTGACGGAAAGCCTGTATGGGAAAATGAGGCGGCAAAACGGGATTTTGTTCTTGTGCCTGATGAACTGTATTTCATTCAGCTTGCGACAATGGAAAAAATGGCGAAGTTTTACAGTGCGTTTTATCCGAAATTTAACTTTGAAAGATTCAACACACTTACGGAAAAATTCGGTCTTGACCCGAAAAAGAGAATTTCGGGATTCAGCAAGGGTATGAAACGACAGGCGGCAATAATTTGTGCGTTGTCCTGTCAGACAAAATATCTTTTCTTTGATGAAACATTTGATGGTCTTGACCCTGTTATGAGAAATCTTGTAAAGAATATTATCTTTGACGATATATGCGAGCGAAAGGCAACAGCCGTTATCACAAGCCATAGCCTGAGGGAACTTGAAGACACCTGTGACCAGTTGACATTATTACATAAGGGCGGAATTATTTTTGAGAGTGATGTGCAGAATCTCAAAACATCACTGTTCAAGGTACAGGTTGCATTCAATGACGATTACGACAAAAAATTGTTTACAGACAGCGGAATTGAATTGCTTGATTTCAAGAAAACAGGCAAAGTATCAAGCGTTATTGTTCGTGGTGACAGGGAAGAAGTACGCAATAAACTTATGACAAAAAATCCTGTGCTGTTTGATATTTTGCCGTTGTCACTTGAAGAAGTGTTCATATTTGAAACAAGTGCTCTGGGTTATGAATTCAGTGATGTTCTTGATGTTAATACAGAAAAAGAGGGGGTAAAGGCAGATGAAAAATAATAAGCTTTTCAGCCTTGCGTTAATGCGTGAGGGCATTAAGCAGACAATGGGTGTAGGTATAACCTTGCTGATTGTGTCAATGTTCGTGTCAGGATATTTGCCGTTTGTAATTATGTTTAAGGATAACGGATACCATACTACCGTTCAATTCGGAAGCTTTTTTGCACCGGTATTCTTAATGGGATATATACTGCCGATGATTTTTATTTTCACACTGTTCGGATTTATGAACAAGCGGAATTCATCTGACTTTTACCATTCCGTACCGCTCAGCAGAAGCTGTGTTTATATTACATACACTGTTACGGCAATGCTTTGGTGTACATTCATAACGACGGTTTCAACGCTGTTTTCTTATATCATGTACTTTGTGAACCCGAAGATAACAATTTCTCCGTTGTTTATCGGTATGACAATAGGCACAACCTTTGTTCTTATGCTGCTTATTGCGGCAATAGCACTTGTCGCAAAGGGACTTTCCGGTACGGCGTTTTCTAATATTGTAATAATGTTTTTGCTGATGTTTTTGCCGAGAGTTATTATTGCTTTGCTTACCTCAGCAATTCAGCTTGCAGCACCGGTTGTACAAATCGGTTCAATTCCGCTTGCTGATGTTGGCTGGAATATAATCTTTTTGCCGCTTTCTCTTTTCAGGAGCAATACAGATTCGTGGTCGGTTGATTCTTCTACAATATGGTAC
>JBJFIB010000174.1:0-35067 GCA_051894195.1 Acutalibacteraceae bacterium
CGGCATATACAGACCATCTTGACGGCAAAATCGCACGAAAAAACAATATGATAACCGATTTCGGAAAATTTGCCGACCCGCTTGCCGACAAAATTATGATACTTGCAGCCCTTGCCTGCTTTGTGCAGACGGGTCTTACAAACGCAATAATTCTTATACTTATAATATCCCGTGAATTTATGGTAACATCAATCCGGCTTGTAGCGTCAAGTCAGGGAAAGGTTGTTGCCGCAAATAACTGGGGCAAGGCAAAGACAATAAGTCAGATTGCCGCCGTTTTGTTGGTTATGCTTATGCAGTATGTGCTTGAACTCAACAGTCTTAATGTCATAAGCCTTAATAATGCCGCACAGTTTTCACAGTGCTTTGATATTATAAGTGATGTTCTTATGTGGATTGCAACGGCACTTACGCTTATTTCGGGAATAATCTATATTGTTCAGAATTTTGAATTCATAAAAAACGCAAAATAATTTCAAATCAGATATTCACTTTTCAGACTTATTGGTGTATAATATATATTATAACTGATGTTTTATTTTAAATGCTATGACGGAGAGAAGTAACGGTTCAATGATTTTTCAGAGAGATGTCTGTTTGCTGAAATGACATTATTATCATACCCGTGAAATGCACTCCAACAGCTTACAGGGGGAATTTTCGAGTATCCCTGTACGGTTTCCGCCGTTATTGGACTAATGAGGACGGATATTTCCGTTGAATCAGGGTGGAACAGCGTAGCACAGCCACGCCCCTTTTTGCATATTTATTGCATTAAGGAGCGTGGCGTTTCTGTTATGTACTATTGACAACAGTAACTTTATTTTAGCACATTAAACTAAACGGTTCGCACAATAATTACGCATTACGCATTACGAATTACGCATTATATTTGGTGGTGATGTATTTTGTTTAAAAAATTAAAGGCAGAGCTTGATTCGATTATGGAGCGTGACCCTGCCGCAAGAAGCAGACTTGAAGTATATTTTCTGTATTCGGGCTTTAAGGCTGTTCGCTCATACAGAAAAGCAAACTGGTTTTTCAGACACAATATGAAATTTATCGCAAGATTTATTTCACAGCGTGCAAGGCACAAAACGGGTATTGAAATTCACCCCGGTGCAACTATCGGAAAAGGACTTTTCATAGATCACGGAATGGGAGTTGTAATCGGTGAAACAACCGAAATCGGCGACAACTGCACGATATATCAGAATGTTACTCTTGGAGGAACAGGCAAAGACCACGGAAAACGCCACCCGACGCTCGGCAACAATGTACTTGTCGGTGCCGGTGCAAAGGTTCTCGGACCTTTCAGAGTAGGTGATAACGCAAGAATTGCCGCAGGTGCAGTAGTGTTGAGTGAAGTCCCCGACAATGCAACTGCCGTAGGTGTTCCGGCAAGAGTTGTCCGTGTAAACGGCGTAAAGATAAACAATGCGTGTCTTGACCAGATACACTTTACTGACCCTGTCGCACAAAAAATATGTCAGCTTGAACACGAGATTGACACTCTCACAAAGACAGTAAACAAATTATCCGAAAACAATAAATAAATATTTTAAAGCGGAAAGGAAACATAAGCTATGAAAATCTACAATACGCTTACAAGACAAAAAGAAGAACTCAAAACCATTAACGACGGCGAAGTAAGAATTTACGCCTGCGGTCCTACTGTTTATAACTATATTCATATAGGAAACGCCCGTCCGATATGCGTTTTTGACATTCTCCGCCGTTATCTTGAATACAGGGGATACAAGGTAACATTTGTTCAGAATTTCACCGACATTGACGACAAAATCATCAAAAAGGCAAACGAGGAAAATTCCGATTATATCACTGTTTCAGAAAAATATATTGCCGAATACAAAAAGGACGCAAAGGGACTCAATGTCCGTGAGGCGACAATACACCCCCGTGCAACCGAAAATATACAACAAATCATTGATATGATTAAAACTCTTGAAGATAAAGGATATGCTTATTCAACGGAATATGGTGATGTTTATTTCCGCACAAATAAATTTGATGAGTACGGCAAGCTTTCACATCAGCCGCTTGAAGACCTTGAAGCCGGTGCAAGAATAAGCATAGGCGAAACAAAAGAAAACCCTATGGATTTTGCACTCTGGAAAGGTGCAAAACCGGGTGAACCGTCATGGGATTCCCCTTGGGGCAAAGGTCGTCCCGGCTGGCACATTGAGTGTTCGACAATGGCAAAAAGATACCTTGGCGACACAATCGACATTCACTGCGGCGGACAGGATTTGATTTTCCCGCATCACGAAAACGAAATTGCACAGAGTGAATGTTGCAACGGTGTACCGTTTGCACATTACTGGATGCACAACGGCTATATCAATGTTGACAACAGAAAGATGTCAAAATCACTGAATAACTTCTTTACTGTCCGTGATGTTGCCGAAAAATACGGCTACGAGCCTATCCGTTATCTTATGGTATCGTCACATTACCGCAGCCCGATTAACTATTCAGTTGATATTATCGAGCAGTGCAAGTCAGCACTTGACAGACTTTATAACTGCCGTGAGGATTTAAGTTTTCTTGCAAAGAATTCCGTCAGTGGCGAAAAAGAGGGAGAGGATAAAATCAAGGAACTTCTCCTTACTCACAAAAAAGACTTTATTGACGCTATGGACGACGACCTTAATACAGCCGACGCAATTTCAGCACTTTTTGAACTTGCAAGGGACATCAACTCAAATCTCAACGCACAGACAAAGCCGTCAAAGGAACTTTGCACCTTTGCACTTGACCTTTACAATGAGCTTGCAGATGTACTCGGACTTCTTTACACAGAAAAGAAAAATGAAGTTGACGACGATGTTCAGAAACTCATTGACGAGCGTAATGCGGCAAGAAAGAACAAAAACTGGACAGAGGCAGACAGAATCCGTGACGAACTCAAAGCAAGAGGAATAACAATCAAAGACACACCTAACGGCACAATAATCGTAACAGAATAAAATTAAAAATCCGTCAGATTCCGCTTGATATGCGGTCTTTGACGGATTTTTTCTGTGTTTTGAATTTGTTTTATTTCAGTAATTCATCAATATTTATTTCAAGTTTTCCTTTGTAAATACCAACAGGAATTGAGTCCGAAAATTTATAGTGATAGGTAAAAAGTTCGCCTACAAGATAATATATGCTTACATCATTTGTTCTTGGGTCAACAATCCAGTATTCTTTTACGCCGTATCGCTGATATATTTCCAGTTTATAGATATAATCGTTGATTGCGTTGCTTGATGTTATTTCAATAATCCAGTCGGGAGCACCTGTACAGCCTTTTTTTGTCAGCTTGTTTTTGTCGCATATAACGGAAATGTCTGGCTGAACAACCGTATCTTCTGATAATTCAACATCAAAGGGAGCAGTATAAACTTCACAGTCACCGCCGTTTTTGTCTATGAAATTGCCGATAGTCTGTGAAATTTTCATTGAGATTTTCTGATGTATTCTCAGCGGAGCAGGTGACATATCAAAAATCACGCCGTTTATAAGTTCAACTCTTGTGTTTTCGGGAAGTGCATAATAATCTTCCTTTGTATATTTTTTGATTTTTTCTGCCGGCATAATCTTACCCCCTTGTATTCACAATAATTCTTTAAATATATTTTATCATCAATCAGCAATAAATACAACCGGACAAAATAATAAACTTTTCGTGAAATTATACCTTTTGAGGTCGAATTTTTATTCTTTTAATCCTATTTATAGAATAGTTGTTATAAAAATTCTGTCCGTATTGCGTTTGTTGCTGTATAACAATCAGCGGAGTGGACAAAAAAGGCTAAAAAACGATTGTAACGAGTGTCATTTCTTATCCGTCTTAGTTTAATCTCTTTTCATCAGAGCTTATGTCGTATAACATATTGACCTCCCGAAGTATTCAAATGTGCCTTAAAATCATCTGAACGAAATCAGTCATATATTTTCAGAATTATCCTTCTTGCATTAAAAAATCATGAGGGTTTAATAAGTGCGTCATAAAGCAAGGTTAATGTTTTCAATAATGCAGTTAATGTATGCAATAACCCTGTTAATGTCATCAATAATGCAACAAAGTAAAGTAAAGAAAAGTAAAGTAAAGAAGAGTAAAGTGTAGTATAACCTTTACTTATCAGCTTTACAGAAAAACAACACACACTTACAAAAACATATATATTTTCTTTTGTATTATTTCAAAAATTTCTTGATAACACCTTATGCTGATATTATAATTAGTGTGGAGTTATTATCGTGAAAGGGCGGTAAGTTTTTATGAACGAACATACAGCGGAACAAAACTTAATAGAACAGGCACTTGATGTCAGAAAAAATGCATATGCACCATATTCAAAATTTTATGTAGGTGCGGCACTTCTTGCTGACAGCGGCAGAATATATACAGGAGCAAATGCCGAAAACGCCTCTTATCCTGTCGGTATATGTGCGGAAAGAAGTGCGTTTGCACAGGCTCTTTCATCAGGGGAACGCAGCTTTGAAATGCTTGCGATAGCCGGCGGAAGAATTAACGAATATCCGCTGAAAAATTACTGTTCACCGTGCGGAATGTGCAGACAGTTCATAAGCGAATTTTGCGATGAAGATTTCAAAATTATTCTTGCTAAAAGCGTTGACGACTATAAAATATTCAGACTGTCGGAATTATTGCCGTATGCATTCCACGAACAATAATTAAAAGGGCGGCTGAATAAACAGTCGCCCTGATTATAAAAATATAGCTTATTTTCGGACAGGATAGTTACAAATCACAATAAAAAGGCTGTAAAATGGCTTGATTGCGGAGGTTATTCAATCAGTCGTCAAAGTTCTGATTGTGCTGGTTGTTAAAGTTGTTGTTGTTATTCTGGTTATTGAAATTCTGTTGGTTCTGATTCTGGAACTGTCTGTTGTTTTTGTTCTGAGCATTCTGCTGTTTTTTCTGATTTGCCTGATTGTTGTTTCTGTTCTGGCAATTCTGGTTGTTCTGATTGTTCTGACGGTTCATAAGCTCACCCCTTTCTGACTTTATTATTACCGAAAATAAATCCGATATACATACAATGCGAAAGGAAAAATTCTATGACAGCACTTCCCGTTGATTTTCAAGAAGAAATGAAAAAACTTTTAAAAGATGAATATAAACTCTATGAGGACAGCTTTGACAGCGAGGTTTTTCGTGGAATAAGCATAAACAGGCTCAAAGCAACGCCTGAACAGGTACAGAAAATCCTGCCTTTTAAAATCACAAAAAGTCCGTTTTATACTGACGGCTGGTATATACCAAGTGATGAACAGGGAGTAGGCAATCTTCCGATTCATCATTCAGGAGCGTTTTATGTTCAGGAACCGTCGGCGACTTCTGCGGTTGAACTGCTTGAAATTCAGCCGAATGACAAGGTTCTTGATTTGTGTGCAGCACCCGGCGGAAAGTCCTCACAGATAGCCTCTTGCCTTAATGGAACAGGACTTATATGGTCGAATGAAGTCGTAAAAAACCGTGCAAATATTCTCCTGTCAAATTTTGAGCGTATGGGTATTGCAAACGGTGTTGTGTCGTCATGTTATCCCGAAGTTCTTTGTGCAAAACTGTCGGGATATTTTGATAAGGTGCTTGTTGATGCACCGTGTTCAGGAGAGGGAATGTTCAGAAAAAATCACGACGCAATTACTGAATGGAGCCGTGAACATGTTTTATCCTGTGCAAACCGTCAGCTTTCGATACTGAATTCAGCGGCACAATGCGTAAAACAGGGCGGAGTGCTTGTATATTCAACCTGTACATTTTCGTATGAGGAAAACGAGGGAGTAATAAAGCAGTTTCTTGCGGAAAATCCCGACTTTGAACCTGAGGACATACACGAAAATTTCGGACGAAAAACAGAAATCAAAGGTGCAGTACGAATTACGCCGATTGAAAAAGGCGAGGGACATTTTGCGGCAAGATTAAGACGAAAATCCGAAAACAACAATTACCCCGAACCTTATATAACACCAATCAAAAACTCAAAAAATGCCGAGCTTTACAAATCCGTTCAGAAAATGCTTGATGATATTTTTGTAAAAGTCCCGAGCGGAAAAATCGTAATAATAAACGATAAGGCATTTATCATTCCTGAAAATCTTCCCGATATAAACGGACTCGGAGTTATCCGTGCAGGAGTTTTTGCCGGAGAATTCAAAAAGAACCGCATTGAACCTCAACACGCACTCTTTATGTTGTCAAAACCCGAAAACATAAAGCGTGTACTTAACTTAAAGCCTGACGACAGCCGACTTGTTGATTTTCTCAGAGGACTTGAAATTGACTGCGGCGGCGAAAACGGCTACACAGCCGTATCTCTTGACGGAATTATCACAGGTTTCGGCAAATGCTCAAACGGTCGCCTTAAAAACAAATACCCGAAAGGACTGCGTATTCTCTGATGTTTTATTCAAGTATTGCCATAGCATTCTGTACTTCATTTTTCGTTTCATCTGCAATAAGATATTCATACGAATAAAGCATAAAGCCGTCGGTTTTAAGACTTCTGCCGTATTCAATCTGCTGTTTTATGTTGTCATCACTCAAAAGCCATGTTCCGCTGTCTGCGTCAGTACCGGATTTGTAAACTCCAAGTCCGAGATACAGCTTTACTTTTTCGTTTTTAATAAGATTTTTCCAACGCTTTGCCGTATCGTTAAAGGGCAGTACAGGGTGTTCGTTGCTTACATAAATCTGCGGACAGATATAGTCAACATATCCGCTTATACTGCACCAGCTGTAAACATCGGCACAAATTTTCAAATCGTTTTCAATATTTCCCTGTGGCGAAATTCCGAACACAACATTGTTTTTAATGTTGTGTACAGCAGCATAAACTCCTGAAATAAGCGTGTTTATGTTTGCCGTTCGCCACTGCTGCTGAGAAATCGGAGTGATATTTTTTTCGAGTGAATTTACATACTGTTTGTATGACTTTTTGTCGTAATCGGTGTCCTCTGACGGATAAAAATAATCATCAAACTGCACACCGTCAACATCATAATTCCTTACAATTTCGCACACACCGTCAATAATCAGCTTTCTTACCTCAGCGTATGCGGGATTATAATATATTCCGCCGTCACATTCAAAGGTATAATCATCATTTTCGGTGTTTTTATCGTTTTTCCATATCATATACGGATTGTCCTCAGACAGCGGCGACGGAGTTTTTGATGTACTTATTCTCAGCGGATTAACCCATGCGTGAACGGCAAGATTGTTTTTGTGTGCCTGTGTGACTATGTAATTCAGCGGGTCATAATCAACGCTCTTGCCCTGAATACCGCTGATAATATGCGACCACGGAAAATATTCCGACGGATAAACCGAATCCCCGAAAGGTCTTACCTGTACAATCAGCGTGTTAGCCTTGTATTTTATGCAGTTTTTTATAATACCGTCAATTTTTTTGCAGAATTGTTCTTCACTTCTGTCCGTGTCGGAAAGGTCGAGCGACATATAGGGAATCCATATTCCACGCATTTCTTCATCTCGTTCGGAAACGGTTTCTTTGACTGTTTCCGACTTTTCATTTTCCGAAACGGTTCTTTCAGTTTTTGTGTCAGATGTATTTTTCACTACGGCGGTGCTGTCTGTTCTGTCAAACGAAAAATATACAACACAGGCAATAAGAAGTGCAAAAGAAACCATAACAGGAATGAACTCCGCAATCTTTTTTCTCATATACAACACCCTTGATTTTAATTTATTATCAATATATAATAAGATAAACAAAAAAATGACGGAGGACAAAAATTATGCAGTGGTATTTTTATATTATTATTGCATATCTGATAATAACAAATATAACGGCAATTATTATGACGGTTCACGATAAACACGCCGCACGAAGAAACCGCCGCCGTGTACCCGAAAAAACACTTCTGATAACGGCGGCACTCAGCGGCTGTGTTGTAATGTATATCACAATGCACATAATACACCACAAAACCCGAAAACCGAAATTTATGGTCGGCATACCTGTAATTTTTATTACAGAAATTCTTGCGGCAGTGGGAATATGTGCATTGTGCGGAGTATTTTCAGCATAAAAACGCCTTTAAATTTTCGATATGTCGTTCTTCATTCTGAATAAAGTCCTTTGCATAATTCCTTATATTTTCGTCGGCGTTTGTACAGGCACCGATGTGTTTTGTGAGGTCAACAATTCCCATTGTTGTGCCGTTAATCATAATTTCGGCGATATGTTCGGGACTTATGTCGTTGAGGGTGTGCATTTTGATTGAACCCCACATCATAGCTTTTGTCATCATATCGAGGTCTTTTGGCATAACACCGTTTGAAACAAGTTCCTGTTCGGTTTTTGCTGATGCGTCGGAATAGTCGTTGTACTGTTCTTCAAGTTCGTTACGCAGTGCAGTCTGTTCTGTTTTTTGAAGTACGGCTTTTGTCGCCTCCATACCTGTCTGAGAAAGCTTGTAAATTCCCGATAAAAGTTCTGTGTTGTCGTTGTTCATACAGCATAGCTCCTTTAAAATTATTTCTGTATTTATTTTTTTATTTTAATCTTGTTTTATTCAAAAAATCATAAAAAGAAAGGAAAATTATTATGTCACAAATCAATATGCAGTCAGTAAACAAAACCCTTGATTCACTCAGAAAAAACAATATGGAGGCTTATTTCTGTGAAAATTCCGAAAAAGCAAGAGAACTCGTAAAAAGCCTTATGAAAAAGGGCAACACAGTTTCTCACGGCGGTTCTGTAACTTTGGCACAAACAGGAATTACCGATATTCTCAAAAATGGCGACTATAATTATCTTGACCGCAGTGCCGCAGGTTCAAGGGAAGAAATCGAGGAAATTTACCGTAAGACATTTTCTGCTGATGTGTTTCTTACAAGTGCAAACGCAATCACCGAAAACGGCGAACTCTATAATGTTGACGGAAATTCAAACCGTGTTGCCGCAATTCTTTACGGTCCTGAAAGCGTAATCGTAATCGCAGGCTATAACAAAATCGTACCCGACATCAATGCCGCAATAAAGCGTGTAAAGAAAATTGCCGCACCGCTCAACACAAAGCGTCTTAACTGTGACACCTACTGTGCAAAGGAAAATAAATGTGTTTCGCTCAATAATGACAACAGCCTTATATGTGACGGCTGTCACAGCGAACAGAGAATTTGCTGTAATTATGTAATTTCCGCACAACAGCGTAAGAAAAACAGAATTAAGGTAATAATAGTCGGTGAAGAACTCGGCTATTGATAGACGAAAAAATTCAATCGTAAAGGAGTGTTTTCTGTGTCAACCCCTCACAACAGTGCCGAAAAAGGCGACTTTGCAAAAACCGTACTAATGCCCGGCGACCCTTTAAGAGCAAAATATATAGCTGAAAATTTCCTGACTGACGCAAAAAAGATAAACGAAGTGCGTGGAATGTACGCTTATACCGGAAAATACAAAGACCGTGAAGTTTCCGTTATGGCGAGCGGAATGGGTATTCCGTCAATGGCGATTTATTCATACGAACTTTTCAAGTTTTATGATGTCGAAAACATTATCCGTATAGGCACAGCGGGTGCAATAAGTGAAAAACTCCATATTCGTGATGTTGTTCTTGCGATGGCGTCGGCAACAAACTCAAACTATGCCGCACAGTATAATATGCCCGGAACACCTGTTCCGACAGCCGACTACGGACTTCTGAAAAAAGCCGAAGAAAAAGCCGTTGAACTGGGTAAAACCGTTACAGTAGGAACTGTCCTTTGTTCAGATACATTTTATGACGATTCATCATCTCTTGCACAGTGGCGAAAACTCGGTGTACTTGCGGTTGAAATGGAGAGTGCCGCACTTTATTTCAATGCGGCGAGGTTCGGCAAAAAGGCACTCTGTATCTGTACAATTTCCGACTGCCCTCTCACAAATGAGGAATGTTCCGCACAGGAGAGAGAAACCACATTTAATGATATGATAAAGATTGCACTTGAATGTGTGTGATAATAAGTCTTTTACGGACAAAAAAGGGAGAAGAACTTTTCGTGTTCTTCTCCCTTAATTTTTTCAGGTGTCGGACTTTATGCCGAAAGCCTGTTTTTTGGCTTTTTGAATACTCCGCTTATGAATATCGTTACAGCAAGCATAGCAACAGCAAGTGCAAGCATTATAATTCTTACCGTTAAATCATATTTTGCGAACATATCGTCATAGCCTTTGAGGTAAACAACGATAATAATCAGCGGCAGAATGAATTTCATATAGTTTTTCATAAGTGCAGGGAATTTCATACCGTTTCCGCTGTTTACTTCACTTATGAAATTGTCAAAGCCCCAGCCGTTTCTTGCCGTACAGAACAGAACGAATATAAGACAGCCGAGCGGCAGAATATTGTACGAAAGTATGAAGTCTTCCAAGTCCATAATCGTACTGCCTTCTCCGAAAGGCTGAAAACCGCTGAAATAGTTGTATCCGAAAATCGTAATAACCGAAAGTGCAACAATAATACCCATATTTATAAAAACGGCTTTTGAACGCTTTATCTTGAACAGCTCAATATTTATCGCAACAATATTTTCAAATACAGCGATTATTGTCGATATTGCGGCAAACGACATAAACACAAAGAACAGCGACGACCATATTCTTCCGCCAGCCATATTGTTGAACACATTCGGCAGTGTGATAAACAGCAGTGACGGACCCGAGTCGGGTTCAATTCCGTAAGCAAAACAAGCCGGAATAATAATAAGTCCTGCAACAAGTGCAATAACCGTATCAAGCACAACAACATTGATTGCTGCACCGGTAATTGTCTTTTTTCTGTCAAGATAGCTTCCCATAATACTCATTGAGCCGATACCTACGCTGAGTGTAAAGAAAGCGTGTGTCATAGCGGCAAATACGACATTTCCTATGCCGTTTTCGTTCATTTTCTGAAAATCGGGTACAAGATAGAACTGAACGCCTTTTTCCGCACCGCTGAGGCACAGAGAATTCACCGCAAGAACAGCCATAAGAACCATCAAAAGCAGCATCATAGTTTTTGTAATTTTTTCAACGCCTTTTCTCACACCGAGTATGCATACGCCAAACGACAAAGCAATTACAATTACTGTCCATAATACCATTGTCCACGGTTCATTCAGCATATTGCCGAAAGCCTGAGCCGTACCCTGAGTGTCAAGACCTTCAAGCTCTCCTGAAATCGCCTTGTAGGTGTAGTACAGCATCCAGCCGCCAACCATAGTGTAGAACATCATAAGTATGTAGTTTCCTGCAATACATACCCATTTAAAGTGTTTCCATTTTGTGCCTTTTGGCTGTAATTTCTCGAAACATTCGGCAATACTACGCTGACTGCCTCTGCCTATTGCAAACTCACTTATCAGTATAGGCAAGCCGAGCAACAGCAAAAATGCAAGATAAATGAGTATAAAAGCCGCACCGCCGTTTTCTCCGCATATATACGGAAATTTCCATACATTACCCAGTCCGATTGCACAGCCGGCTGAAACAAGCACAAACCCCAATCTTGAACTGAAATTTTCTCTTTCGTTCATCAGTAGTCCTCCTGAATAAAATAGTTAAATAATTATACCACTATATTACTCACTTTACAACTATAATTGAGCAAATATCAAAATTTGCCGATAAAATAAAAATGTCAATATATGTTTTTAATAATTTTTTATAATTCTATTTGTATATAACTTACAAAAAATCGAAAGATATACACTGTACATAAGAAAGTATTTGTGCATTTTAGGAAATTTGCTCATTTATAGTTTACAATTAAAATGATAAAATTGTAAATAGTCCAGTATATAAAAAATGCTTGTCATTATTGTGCAAATAAAACAATAATTTTTCTTAAAAGCAAAATATAAAGTTGTCCAATAATAACGAATTGTATCATAATTGTATCAAATTATTAGTAATACTTTACACATAAATATAAATTTGATATAATTTGTTTACTTTATGGAATGTCCGAAATAAGTTGTTCCTTACTATCCTGTTTGGATTTCGTGTCTGTCCTTTCAGATTTTATTGAGGCGTGCATTTCATCAAAGAAATAAATACGAAAGGGGAGATGTAAAATGAGAATATCATTTGCACAGGAAAATTCAGTCTTAAAAAACAGGGGTTGTCAGACTTCCTGAAAAAACACGGAGGAAAAATATGATATATGCGGAACATTTAAGAAAAGAATTCAAAAAAGTAATCAAGGAACCCGGACTCAAAGGCAGTGTAAAGGCACTGTTCAAGCCGCATAAGGAAATCGTAGTTGCGGCTGATGATATAAGTTTTCATGTTCCGAAGGGAGAGATACTCGGCTTTATAGGTCCTAACGGTGCAGGAAAATCCACAGTAATAAAAATGCTTACAGGTATTCTTACTCCAACGAGCGGAGAGTGCCGCATAAACGGAAAAATTCCGCAGAATGACCGAAAAAATTATGTTAAGGAAATCGGTGTTGTTTTCGGTCAGAGAACACAGCTTTGGTGGGATTTGCCGCTTGTTGAAACATACTCGGTTCTCAAAGAAATTTACGAAGTCAGCGACGAGAAATTCAAAGAGAGAATGGCGTTTCTCAATGAAGTTCTTGAACTCGAACCGTTCATTAAGTCGCCTGTCCGTACACTTTCACTCGGACAGCGTATGAGGGCAGATATTGCCGCATCAATGCTACATAGTCCAAAGGTATTGTTTCTTGACGAACCGACAATCGGACTTGATGTTGTCGTAAAGGACAATATCCGTCAGGCAATAATGAAAATCAACAAAGAAGAACAGACAACCGTTATTCTCACCACTCACGACATAAGCGACATTGAACTGTTGTGTGACCGTATTGTTATGATTGACAAGGGTAAAAATGTCTATGACGGTTCTTTGCGTGAACTCAAAGCAAACTACGGACAAATGCGTGAACTCAATTTTGAGGCTGACCCGTCGTCAGAACTTACACCCGAAAAATTCAGAAAAAAACTTAAACTGACCGACGATGACCTTTCTGTTGAGTGCGACAAAAATATTTATAAAGTCCGTTTCAACAGTGCAGTAATTCCTGTGGGAGAAATGCTTTCATACACTCTTTCTCAGGCAAACATCAAGGATATTTCAATCAAGGACGCAGATGTCGAGGAAATAATCCGCCGCCTTTACAAGCAGGGGGTGAACACGGGTGCATAAAATAAAGAAACTTTATTTTCCGTTTACCCGTGCAGGAATACAGGAACTTCTTGCGTACAGAATGAATTTTTTGTGTTTTTTTATCGGTGAGCTTTTTTACTGTTTTGTAATGTACTATGTGTGGAAAGCCGTTTTTGAATCATCGGGCAGCGGCACATTTATGGACTTTTCAATGAACGATATGGTTGTGTATCTTTTCATTTCAAATGTCACGGGATTTATCACAAGCAGTAATGTGTGTGAACAGGTAGGCGATGAAATCAAGGACGGAAGTATATCAATGCGTCTTATCAAGCCTGTAAACTGCAATTTAAGCTATCTTTTCAAGGAACTCGGACAGCTTGCCATACTTCTCACAATAATTTTTGTTCCTATGGTACTCGGCGTTGAAATATACAGATATTGCGTAAACGGTTTTGTTATGTTCAATATCGTCAATTTTCTTTTTTATATTCTCAGTGCCTTGTTTGCTTATCTTATTTCATTTTATCTGAATTTGTGTTTCGGATTTATGGCATTTTTCGTAAAAAATCTGTGGGGTTTCAATATCCTGAAAAAAAGCCTTATAAGGTTTCTTTCAGGTGCAGTAATACCTCTTGCATTTATGCCCGGAATAATCAGACAGATACTTGAACTTATGCCGTTTGCGTCCCTCAGCTATACACCGGTTATGCTTTATATGGGAAAATACGATACACAGCAAATTGTTTTCAATCTTTTATTGCAGCTTTTCTGGCTGATGTTCTTCTATGTACTTTCAAAGCTGATATGGAAAAAGGCAATAAAATATCTTTGTGTACAGGGGGGCTGAGAGAATGAAACGAGCGTGGAAAATATACAAAATACTCACAGTACAAAACCTCAAACGCCTTATGGAGTACAAAATAGACTTTCTTACAGGTGCAATAAGTTTTCTTATTGACCAGGCAGTCGGAATAGGCTTTATATTCATTATCTTTTCACAAATTCCGAATCTTGCAGGCTTTTCGTTTGAACAGATAGTATTCATATACGGCTTTTCACTTATCCCAAAGGGCATAGACCATCTTCTTACTGATAATTTGTGGAGTGTCGGCTATTTCATTGTGCGAAAAGGCGACTTTGACAAATACCTGACCCGACCGATAAATCCGCTTTTTCATGTTATAGCCGAAAACTTTCAGCTTGACGCAATAGGCGAACTTCTTGTGGGAATAGTGCTTGTGTGTTCGGTTGCGGGTACTGTCGGAATGGTTGTAACACCGCTGAGTATATTGCTTTTCATCATAGTTATACCGTTTTCGTCGCTGATTTATACAAGCATAAAAATGGGTACGGCGGCAATAGCCTTCTGGACAAAGCAAAGCGGACAGATTACACAGGTTTTCTATATGGCAAACGAATTTGCAAAATACCCTACAACAATTTACAATCAATTCATCAGAACAATAATAACCTATGTTGTTCCGTTTGCGTTTACAGGATATTATCCTGCGATGTATCTTCTCACAGGCGAAAATCCGCTTTTCAACATCGGCGGCACAGTAATAATTTCAATCATACTTTTCATAATCGCCTACACAATCTGGAACAAAGGACTCAACGCCTACGAAAGTGCAGGAAGCTGAGTTTGAGAGTGGAGTGTGGAGAGTGGAGTGTGTAGTTGTCAAAAACTCAACTTCAAGCTGATATTTAACTTGAAATGACAACCGCAGTCAAATATTTTTTCGGAGGAGTTCCTCCGCTGAAAGTTTTATAGTAAAAAAGAGCGACAAGGAATTTTCCCTGTCGCTTTTTCATTTGATAACTTAAAGTTCATAATTAACTGACCATAGCCAATAAACTAACGGTTACATTAACTCCACTCTCCACTCTCCACACTCCACACTATTTCGAGCTTGGTTTTTTGATGAGGGCAGAGAGATAGCCGAAAAATACAGCGGCGGCAATTCCTGTTGAACATGCACTCAGTCCGCCTGTGAAAATTCCGAGCCAGTTGTCCTTGCTGACGGATTCCTCAACGCCTTTTGCAAGTGAATAGCCGAATCCCGTAAGAGGAACTGTTGCACCTGCACCGGCAAATTCAACAAAGGGTTCATAAACACCCACAGCCGTCAGCACAACGCCGGCGGTAACATAGAGTACAAGTATTCTTGCCGGAGTCAGCTTTGTTTTGTCGATAAGAATCTGTGCAATAACGCACAGAAGTCCGCCAAAAATAAATGCATAAATATACTGCATAAAGTCCTGCATAAAATCACTCCAATCTTTTGAAAATATTTTCCGACAAACAGTCCGGAATTATACATAAAATCAGGATTTAGCGAACAAATTTTCCTTTTTTTGCCGTATAAAAAATAATTTAAAATTGTTACATAAACCTTGCAATTTTGTAACTGATATACTATAATTAGTATATTAAGTGGTGAAAGGTGGATTAAAGTGGTGCAAAGTTCATACCGAGTGCCGCTTTATGTGTGTGGTGGCAGAAATGTTGATAGGTTCATATCAGCATAATATTGACTCAAAAGGCCGTGTCATTATGCCTGCAAAGTTCCGTGAGGAGCTTGGAGAGGTCTTTTATGCGACAAAAGGCACGGACTCGTCAATAACTGTTATGTCGAAAGAGTTGTGGGACGAACTCGGCAGAAAGATATGTGCCTTGCCGTCGTCAAAAACAAAGGACTTGCAAAGGTTTCTTTTTTCGAGTGCGGCGGAGCTTATTCCCGATAAACAGGGCAGAGTTCTTATCCCTCAGATGCTCAGGGATTATGCACATCTCGACAAAGATGTTGTGATTATCGGCACAGGTTCAAGAGTGGAAATATGGGACGCTGAAAGATGGAATCAGTATAATAACGATATTTCCGAAACTCAGGTGCTTGAAGTAATGAATCTTTTTGAACTTTAACGGAGAATGACTATGGAATTTTCACATAAACCCGTACTGCTTAATGAAACAATCAATTCACTTGCAATAAAGCCAAACGGCGTCTATCTTGACGGAACAGCGGGCGGCGGAGGTCACTCGTCAGAAATACTCAGACGACTTGACGGCGGAAGACTGATTTGCGTTGATCAGGACCCTGACGCAATCGCAACTCTTGAACAGCGTTTTTCCGAAAATAAGAATGTAACAATCGTGAAGTCGAATTTTTCTGAAATACCGACAATTATTTCAAATCTCGGAATATCATCGCTTGACGGTGTGTTGCTTGATATAGGCGTTTCATCACATCAGCTTGATACTGCCGAAAGAGGATTTTCCTATCATACAGACGCACCTCTTGATATGCGTATGAGCCAGAGCGGTACAACAGCCGCCGATTTGGTCAATACATTACCGTTTAACGAGCTTGTACATATTCTGTCGGCTTACGGTGAAGAAAAATTTACAAAGAATATTGCCCGTGCAATCGAGCATGAAAGGCAAAAACAGCCGATAACAACGACTTTACAGCTTGCCGAAATCGTCAAAGGGGCATATCCTGCCGCAAAAAGACACGATAAGCACCCGGCACGCAAGACATTTCAGGCATTGAGAATTGCCGTCAACGGAGAACTCGACAGACTGTCTGAGGGACTTGACAATGCTTTTTCGTCGCTGTCAGTCGGAGGACGGCTTGCGGTAATAACTTTTCATTCGCTTGAAGACAGAATGGTAAAACAGCGTATGGCAAAGTGGTGTGAAGGCTGTACCTGTCCAAAGGATTTTCCGATATGCGTATGCGGAAAAACCCCAAATGCAAAACTCATAACCCGAAAACCCGTTGAGGCAAGTCAGCAGGAATCAGACGAAAATCCACGCAGCCGAAGTGCAAAACTCCGTTGCTGCGAAAAAATAAAAAACACAGAATTTTAATTTTTTAAAAAACACAGAAAGGAAGCCGCAGCAGTGACAACCAACAAGGAAAGTCAAGCGTACGATTTGTCGTTGTTTGAACCTGCCGATAAGAAATCAGCAGAAACAAACAAACAGACAGACACTAAAAATAAAAAGAAAAACAATATAATAAAATTTCAGCCGGGTGTTATAACCAAAGCCCAGCGAAGAAAAAGAAATCCGCTGATTATTTTAAGCGTGGCACTTCTTACGATTGTTGTAGCTGTTGTCGCAATAACAATCGTGCAGAGTAATGTTGTACTCAATGAACTCAATCAGCAGATTCTGGAAGCAAACAAGACCATAACCCAGCAGAATAACCTTGCGGCACAGTATCAGCTTAAAGTTGACAGTAAGCTGTCCTCAACTCTCGTGCAGAATTACGCCGAAACAAAACTCGGAATGACACAGGCGAAAAACGCCCAGAAAAAATTCATTTCACTTTCCGACGGCGATTATGCGGAAGTAATAAGAGATGACGGAAAAAATAATGCACTCGAAACAATCACTGAAGCATTTACAGGACTGTGGTCTTGAAAGGCTGAATAATTATATAGTATATAAAATATAAATAAGTATGTAAATACAGGGGTGGGTTGTAACAAAAGGGTAAATGCAGTGAAAAGATTTTTTCACTCTTTTGTTACAGCCTTATTTTATGGATATATTGCGGATAATAATTTTATCTTTTGAGAAACAGAGAAAGGAATGAATGACATTTATGGCGAAAAAGGGAGCCAGGGCAAAGCTGTGGCGACGGTCACTGATAATTATGCTTATCATAATAATCGCAGGCTTCGGCACAATAGCAGGACGGCTTTTTTACCTGCAAACATATATGTCTGAGGATTTGCAGAAAAAAGCAGTTGACCAGCAGCTTGCGGATACAACCCTTACGGCAAAGCGTGGAAGTATCTACGATTCAAACGGCAACATTCTCGCACAGAGTATCACCGTGTGGAATGTGGTAATGGCACCAAGATACCTCAAATCCGACGAAAGCCGAAAAATCGTTGCTGAGGGACTTGCAAAAATTCTCGACCTTGATAAAGACGAACTTTACGAAAAAACAAAGCAGGATTCCTATTATGTTGTAGTAAAACGCAAGGTTGAAACAGATGTCAAAGAAAAGGTAGTCAAATTTGCAAATTATTTATCCGATGAATATGGTATCGAACAGGTAATCAATACCATTGAGGACTACAAAAGATATTATACTCACGACAATTTTGCAGGCGATGTTCTCGGATTTGTCGGTTCAGACGGTCAGGGACTTGCCGGAGTTGAATATCAGTATGACGAATATCTCACGGGAAAATCAGGTCGTCTTTTGATTGCACAGAATGCACTCGGTACGGAAATGCCGTTTCAGTATGAACAAAAGGTCGAGGCAGAGGACGGCTATAACATTGTTCTCACAATAGACGAAAATATCCAGAGCATAATGGAAAAATATGTCCGTCAGACAATCAAGGAATTCAATGTCGCAAACCGTGGCTGTGCAATTATGATGAATGTAAAGACCGGTGCAATACTCGGTTTTGCGTGCGAGGGTTCTTTCAATCCGAATGACCCGTTCACAGTTGCCGACGAAAAGACCCGAAAAGAAATAGATAAACTCCCAAAGGATAAGCAAGCCGATGCGGAATATAAGGCACTTGCTAAACAGTGGCGTAATAAGGGTGTCAGCGATACATATATTCCGGGTTCGGTTTTCAAGATGATAACAGCCTCAGCCGTTCTTTCCGAAGGACTGATAAAGGACGATACCCGTTTTACATGTTCAGGTTCTTATGTTCCGTTTGAGGGTTCGGGTTCAATCAGCTGCTGGAATTATTCGGGACACGGCTCACAAACCATTGAACAGGCACTCTGCAATTCCTGTAACCCTGCATTTATGCAGATGGGCTTTATGCTCGGACGAGAAAAGTTCTATGAATATTATGTTTCATTCGGTTTTTCCGAAAAAACGGGAATAGACCTTCCGGGCGAAAGCGAAGACCAGTTCTTTGAACACGAGGGTATTAACGGAATGGATCTCAGCGACCTTGCCGTTGCGTCATTCGGACAGAACTTTGCGATTACACCTATTCAGATGCTCACCGCCTGTGCGTCTATTGCAAACGGAGGAAACCTTATGCAGCCGTTTGTCGTTTCAAAAATCGTTGATTCAAGCGGTAATGTAGTAAAAACCACTGAACCTACCGTAAAACGACAGGCAATTTCAAAGGATATTGCAAAGCAGATATGCACTATGCTTGAACATAACGCCATTGACGGCGGTGCAACAAACGGTTATGTCGCAGGCTACCGTATCGGCGGAAAAACAGGTACTTCCGAAAAGAAAGTTGACGAATACGGCAATCTGTCAAGCGATTATATTGCGTCATTCTGCGGAATTGCACCGAGTGACGACCCCGAAGTCGCACTTCTCTGTTATTTTGATACACCCGATAAAAACATCAACTATTACGGTTCAGCCGTTGCAGGACCGTGTTTCAGAAATATTATGAGTGAGGTTCTTCCATATCTTGGCGTTGAGAAGATTTATTCAGACGCCGAAATGACAAAACTCGATACCACAACAAGTGCATATTACGGTATGAGTGTTGAGGCGGCACAGTCACAGGTTAAAAATGACGGACTGAAATATGAAGTTGTCGGTAGCGGCAAGAATGTAATTGCACAAAATCCGGCGGCATATTCAACAATTCCGAAAGACGGTACAGTTGTGCTTTATACCGACGAGGACAGTACAAAACAGCGTGTTACGGTTCCCGATTTCACGAACTGTACACTTTCTGAGGCTAATGTTCTTGCGTCGGATTATAACCTCAATCTCTGCATACAGGGTTCTTCACTTTCTGAGGGAACATCATATGCAAAGTCGCAGGATATAAAGCCCGGAACTGAGGTTGAACCTTACACCGTAGTAACGGTCACATTCAATCAGGATAACGGTATTATGTAGTTAAGGCATTTGCGTGTACGGCGGCAGATTTTACAGCCGCCGTTTCATAAGAGGTGTTTTAAATTGACCAACAGAATTAAAACAGTACAAAATCCTAAACTTATTCTCGTTGCCTGCAAAAATTCCGAAAGAATATCGGATATTATTTCAGATATTCTGAATTTCTGCTGTTACAATACCTGTATTGACGATTTTTCAGAAAATACCGATTTCGTTATCGAAAATTATTCCGAAAAATTCACAATACCAAAAGACACAATAGCTGACACCGTTATTTACGACGGTACTTTTGCTATGAATGACAGTGATATTATGAAATTCAGGAATAAAGCAACATCATACGAATACTGTCTGAAAAAATACGGTGAAGATGTAAGAAATATTCTGACATATTCATCTGAAAACTATGACGCTGATGTAACATACAGAAACAAGAGCATAACCTCAGACGGAGAGATTGTGTTTGACATAATCGGCACAGGAATACTCAGCCGTGTTCGTCTGAAAAATTCGGTTTTTACGGTTGATGATGTTCTGGTGTGTACCGCCGCACTTATCGCAACGGGAATACCGATAGCCTCAATACTCGGATACTTCAATTCTTCCGATGAAAAATAGATTTGCGTAATTTTTAAATCAAGATAATCAAAAATCAAGGGTAAACGAAAGGTGGATTTATTTTTATGACAGGAATATGGACAGTAATAGCGGCGGTTGCAGCATTCGCAATAGCGGCACTTCTGGGAATATGGCTCGTACCTTTTCTCAGAAAGCTGCACTTCGGTCAGACAATACTTGAAATAGGTCCCAAGTGGCATAAGGGCAAACAGGGTACACCGACTATGGGCGGATTTATGTTTATTGCCGGAAGTGTTATTGCAACGGTAGTATGCGTACTGCTGTTTCATATTACGGGTACACAGAACGGCATATCTCCCGAAACAACCTTGCAGTCGGCAAAAATCTACGGCGGACTTTTTATGGCTCTTGCGTTCGGTGCAATAGGCTTTATTGATGACTACATCAAGGTAATAAAGAAAAGAAACCTCGGTCTTACTGCCGTTCAGAAACTTCTTTTGCAGTTTTTTGTTGCCGCAGCATATCTTGCGACAATCAGCTTTTTCGGCGGAAACACCTCAACATACATTCCGTTTGTGGGAATGGTTGATATAGGAATACTCTACTATCCGATTGCGGCAATCCTCATTGTCGGAATAGTAAATGCCGTAAACCTTACCGACGGTATTGACGGACTCAATGCGTCAGTAACATTCTTTGCCTCAATTTTCCTGATTCTCATAGCAGGCTATACCGCAAGAATGGGACTTTCGATAATGTCAGCAGCTCTTGCAGGCGGCTGTCTTGGATTTCTTATCTGGAATTTTCACCCGGCAAAAGTATTTATGGGTGACACAGGCTCGCTTTATCTCGGCGGATATATATGTGCGTTGGCATTCGGTCTTGATATGCCGATAATTCTCATACTCGTGGGACTTGTATATATTATTGAGATGTTCTCGGTAATTTTGCAGGTTACATATTTCAAGCTGACTCATGGCAAAAGACTTTTCAAGATGAGTCCTATCCACCACCACTTTGAGATGTGTGGTTGGTCGGAAGTAAAAATCGTTGTTGTATTCAGCGTATTTACGGCAATATGCGGAGCAGCTGCTCTTTTGATTATACTCACGCAAAATAATGTTTTATGATAAATTAACACTGTACTTATGAAAGGAAGTGCCTGTAAAAGTGCAATATAATTCCTCACCGGCACGACAGCTGCCACCACATTCTCCTACGCCGTCGCCTCGCCAAAGGCAAACGGAAGACAGGGAAGAAAAGCCTGCCGGATTTCCGAAAAAAGTAAAAAATAAAATCAAGCTGTTTTCAATCCGGCTCGGACTTGATATGACATTTCTGTTTCTTGTAATTATTCTTGTAATTATCGGAATAGTAATGATGTTTTCGGCAAGCTATCCTGCGGCACTTGAATATACGGGCAACAGCTATTATTATCTCATAAGACAGTCGGTCTTTTCCGTTGTCGGAATAGGCATAATGATTCTTATGTCATATTTTGACTATCATCATCTTCATAAACTTGCACCACTGATTCTTTTTGTTTCGTATTTACTTCTGATAATTGTGCTTTTTCTCCCATCGTCAGACGGTATTCACCGTTGGATTCGTCTGGGTGCTTTTGATATTCAGGCATCGGAAATCAGCAAATTTGCGATTATACTGTTTCTTGCACACTGGGCTTCATTACATTTTCGTGAAATGGATACATTCAAGTACGGCGTTCTTCCGCCACTCATTATACTTGTTTCAACCGCCGCACTTCTTATACTGGAACCGCACTATTCAGGTATAGCAATTATTACAATGCTTGTTGCGGTAATGATGTTCGTCAGCGGAGTAAAAATAAGATACTTTGTGTTTGCCGGAGTTCTTATTGCCGCCGCCGTTGCACTTCTTGCGATAACGGGTCAGCTCGGCTATGCTATGGAGCGACTTGACGGCTGGGGTCAGGCACTCACTTGTACCGACGCTGATATGTGGAACAAAACCTATCAGACACGAAATTCCCTCTATGCAATAGGTTCGGGCGGCTTGTGGGGACTGGGGCTCGGACAGTCAAGACAAAAATACCTTTATCTTCCGGCGGCTCAGAACGACTTTGTCTTTGCCGTTGTGTGCGAGGAACTCGGTTTTGTCGGAGCTATGATAATACTTTTGATTTTTGCACTTCTGGTATGGCGAGGAATAACCATTTCAATGCGTGCAAAAGACAAATTCGGTTCAGTTTTAGGAATAGGACTTTCTGCACAGATAGGCTTGCAGGTAATCCTCAACATAATGGTAATTACCGACTGGATGCCGAACACAGGTATCAGTCTGCCGTTTTTCAGTTACGGCGGTTCATCGCTTATAATGCTTCTTGCACAAATGGGTATAATACTTTCAATTTCAAGAACATCTAACTTAGAAAAGGTTTAGGGGGTATATATAAATGAGAATATTATTTGCAGGCGGTGGAACAGCCGGACATATCAATCCTGCACTTGCGATTGCAGGCTATGTGCGTTCACGCCAACCCAATGCCGAAATACTTTATGTCGGTTCAAAGGGAGGAATGGAGGAAAGACTCGTTCCGCAGGCTGGATATGAATTCCGTGGAATTACCGTTCAGGGTTTCAAGCGTAAATTAACGCCGAAAGCAATCAAGGATAATATCGTCACCGTCAAAAAAGCATTTTCGGCAAGTGCCGAGTCAAAGAAAATAATAAAGGAATTCAAGCCCGATATATGCGTCGGAACAGGCGGATATGTCAGCGGTCCTGTTCTGAGAGCGGCAGATAAGCTTGGTATTCCGATTATCATTCACGAGCAGAATGCCTTTCCGGGAGTCGCCAATAAAATGCTCGCAAAAAGAGCGGCAAGAGTTATGCTTGCTATGCCGGCGGCAAAAAAGCATTTTCCCGAAAACTGCAATTTTGTCAATACAGGCAATCCCGTTCGTGGTGATATTCTTACCGCCGATAAGGAACAAGCACGCAAGGAACTTGGACTTGACGGCAGACCTGTAATACTCTCATTCGGCGGCAGTCTTGGTGCAAGAATTATCAACGAATCCCTTGCCGACATTATTGCACGCAGTGCAAAGGACGGGAAATATCAGCATATACACGCCTACGGTCAATACGGCAAATGGTTTCCCGACCTGCTGAAAGAAAAGGGTGTTGACCTCGAAAACGCCACAAATCTCGACATCAGGGAATACATAAACGATATGCCGACTTGTCTTGCGGCGGCAGATGTAGTAATCGCAAGAGCAGGTGCAATCACCCTCAGTGAGATTGAAGTCAAGGGTAAGCCGTCAATTCTCATTCCGTCACCGAATGTTGCGGAAAATCACCAGTACCATAATGCTATGTCGCTTGTCGAGAAGAATGCGGCGGTAATGATTGAAGAAAAAGACCTTACACCCGAAAAACTCACGGAAGAAATCGACAAATTAGCATCTGACCCCGACAGACTGCGTGAATATTCCGCAAACGCAAAAAATATGGCAGTATCCGATGCCTCAAAGCGTATTTATTCCGTCATTGTCGAAACTATCGCAACATCAAAAAAATAATCTGACTTCTCATTCAATCAATGAAACAAATTGTGGGTTCAAGGGTGAGCAGTCCTTGCAGGGTTTGGGACAGAGTCCCAACATACCGTACTAAAACAAATTTTTATTTGATAAAAATTTCTTAAAATGTTCAATTTTCGGCATTATACAGCATATAATTATCTGTGTAGATATTTTCTTTCACTGCCATAACATAAGCGGTGAAAAGAAAATATCACTTGTTTGTGTATGTAGTATAATATTGGAGGGTGAATGTTTTGAGCAGGCTTTTGGTTGAGGGAAAAAAAGAAATCTCAGGAGAAATTACCGCTCAGGGTGCAAAAAACAGTATTTTGCCGATACTTGCATCGACTATACTTTGTGACGGCGAATGTTGCCTGAAAAATTGCCCGGATCTTTCTGATGTTGATTTTTCTCTTGATATTCTTCACTATCTCGGCTGTAAAGCACACAGAGAAAACACCACCATAACCGTCAATGCCGAAAATTTCGATAAAAGCACCGTTTCCGACTCTCTTATGAAAAGAATGAGGTCGTCTGTTATATTTCTCGGAGCGTTGCTCGGAAAAGCACATCACGCCGAAATTTCCTATCCGGGCGGCTGTGAACTCGGTGCAAGACCGCTCGATATTCATATATCATCTCTCAAAAAATTAGGAGTTGTTTTTGAGCATAATGACGATGTAATTATGTGTTCAGCACCAAACGGTCTGAAAGGCTGTAATATTGACCTGCGTTATCCAAGTGTGGGTGCAACCGAAAATATCATTCTTGCGTCAGTTCTCGCAAGCGGCACAACAATCATCTCAAACGCCGCTCGTGAACCTGAAATAACCGACCTTGCGGCATTTCTTAACAAATGCGGAGCAAAAATTTTCGGTGCAGGTACGGAAACAATTCTGATTGAGGGCGTAAAAAAACTCACGGGTGCAGAGCATAAAATCATACCCGACAGAATAGCAATCGCCACATATATGGCATGTACTGCCGTAACAGGTGGCTGTCTTACGGTTTATGATGTAATTCCGGAACACATACGGTCGGTAATTCCGTTTTTCAAGGAAACCGGCTGTGTCGTAAAATGTACCGAAAACGAGCTCAGAATTTTTGCCCCCGAAAAACTCAATTCTCCCGAACTCATAACAACAAAGCCATATCCGTCGTTTCCTACGGACGCACAGCCGCCGCTTATGTCGGTTGCGGCAATAGGCGGCGGAATTACCGTTTTTGTTGAGAATGTTTTTACAAACCGCTATAATCATGTGCCGTCACTGAGAAAACTCGGTGCAAATATCATAGTCAACGATAAACTCGCAATCGTGACAGGAGTAAAAAGTTTGCACGGAACTTCCGTTACGGCTATGGATTTGCGTGGGGGAGCGGCTCTCATTGTTGCGGCTCTTGCGGCAGAGGGAATAACCGAAATTAACGGCTTTGAGCATATTCTTCGTGGATATGACAGAAGTCTTTTCATAAAAACAGACGAAAATACCTACAAACCGAATTTTTAATGTTAAAGATGTTACAGTCCTCCGTATATAAACAGTGGGGGACTGTAACCGAAAATACTTTTATAGAACTTATACAAGGGAATGATAAAAGTGGAAAAACGACAATCAGGCGGCAGACCGTCAGATAAACCACAAAAAAGCAATAATCAAAGGTCAGGCAGTGCCGCCAATCAAAAACAGAACAGACCGCCGAACAGACCGTCGCAGTCCATGAACAGTCAAAAAAGACCGCCAAACAAACCGTCGCAGTCCGTGAACAGTCAAAAAAGACCACCGAACAAACCTGTTCAGTCTGCAAATACTCAAAAGGCAAAAAATCCGAATAATAGCCCTCAGCCGAACACAAACCGTTCAGCACAACAGAAAAAAACGGTACATAAGCCGTCTTCACAGGCTGTACGAAAACCTACTCCATCACAGCAGAATTCACAAAAAACCAACACTCAGTATCAGAAGCCGAAACCACAGCGTCCGCAACAGAAAAAGCCCGTACAACAGCATACAATTCCGCAGGCTGATGTTGACAGACAGGCACAGGAAATTCTCAATAAACCAAAAAAATCAAGTCGTCAGCAGGATTATTCAAAACCGCTTGCACCCGCAAAAGAGCCGATAAGCCCCTACAAACGCAAAATGAAGCGTGTGCTTTTCTATATGATTACCATTGTAATTCTCTTTGCAGTGTGCTGTGTTTTGTCGCTTACAGTATTCTTTAAGATTGACAATATAGAGGTAGAGGGCAAAACACGCTATAACACGGACGATATTATCGCCTCATGTATGATAAATAAGGGCGATAATCTTATTCTGTGCAGTACAGGCGGCGGCGAGGATAAAATCAAAAACGA
This sequence comes from Acutalibacteraceae bacterium, assembly GCA_051894195.1. Lineage (GTDB taxonomy): Bacteria > Bacillota > Clostridia > Oscillospirales > Acutalibacteraceae > UBA1213. The sequence continues at coordinate 26,533 of JBJFIB010000174.1, forward strand.
TTTTCCGTATATTGAAGAAGTCAATATCGAGAAAAAACTTTTCAACACAATCATAATCAATGTCACCGAGGCAAAACCGACATCTGTTATCGAAAGCAAAGGACAATATGTTGTTCTCGGCAAAACAGGCAAAATCATTGAAATTGACAAGGAAAAGAAATACAGTGTTCCTACCGTTCTCGGTGCAGAGCTTGAAAATGTAAAACTCTCGTCAACCGTCAAATACAAGGACAAGAATGTCAAAAAATATGTTGACGATATTCTTGCGGCTGTTTCAGAAACAGGCATAAAGAATATCGAAACAGTTGATATTTCAAATCTGTCAAAGATTGCACTTATCCGCAAAAACGGCTTTAAAATCATTATCGGTACTCCCGAAAATGTCGGATATAAGCTCAAAACAGCCAAAGCCATTATGGACGGAAATGTAAAGGACAGCGATTCAACAGGAGTTCTTGATGTATCTCTTGCGAGTGCGGACGGCGGTAAATCCTATCTCAAAGACGGAGCAGCAGCCGAAAGTTCCGTACAAAGCAGTAAAACCGAAAACAGCAAAACAGAGAGCAGTCAGTCTGAAAACAGTAAAACAGAAGAAAGCTCACAGGAAAGCACATCGGACGAATCATCAGAAGAAGCATCAAACGAACAGTCGGACGAATCGTCAGACGAATCTTCCGGAGAAACATCAACCGAACAGTCGGACGAACCGTCAGACGAATCTTCCGGAGAAACATCAACTGAACAATCAGACGAACCGTCAGATGAATCTTCCGAAGAAACAGCCGAATAATCTATTTATTATATTGAAAAATTTTCAGTATGTTTTGTTAGATTAAACAAAAAATTCGTCAAAAAATACCTTTACTGTTCTAAGAGTAATGAATATGCTTTAAAATGGATTAAGCATATTGAAATTTTGATGTAAAAGTGGTAAATTTATATAAGTTATATGGTTATAAAATCATTGTCAGATTAGTATTCTTATGACAATAATTTGTCGGAGCGGTATTATTCTGTCAGATGTTAATTTTGAAGGGAGAAAAACAATGCCTTACGAATTTGAAAACGATATTGACAACATCGTACACATTAAAGTTGTCGGAGTAGGCGGCGGCGGCGGAAATGCCATTGACCGTATGGTTGAGTATGTTTCAGGAGTTGAGTTTATCTCAATCAACACAGACCAGCAGGCACTCAACCGTTCAAAAGCAACCCAGAAAATGCAGATAGGCGAAAAGATTACACACGGCAAGGGTGCAGGCTCAAAGCCGGAGGTTGGCGAAAAGGCAGCCGAAGAAAGCCGTGAAGCTATCGCTGAAATTCTCAAAGATACCGATATGGTATTCATCACTGCCGGTATGGGCGGCGGTACAGGCACAGGTGCAGCTCCTATTGTTGCCGAGGTAGCAAAGGAAATGGGTATCCTTACAGTTGGTATTGTTACCACTCCTTTCCTTTTTGAAGGCAAAAGACGCATGGAGCAGGCTGAATCAGGTATCGCAAAGCTCAAACAGCATGTTGATTCACTTATCGTTATCCCGAACGAAAGACTTAAACACATCAGCGAAGAAAAGATTACACTCCAAAATGCATTCTTTGCTGCTGATGATGTTCTCCGTCAGGGTGTTCAGAGTATAACAGACCTCATTGTAATTCCGGGTCTTGTAAACCTCGACTTTGCAGATGTTACATCAGTTATGAAGGACGCAGGCTATGCACTTATGGGTGTAGGCGTAGCGTCAGGTAAGGATAAGGCAAAGGTTGCCGCTCAGAATGCAATTTCAAGTCCTCTGCTCGGCACATCTATTCAGGGTGCAAAGGGTCTTATCGTCAATATCAAGGCATCTCCTGACATCGGTCTTGACGAAATTCAGGAAGCATCAACTATGATTTCTGAACAGGCAGACGAAAACGCTATCATCATCTGGGGTGCTGCTCTCGATGAAGAAATGGAAGACTCAATCAGCGTTATCGTTATCGCAACAGGTTTCCCGACAAACGATTCATACTCAATGCCGGCAAACACAAAGAAAGATGAAAAGAAGTCAAATTCACCATTTCAGTATGGCTCGGCAGTAACAGCAAAGGCTGAACCGACAAGATTCGGTGCTGTTACAAGACCTCAGGAAAAGGTACAGAAGCCACAGCAGCCTGTTTATAATCCATATCAGGCTCCTGTACAGCCGCAAGCACCGGTATATCCTAACTCATCTACATCATATCCTAACGCAAATACCCGTCCGAGTCCCTCACCGGCTCCGAAAGCTCAGCAGCCGGCACAGAAGAGCGGAGATTCCGACGATTCATTTATGGATATTATGTCAATATTCAACAATAAATAATTCCTTAAAGCCTGCCGTATTCCGACAGGCTTTAACTCTGTAAAAAATTTGTTCTGATTATATTATTTTTGTTGCCTTTTGAGGATTGAAGTGCTAAAATTTAAAAGATAATAAAATAAAACAGGAACGGTGTGATACATTTTTATGAAAACAAAGCATGTTATAGACCTTGAAGATTTGTCACTCGATGAGCTTATGGAGATTATAAAGCTTGCAAACAGAATAAAAGAAAAACCGTCAGATTATTCGGAGGTTTGTCACGGAAAAATTCTTGCAACGCTGTTTTATGAACCGTCAACAAGAACTCAGATGTCATTCAAGACAGCTATGCTCCGTCTTGGCGGCAGCTTTATCGGCTTTGACAATCCGCAGAACTCGTCTGTATCAAAGGGTGAAAGCCTCAAAGACACTATAACCGTAGTTGGCGGATATGCTGATATTATCGCCATAAGACATCCACTCGAAGGCACGGCAAAGGCGGCGTCAATGTATTCCGCAGCACCAGTTATAAATGCAGGTGACGGCGGACATCTCCACCCGACTCAGACCCTTACCGATGTCGTAACGCTTTATAACGAAAAGGGCAGACTTGACAATATGTGCATAGGTCTTTGCGGCGACCTCAAAAACGGCAGAACCGTACATTCTCTTATAAAAACAATGTCACACTTCAAGAATAACCGTTTTGTGCTTATTTCAACACCCGAACTGTCCGTACCACAGTACATCAAAGATGTAATGAATGTCTCAGACTGTGAATATACCGAAGTCAACAGCCTGAAAGAAGCCATTCCAATGCTTGATGTTCTCTATATGACGAGAATACAGCAGGAGCGTTTCAAGAGCAAAGAGGACTACGAAAAACAAAAAGGCATATTTGTTCTCGATAAAGAAAAACTCCTCAACGCAAAACGGGATTTAAAAATTCTTCACCCGTTGCCCCGTGTTGACGAAATTACGACAGATGTTGACTATGACGAAAGAGCAAAATATTTCGCACAGACAATCTACGGAATGTACGCACGAATGGCACTCATAATGACAATGCTCAATCACCCCGACAAAAAAGCCACACCACGCATAATGCCGACACATAATGTAAGATGTAAAAATCCGAACTGCATAACATTGACCGAAAAATACCTTCCGTCAATTTTCCGTGAAGTCGGCGGAGATATGCTGATATGCAAATACTGCGACGGCAGAACTCTGATTTAAAATTCCTGATTGTGTTGACAAAATTCAAAAACAGTCATATAATTGTTTTTGGACAAACTTAATATTGAACAAATTACGGAACCGGGGAGTCAATCAAATTGTTCTGAGAGTGAGGTAGAGCCTCTTACCCGTTGAACCTGGCTGATTTGCAGTGTAGGGAGTTTTGTTTTTAAATTTTAATTATAAAATATCTTTAAAATGACGAAACTCTTAACAGTGTTTCGTCATTTGTTTTTTATCCAATAATCAAAAGTATATAATCATTCAAAAACGAAAGGAAAGATTATTATGTCAGACAAATTCATTCTTGGCGGTAAGGAGTTCAACTCCCGTTTTATTCTCGGTTCTGGTAAGTTTTCACTCGATATGATTAAGGCAGTTATCGAGGATGGTGGAGCAGAAATCATCACACTTGCACTCAGACGGGCAAATGCAGGCGGTCAGGAAAATATCCTTGACTATATTCCAGAAAATGTCACACTTCTTCCGAATACATCGGGTGCAAGAAACGCTGAGGAGGCAGTAAGAATCGCACACCTTTCAAGAGAACTCGGCTGTGGCAATTTCGTTAAGGTTGAGGTTGTCCGTGACAGCAGGTATCTTCTTCCGGATAATGCCGAAACTGTCAAGGCAACGGAAATCCTTGCAAAAGAAGGCTTTGTTGTACTTCCGTATATGTACCCGGACCTTTATACAGCCCGTGACCTTGTAAATGCAGGTGCGGCGGCTGTTATGCCTCTTGCGGCACCGATAGGCAGCAATAAGGGACTTTGCACAAAGGATTTTATCAAAATTCTCATAAATGAAATTGACCTTCCGATTATCGTTGATGCAGGAATAGGCAGTCCGTCACAGGCTTGTGAGGCTATGGAACTCGGTGCGTCAGCCGTTATGGCAAATACCGCTGTTGCAACGGCAGGCAATATCAATCTTATGGCAAAAGCATTCAAACTTGCCGTTGAATCGGGCAGACTTGCTTATCTTTCGGGACTCGGCAGAGTGCTTGAATCGTCGGGTGAGGCGTCAAGTCCGCTTACCGGATTTTTACAGGACTGATAATAACTGAAAGAGGGAACAAACTATGCCTGAACAAATAAATATAATGGACGAAGTCCTTGAAATGTACAACAAATATGACTTCAATAAATTTACCGCAAAAGATGTCAGAAACGCACTTGCAAAGGACAGAATAGATTATTACGATTATGCCGCACTGCTTTCACCTGCGGCACTGCCTTTTCTTGAACAAATGGCAGAAAAGGCTCAGAAAATCACAAGGCGTCAGTTCGGTAACACGATAGCGATGTTCACGCCTATTTATATTGCGAATTACTGCGAAAATCAGTGCGTTTATTGCGGATTTAACTGCAAGAACAAAATTCATCGTGCAAAACTCAATCTTGAAGAAATTGAGCGTGAATATCAGGCTATTGCCGAAACAGGACTTAAAGAAATTCTAATTCTCACAGGCGAGTCACGCTCAATGTCGGGAGTGGAATATATCGGCGATGCAGTCGAGCTTGCAAAGAAATATTTTTCACTTATCGGACTTGAAATTTACTCTGTTGATGTTGACGAGTATAAATATCTCCACGAAAGAGGAGCGGATTTTGTAACGGTATTTCAGGAAACCTATAACACCGATACCTATGCAAAAGTACATCTTGCAGGACAAAAAAGAATTTTTCCGTACCGTATCAATGCACAGGAAAGGGCAATTTTAGGCGGTATGCGAGGAGTAGGTTTCGGTGCGTTGCTCGGAATTGACGATTTCCGCCACGATGCTTTTTCAGTAGGCGTACACGCATCACTTGTGCAAAAAAAATATCCTCACGCAGATATTGCAGTTTCAGTACCACGCTTGCGTCCATATATCAATAATGCAGAAGAAAATCCGAAAGATGTCCACGAAAAACAGCTTATGCAGGTTATGTGTGCTTACAGAATATTCCTGCCTTATGCAAGCATAACAATTTCAACCCGTGAGCGTGCGGAGTTCCGTGACAATGCCGTAAAAATTGCCGCAACAAAAATTTCAGCCGGTGTATGCGTCGGTATCGGCGGTCGTTCAGAGAAAGAAAAGGGCGACGAACAGTTTGAGATTTCCGACTCACGCTCTGTCGATGAGGTTGCTGACGCATTGCGTAAAAACGGACTTCAACCGTCATTCAACGAGTATATAAGACTTCTTTAAGGGTGTAATTTATGCTGTTTGTAATAACATCTTCAAATTTATGCACAGACAATTTTCTTTCAAGGATTGACAGCATAGCCAAAGCAAAGCCCGACAGAATTATTCTGCGTGAAAAACAGCTTTCACCTGATGAATATATGCACCTTGCACTTGAATGTAAAAAAATATGTAATAAATACAATGTGCCTTTTTCGGTGAACAGCTTTTATGAAATTGCCGAAAAAATCGGTATTCCCGATATACACATTCCGCTTTCGGTTCTTGAAGAAAATCCGTCACTTGTTTCGGAATTCAGAACAGTCGGAGTTTCAGTTCACAGCGTTATTGAGGCACAAAAAGCCGAAAAACTCGGTGCGTCTTATGTAATTTTCGGTCATATATTTCCTACTGACTGCAAAAAAGACCTTGCACCTCGTGGAACAGATTTACTCAGAGCCGTTGTATCATCGGTTGATATTCCGGTTCTTGCAATAGGCGGCATAACAAAAGAGCGTATACCGGAAGTTATGAATACGGGTGCAAAGGGAATATGCGTTATGTCACATTTTATGAAGTGCGAAAATCCCTGCAAAGAAGTATCGGATTTTAAGAACATCATCGAGAAAACACAGTAATTATACATTTACTGCCGAATGATGTAAAATGAATGTAGCATAAATACTTGATATTGCAATTTCTTTGTGCTAAAATATTTCTGACACTAATTACAGGAGGCATTTTTTATATGTCAGGACATTCAAAATGGAGTACCATCAAGCGTAAAAAAGAAAAAACAGATGGTGCCAGAGCAAAAGTATTTACAAAAATCGGTCGTGAACTTGCCGTAGCTGTTCGTGAGGGCGGCGGAGCAGACCCTGCCTCAAACTCAAAACTGAGAGATTGTATCGCTAAGGCAAAGGCTAACAATGTACCTAACGATAATATTGAGCGTATAATCAAGAAAGCTGCCGGCAGCAGTGACCAGAGTAACTACGAAGCTATCACATACGAGGGTTACGGTCCTTGCGGAATTGCTGTAATTGTCGAAACACTTACAGATAACAGAAACCGTACAGCCGGAGATATTCGTCACTATTTTGACAAATACGGCGGAAACCTCGGAACACAGGGCTGCGTATCCTTTATGTTCTCACAAAAGGGCGTTATTGTTATCGAAAAAGAGGGCAACGACGAAGATAAGGTTATGGAGGACGCTCTTGAAGCAGGTGCAGCGGATTTCTCGGCTGAATCAGATGATGTATTTGAAATTTACACAGAACCGGCTGATTTCAGTGCCGTAATGGAAGCACTTTCAGAAAAGGGCTACGAGTTCGTTTCAGCAGATGTTTCAATGGTTCCTGCAACCTATTCAAAAATTGACGATGAGGAGTCTGTAATAAAAATGCAGAAGCTCCTTGATATACTCGAAGACAACGACGATGTGCAGAATGTATATCATAACTGGGACTGTCCAGAAATTGATGATGAAGACTAAAAATATTGTCTGAAATCCGCATAAATACAAGTTTTTTTGTGTATTGGTTATAATATATAAACCTAAATCACAGCTTGAATTGTGGATTATGTCAAACGATAATGATATACGATTGTTATGTGTTTTTAGTATGTATATCACAATAAGGGATATTTTATCCCCCTTATTTCTTTTGATTTTTTCAAGAGAGATAGGGGGATTTTTTGTTATTAAAAGCAGTTTTGAATGAATTTATTTATGAATGTAAAATCAGGAATTTGACACAACAGACAATAAAAAGTTATCGCAATGGCAATAATTTAATGATTCAATGGCTTAATGAGAATAGAAATATTACAGACATTGAACAAGTCAAACCAACAGACCTAAAAGCATATATATTTTTAAAATTCGATAATAAAGCAAAAGAAGGTTATATCAATGGCATAATTAAACAAATGAGAGCTTTTTTTAAGTATGCAGTTGACAATGAATATATTGCTGTAAATCCTGTTTTAAAAATAAACTGGGCGAAAGAGTCAAAAACACTGATTAAAACATTCACGAATAAACAAGCTGTAAAGTTATCTAATGCCTTTACAAATTCAAATTACCTTGAAAGCAGAAACAAGACAATTATAATAATGTTGCTTGATACAGGTATAAGAAACAATGAATTGTGTATGCTGACAGATACTTCTATATCTGACAATGTTTTAACTATTTTTGGCAAAGGAAACAAAGAAAGACAAGTAGGTATAAGCCCACTATTACAAAAGCAGTTAATTATTTATCACAGAATTAAAAACGCATATTTTCAGGATAAAAAAATACACAATGATTTTTTGTTTTTGTCAAGAACAGGGAGAAAATGCACAGTAAATACGATAGAAAACATTATGACAGAAGCTGGAGCAAGAATTGGAATTGATGACAATATAAGATGTTCACCGCATACTTGCAGACATTTTTATGCACAAACTATGGTAAAAAACGGAATAGATATTTACAGCTTGTCAAGATTGTTAGGACACGGCAATATCAGTATAACGCAACGATACCTTGAATCAATGCTTAATAAAGATATTGTTGAAAGAAGTATTAAAACAAGCCCCCTTATGACTATTGATGGCAGAAAGGATACAAAATAATACAATTAAAAAATATTGTCGAGGGTGAAATATATCACATTATACAGTTTGTGGATAAACATACAAATTTATAAATGTGAATATCCCCCTATCATTAAAAAAATACAAAAAGGGTATGCCGCGACAGTGTAAAATAAAGTGTGTAAGTAGAGGATTATCCCCGACTTATGCACTTTA
>JBJFIB010000175.1:0-7222 GCA_051894195.1 Acutalibacteraceae bacterium
AGGAGTTCTTACCGCTGTATTTGTAGTAGAACTTAAAAAGAGGAAAAAACTTGCAACGGTAAAGACAAAATAAAACATAAAATTATAACGACCTTTCAGTGCAAAAGCTGAAAGGTCGTTTTGTGCTGTAAAATGTTTGTAAAATTCCCTTTGAGAAATATCGGCTTATATGCCTGAAATATAATAAAACAAAAATCATTGGGGGACTTAACTTGAAAAGTGGCTATGACCGACAAATTGACAAAATGCATTCTGCACTCGGAAAATTCACTTTAAAACAACAGAAACAATCCAAACAAAACAATCAGATTTCTGCAAGAGCTTTTTACAGTAAATCAGGTAATCCCTTTATTGAGTTTTTACAATATCCAAAAGAACCTGTAAAAAGGATTGATAATATAAATCAGCTTTTAGATGATATTAAAAGTACAACAAATACTTTTAATCAGCTTTTTAAATGTTTTGCCCTTTTTGGAATTTGTGCGTTTGTCCTTACGGTTATTACTATGATTTTGCCGAGTCCTGAAATGACTTGGATTTTTTATGGCATCATAGCTGTAATTTTTATAGCTTTTTGCGTTTTAATTTTTAAACTTTATTATAAGGCTCAAAAACCGCTGTATAATATCTTTGACTATAAAAGATATATAGTGGATAATACAATATCAACATTTGTACCGATAAATGATATAATCTATGAGGCGGCTGAGGGTGTGCCTTATGATGTAATTATGGATACAAAACTTTTCGATAGCTGTTATTTTGTGGAAAACGAAAACTTTTTTTCCGGAATACATAACGGTATATATTTTGCGTATGTGGATATTGCAATAGACGATAGTAATGATGATGATGGTGCAGCAACCTTGTTTGACGGGCGTATGATTAGTCTGAAATGTCCGAATGATTTTAACGGTACTGTAACAATAACCGACAGGCAATATAAATTTCCGGCTAAAAAGAAAAATAAAAAGCTTACTTCAATAATAACAAATGACAGCTTTGTTGACAGTTCTTTTATAGTTAAGACAGATAATGAAAATCTTGCAAGGTGGCTTTTAGTACCGGAGGTTATAAGGCTTTTAATGTATCTTAAACAATTCAGCGGCGGAAGTGTGCTTGTGTCTTTCAAAGACGGATATATGCATATTTTTATTAACGACAAGAGAACATTTATTGATGTTGATACGAAAAATCCCGATATAAACCGTGACATAAACAGCTGCCGTAACAGTATGGAATATATCTGTAATATTATAGACCAGCTTTGTAACTGAAAACGGCTTTAAAAATAACAAGAGCGGAAACCGTTAGGTTGGTTTCCGCCTTTTCGTTTCGCCTTTATATTTCAGTTCCGAAATATTGACTGAAATCTTCTGTGTCAATTTTGTTGATAAAACATTCGCCGATTTTTTTCAGCATAATGAAATTTATACTTTTGCCTGTGCTTTTTTTGTCGCCTCTTGTGGCTTTTAAAATCTCAGACAAGGAGAATTCCGTTTCTGTCGGAAGATTGTTCTTTTTAAGCAGTGAAATCAGTTTTTCGGTTGTGCCTTTTTCGGTAAGTCCTTTTTCTTCTGAAATCCGTGTGATAAGCACTGAACCAATCGACACAGCCTCGCCGTGAGTAAGCTTTGAATAGTTATTCAGCTTTTCGAGAGCGTGACCGAATGTATGACCGAAGTTAAGAATTGCACGCTCGCCTGTGTCACGCTCGTCGTGTTCAACAACATCACGCTTTATTGAAACACATTCAAAGATTATATCGTCAATGAAATCCCTGACATTTTCATTTTCCATACGCTCAAAAAGAGAACAGCTTTTTATACAGCCGTATTTAACGACCTCTCCGAGTCCGTCAGCAAAGAAAATATCAGGCAAGGTATTCAGTGTTTCGGGGTCAATCAGGACAAGGCGTGGCTGCCAGAATGCTCCTACAAGGTTTTTTCCTGTCGGAAGGTCAACACCGGTCTTGCCGCCGACAGATGAATCAACCTGTGCAAGCAGACTGGTCGGAATCTGCACAAAGTCAATTCCACGCAGATAGCTTGCCGACGCAAAACCTGCCATATCTCCTGTAACGCCGCCGCCGAGTGCAACGACAATATCTGTTCTTGTGATGTTATGTTCAAAGAAATGTGTGTACATTTTTTCGATTGTGGAAAGTCTTTTTGATGACTCTCCCGCCTCAAAAACAAAAACAGATGTTTCAAAGCCGTTTTCTTCAAGAGATTTTTTTACGGTTTCGGCATAAATCGGTGCAACATTACTGTCGCTGACGATAACCGCACGGATAGCCTTTGATACATTCCTTATGTATTTTCCGGTCTGTGAAATAATATTGTGTTCGATAAGAATATCGTAACTTCTGCCTGTTTTTACTTCAACTTTTTTCATTCGCCCAGACTCTCCTTTATTACTTTGCTTTTGTGCAGTATTTCGGCAAGCTGTTGTCTGTCGCCGCTTTGAATTGCATTTCTTATTAAGGTAATATTTGAAATAAGCGTATCTATTTCGTCAACAAGAGGTTCTTTGTTTTCGATAAAAAGTTCAGACCACAATTCCGCATTTATGTTTGCAACCCTTGATACATCACGGTAACTGCCGCCTGAAAATCCCTTGTGCTTAGGACAGCAAGGACTGAAAACATACGAACACGCAAGAACATGGGGTAACTGTGATGTGAAAGCAATCATTCTGTCGTGTTCTTCGGGTGTCGAATAGCACACAGAGCCGAAACGCAGTTTTTTTGCAAGATTAGCAATTTTTTCGACAGCGTCTTGTGGTGCATCACACGGAATTATTATACAGCTTGCACCGTTAAAAAGGTCAGCGTCCGAAACATCAAAGCCGTTTTTCTCCTTGCCAGCCATAGGGTGACAGCCAACAAAGGTAAATCCGTATTCCCTTGAAATTTCAACAAGCTGAGGACATATTTTTGATTTTATTCCCGATGTATCAATCACTATACAGTCTTTCGGAATAAGGGCGGCGTTGTCACGGACAAATTTTACAGCAAATTCGGGATATGTTCCGAGTATTATGAGGTCTGCCCGTTTTAAGTCGTCAACAGTGCCTATTTCGTTTATTGCACCGCACGCAAGAGCCTTTTCAAGCGGTTCACGACTGCGGTTAATGCCTATAATGTAGTTATCCGTATATTTTGCAATAGCCTTTGCCATAGAACCGCCGATAATTCCAAGACCGACAATAACAACATTCATAATTTTTTATATATGCCGCAAAATTGAAATTCTGCGACATTTCTCCTTTTTGTTATATTTAACTTAATAACCAACTTCAACACAACAAACTTGCGGTTTGCACGACAACTCCACACTCCACTCTCAACACTCCACACTCTTGATAATGTTCTCGTAGGCTTTTTTGAGGGCGAATGCACGCTTTGCAACGACATCAAACTGGTCAGGTGTAAGGGATTGAGCACCGTCTGAAAGAGCGTGTTTCGGGTCGTTGTGTACCTCTATCATAAGACCATCTGCACCTGATGCCACAGCCGCAAGAGCCATAGATTCAACAAGCCAAGCCTTGCCTGTTGCGTGACTCGGGTCAACGATAACAGGGAGATGAGAGAGTTTTTTGACAACGGGAACAGCCGAAAGGTCAAGAGTATTTCTTGTTGCTGTTTCATAGGTTCTTATTCCACGCTCACAAAGGATAACCTTATTGTTGCCGCCTGCCATAATGTATTCGGCACTCATAAGCCATTCTTCGATTGTGTTTGCAAGACCTCTTTTGAGGAGTATAGGCTTGTCGATTTTGCCGAGTTCTTTGAGAAGTTCAAAGTTCTGCATATTTCTTGCACCGACCTGAATAATGTCAACGCTTTCAAACATATCAATGTGTGACGCTCTCATAATTTCGGTTACAATCGGAAGCCCTGTAACTTTCCTTGCACCTTTGAGCAGGTCAAGACCCTCAGCTTTCAAGCCCTGAAAAGAATATGGTGATGTACGGGGCTTGAATGCACCGCCTCTGAGGAATGTTGCACCGGAGTCCTTTACTCTTTGTGCAACATAGTTTATCTGTTCCTCACATTCAACCGAACACGGACCCGCCATAATACAAAGGTTGCCGTCGCCGATTTTCTGACCTGTTGGAAGTTCAATTACCGTGTTGTCGGGGTGAAATTTACGGTTGGCTTTTTTATATGGTTCCTGTACACGCTTAACGCTTTCAACAATATCCTGTGCACTTACCCAGTCCTCGTCAACCTGTGTTGTGTCGCCGATAAGACCGAGAACGGTTGATTCAACACCTATCCAGGTATTAACTCTAACATTATATTTTTCTTCGAGTGACGCTTGAAAAAGGGTGATTTGTTCTTTTTTTACTTCCGGTTTTAATACTATTATCATTATATGTTCCTCCGTGAATTAAAATTTTCATTAAAAAAACGGAACCCTGTGCGGATTCCGTCAGAATAACCTTATAGATACAGATAAAAAAGGTTTCAGGAAATACCGCTGTTTTTGTTGCACGACTTAAAAATCCATGCAAAATAATTATAGCATGAATAAGCGAAAAAATATACATTAAATCGTACATTTTGGCAAGCAGTCATTTGCGGATTTTCCTTTCATAGTTATCTGTTACAATAACATAATAAACTTAATGCTTTAAATTGTCAAGGCTTTAAAGCGATAAATTTTTTGAAATATCTACGAATCGTGGATTGTATTTGATATGAAGTAATATTATACTTGATTTCAGTAGCTTATATTTGAATAAGGAGATGATACAGTGAATTTAGAAAATGTAGGACAGCTTTTACGCCGTCTGAGAAAAGAAAAAGGACTGACTCAACAGCAAATCGGCGACAAGCTGAATATAAGTGCAAAAACCGTTTCAAAATGGGAATGTGGCTGCGGCTTTCCCGATGTATCGGTTCTGAAAGAATTATCCGAAATATTAGATGTCAATATCAACATAATATTATCGGGAGATTTACAGCAAAACAAGGAGGAAACAGGCAATATGAAAAAGACAGGTTTTTATGTGTGTTCCGATTGCGGAAATATAGTATTATCGACAGGAAATTCCGAAATATCCTGTTGCGGCAGAAAGCTGACAAGGCTTGAACCAAAGCCGAGCGACGAAAAACACTCTTTAAAAGTCGAAACAGTTGAGGACGATTTTTACATAACATTCGACCACAGTATGACAAAGGAACATTACATCAGTTTTGTGGCTTATGTCGGTTGTGACAGAGCCTTGATTGTCAGACTTTATCCCGAACAGAACGCAGAAGTAAGATTCCCGAAAATGTACGGCGGCAAGCTGTACTTTTACTGTAACCAACACGGACTCTTTTGTTGAGAGTGGAGAGTTGAGAGTGGAGTGTGGAGTTATTTAAAGTTAGGAGTTAGGAATTAGGAGTTAGGAGTTGTATTAAAACAAATCCGCTGATAGTACATTTTTGTGTATTGTCAGCGGATTTTTGCTGTTTAAAAGGCAAATGTACGGTGTTTTATTCGTCTTGTGAATGTGTATTGTTACATCTTTCAAACTCTATATTTGCTATTGACTGGATTACCTCTTTTCCGTATTTGTCAACATTGCGGTACTGATATATAATATTCAGTTCATCGTATGAAAAATCATTATGTTTTTTGTTTGGTACAAAATCATCAAGTGTACAGTCAAGGGCATCTGCTATTGCCTGTACAGTTTCAATCTGAGGATTTGGAGTGTTTCCGCTCATAACTTTTCTGAGTGTGCTTAAAGGTACATTACTTTTTACGGCAAGTTCATCAAGGCTTAACCCTCTTAATTTACGCCATTTTGTCATTTCTTCATAAAGCATAATCTTTCCTCCATTTTTAATAATATTATCATTTTTACATACCTAATTCAACACTATAAAAATAAAAAAGTTCCAAAATAGGTAACAAATTTGGAGAAAAAATGTTGACATTAGTCTAATTTGGAATTATAATATATAAAAAGTTCCTAAAATGGAATAAAAGGAGTGCAATATTGATGTCAGTCTATCCTGTTTTGGAACAAAAAATAAAGGAAAGAGAAATAAATACATCTGTTATAGCCTTTTCGCTGAAAATTTCGGACGATGAGTTTAAGGGTAAATTAAACGGTACAGAAAGTTTTTATTTTGATGAGGCTTTGACGATAAGAGATTATTTTTTCCCTGATGTTACATTACAGGAGCTTTTTAACAGAACATAAATATTGCCGACATACTTAAAAAAGAGGAGTGTAGCTTTATGAAAAAACTTTTGGCAATCGGTGTACTTGTTACAATGTTAGCGTCTTTGACAGCTTGCGGAAACAGCACAACATCTGACAGTACAAAAAACAGCAGTACAACAGTATCATCTTCAAGCACTGTTAATAAAACTGAAAGCAGTTCAGAAAAAAGCAATCCTAATACAGTAGTTGATAACAGTAAAAATGCCGAGCAGATAATTGCTAATGCAAAACTGCAATATCCCTCAGCTAATGACGAGTATGAGTATAATGTTTATGATACATACATTGAAATAACAAAGTACATAGGCAGTGATACAGATGTAACCATTCCTTCAAAGATAGATAATTTACCTGTATTGGTTGTTGGTGACGGTCAAGAGGCTGTATTAGATAATAATCACAATCCAACATCTGTAAAATTTTCATCAGGAATAGCAATAATATCAGACAACGCTTTTGAAAGTTCCATTGGACGCCGTCTGAATTTAACAAGTATTTCATTACCAGACACACTTCTAAAAATAGGGGAACATGCTTTTTCTAATTGTGATTCTTTAAAATCATTAACCTTGCCTGATGGATTACATGAAATAGGATATGCTGCATTTTATAGTACTTTTTATACTGATTCAGTAGATTTAATTATTCCGGCAACTGTAAATTACATAGGTCTTTCATCATTTAATAATTGTCCTGCACTTAAAAGTGTCACCATTTATAATCCAAATGCGATAATTGAATATCATGCAAACGAAAGTTTAGGTGCTACTGCATTTTCAAGTAAATATCCAGATAAAATTGTTATATATGGCTATGCTGGTTCAACAGCGGCAGAGTATTGTGCAGAACATGACTCCTATACCTTTAAACTTATAAAAGAATAACAATAAAATAAAAAACAACAAAAATCTGTCCGACGAAAATGTGGTGACCCCAAAAAGTTAGACATTAAAGCGTAGTAGCAAATTTAGCTGCTGCGCTTTTTGTTATG
>JBJFIB010000176.1:0-2939 GCA_051894195.1 Acutalibacteraceae bacterium
GAAAATAATAAATTTACGGGAGTTACTGAAATGGCAAAAAATTTATTATCAAAAATCAACGACCAAACTGCAAAATTTTCAAAAGGTCAGCGTCTTATTGCACATTTTATAACGGAACATTATGACAAAGCGGCATTTATGACAGCCTCAAAATTAGGAGCAACAGTAGGCGTAAGCGAATCGACTGTTGTCCGATTTGCAACGGAACTTGGTTATGACGGCTATCCGAAAATGCAGAAAGCAATGCAGGAAATGGTGCGTGACAAGCTGACCTCAGTTCAAAGAATAGAAGTCACAAAAAACCTCATAGGCAGTGAAAATATACTTGAAACCGTTCTCAATCAGGACATCGAAAAAATCAGGCGTACAATCGACGAAACCTCAAAAGAAGATTTTGACAATGCTGTTAAAGCTATTTCAAAAGCAAAAACAATATATATATTTGCGGTGAGAAGTTCGGCGGCACTTGCGTCATTTTTAGGATATTATTACTCTCTTATTTTTGAAAATGTCAAGGTAATAAGTACATACGGCGAAACGGAAATATACGAAAATCTTTTCAGAATAACCTCTGATGATGTATTTATCGGAATAAGTTTTCCACGATATTCCAATGCCGCAATTAAGGCTATGAACTTTGCACACCGCCGTGGAGCAAAAGTTATAGCACTCACTGACAGTATGGTCAGTCCTCTGGTTGCGATGTCGGACTATGTTCTTATTGCAAAAAGCGATATGGCGTCGGTTGTCGATTCGCTTGTTGCACCATTGAGTATGATAAACGCTCTAATTGTTGCAACCGTTGTAAATCTTGACGAAAAGGTAAAGAATATATTTGACAATCTCGAAAATATATGGGAAGAATACGATGTTTATCAGAACGACGGGGAGGAAACATCAGATTGACACAAAGAAAAGTTGCAGTTATCGGCGGCGGTGCGGCAGGTATGATGTCGGGCATTTTTGCGGCATACAGCGGCGACAGTGTTACTATTTTTGAAAAAAACGCTAAAATCGGACGAAAACTTTATATAACGGGCAAAGGTCGCTGTAATGTTACGAATAATTGTGATATTCAGACGGTTCTTGCGAACACTCCGACAAACAGCCGATTTCTTTATAGTGCATTAAACCGCTTTTCACCACAGGATACAATGGATTTTTTTGAAATGAACGGACTTCCGCTCAAAACCGAGAGGGGAAACAGAGTTTTTCCTGTATCCGACAAAGCCGCAGATGTTGTCGATACTCTTTTAAAAGTATCAAAACAGGCAGGCTGTAAAATAATTCACGAAAATGTTGTCGATATAATTATCGAAAGCGGTGAAGTAAAAGCGGTAAAAACAAATAACCGCACAATGTATTTCGATAAAATAATAATAGCCTGTGGCGGAAAATCCTATCATCTTACAGGCTCAACAGGTGACGGCTATAAATTCGCAAAAAAAGCCGGACATAATATAATTTCGCTCAAACCGTCGCTTGTACCGTTGCAGTCGTCAGATAATTTTTGTGCTGAAATGAACGGTTTACAGCTGAAAAATATCGCCATAAGCGTTGTTGATACAAAGAACAACAAAAAAATTTATGATGATTTCGGCGAACTGCTCTTTACTTATTACGGAATGTCAGGGGCAGTAGTTCTCAGTGCAAGCTCTCATATGCGTGAAATGTCAGAGGGAAGATACAGAATTGATATTGACCTTAAACCCGCACTTTCCGAAGAACAGTTGAATTTACGCCTTTTGCGTGAATTTGAAAAAAATCACAACAAAGAATATATTTCAATACTTCATTCATTATTGCCGTCAAAGATGACAGAGGTATTTGCACACCGTTCAGGCATTTTACCCGATAAAAAATGCAGTGAAGTTACAAAAACCGAGCGTTACAATATAATAAAACTTCTGAAAAATTTTGGCGTAACAATTTCATCATTCCGACCGCTTGACGAGGCAATAGTAACTTCCGGCGGAGTTGATACAAAAGAAATAAATCCGAAAACAATGGAGTCAAAACTTGTAAAAGGCTTGTATTTTGCCGGCGAAGTAATTGATGTTGACTGCTACACAGGCGGTTTTAACTTGCAGACAGCATTTTCAACAGGTGTTCTTGCCGGCGAAAACTGACAAATATCGGGAGGAAATATATTATGGGCTTTCAGGACGACTGGATGTTAAGACAGATAGAAATGATTGCACACTTTGTAGCAAAGGTTGTGTTTCAGAAAGATACCGTAGAATACGAAGTAACTGACGAACTGAGCAATACCGACTTATTGCATAACAAACTCGACAAACTTATCAAAGAGGGCAAAATCTGTGAGGCGGAAGATATGCTGTTTGATAATATCGAGTATAACGACAGATATGTTGAGCTTGCAACGGATTTTTACCGCAGAATAAATGCTTTTAACGATAAAGAACTGGAAAATCTTAATTTTTCAAGAGATGAAGTTTACGAAGGCTTTATAGATATTCTTGAAAAACTCGGCGTACCCGTTGAACAGTTCCGTGAATAAATAAAAAACTCTGAAATTCAAAATAAACGAATTTCAGAGTTTTTTTGTATTTATGCGTTTCTTATATTTTGATTTTAAAATTCAGGCTTGATACTGCGTAGAAACAAATCAGACAGTCCTTTTTTAGCAGTAGTGTTGCCCTGAATTACATTATAGACGGTTTTGCATATCGGCAAATCAACATTGTATTTCTGACCGAGATATACAAGTGCGGTTGTTGTGTCAACACCCTCAGCAAGCTTGTCGAATTTTTCGCCCTTTACAAGCATTTCACCAAAACGCCTGTTGTGGCTGTACTGTGAAAACAGCGTAGCCTCATAGTCGCCGAGATGACACAAGCCGTAAGCCGAAAGCTCATTTCCACCCATAGCCTTTATCAGTCTTGAAATTTCCCTTGTACCTCTCGACATCAAAGCAC
>JBJFIB010000176.1:3039-7178 GCA_051894195.1 Acutalibacteraceae bacterium
CCCATAGCCTTTATCAGTCTTGAAATTTCCCTTGTACCTCTCGACATCAAAGCACCTTTGAGTGAAGAAAGATTAAGACCGTCAAGCATACCTGCGGCAATACCGATAGTATTTTTAGCGGCGGCACCTATTTCACTTCCGATAAGGTCCTGTCCGACATAAAATCGTATAAGGTCGCTTGAAAACTCTTTGATAAGAAATTGTTTAAGGTCGTCGTGTCTTGAATCAATTACCATACAGTTCGGAATACCGTTACTGAAATCCTGTGGGTGTCCGGGTCCTACCCATATTGCAACAGGTGTTTCGTCGGTAACAAATTCTTCTACAATCTCAGTAAGTCTTTTTCCTGTGTTTATTTCAATGCCTTTCATACAAAGTACGATTTTCTTGCCCTTTAAATTCAGCTTTGAAAGAGTTTTCATAAATGAACGCAACGCCTGAGAACTGATTGAAATAATAAGAATATCAGCGGAATTTACAGCCTCGTCAAGATTATCTGTAACATTTATAGACTCTCTGAAAGTCAGCATATTGTTTTTTCTTGTATTTTTAATTTCTAAAAACTGAGGTGCGTCAGACAAGCCCCATATTGTAACATTGTGACCGATTTTATCAAGATACCAGCCAATAAAAGAACCCCACCGTCCACAGCCGAGAAGTGTTATTTTCATATTGCGTATTTCCTCCGTCGTTGAAATATGAAAATATTATAACATATCTTATTTGAAAAATCTACCGGATATGAAAATTTGAGAACAGATGTAATAAATTATTTTGTTTTTGAAAACAGTTCTTTTATTCCTATTACAAGCAGCATTATCCCGAAAATCACCGAAAGCGTTTTGTTGTCAAAATATGATGTCAGGTATGAACCGACAACTGCCCCGATACAGCCCATAATTGAAAAAGGAATTGCAATTTTCCAGTCAATCAGTTTTTTGTATGAATAAATGATTATTGCAACAATGGCACAGGGAACAAAGAAAATAAGGTTAATTCCCTGTGCAAGCGTCTGTTCGTAATTGCAGAATACCGTCAGAACTATGACTAAAACACCGCCGCCGCCCATTCCCATAGCACCCAGTATTCCCGAAACAATACCGGCAGCGGCAATATAAACTCCGCTCATCTTGTAATAAGGCGGTATGCCGCCCAAAGCATAAGTAAAGCGAAAACTTTGCGTATTATCACGGGTTTCAGCTTTGACAAAAATACCGTGCCGATAAGCGAGCCGATAACTCCCCATAGCAGAAAAGGAGCAGCGTCACCAAAAGTCACCCTGCCGTTTATTATATACATTATAATACTGACAACGCATATAGGCAGAATAATTGCTACGCAGGTTGCGTGTGATTTTTGCACATCAAGTTTTGACTGCAATATCGGCACAACAGGCATACCGCCGCCTGCTCCGAGAAGTCCGTTCAGCACTCCTGCAAGAATTCCCCATAAAGAAAATAAATACTTTTTCATTTCAAAACCCCGAATACTCTGTTTTGAATATTATTCTCAGTATTTTAACAAAAATACAGACAAAATATTGTACATAAAAATAAAACCCCGATTTTTAGATTACAAATAATATTGAATATGTCAGAAAAAAATGCTATTATATGTAATACAGAAAAGGCGGTGCAATAATGAAAAAATGGACGGTATCCGAACTTGATAAAAACAAAGTAAGAGAACTTACAAAAAAATATAATCTGCCTGTTTTTACTTCAATGCTGCTTACGATAAGAGGACTTACAGAACCTGACCAGATCCGTGAGTTTTTTGCCGCAGACAATGAACTTTGCGACCCGTTTGAGATAAAGGATATGGACAAAGCGGTTGCAAGAATAAAAAAAGCCGTTACAGAATATCAGAAAATATGCGTATATGGCGATTACGACTGTGACGGCGTAACATCAACGGCAATACTATATTCGTATCTTGAATCAGTGTGTGCAAATGTTATGTTCTATATACCCGACAGAAATGCCGAGGGTTATGGAATGAATAAATCTGCCGTAGAAAAGCTGCACAAACAGGGAGTAAATCTTATTATAACAGTTGATAACGGAATTTCAGCAATAGATGAAATCAATTATGCCGATTCTCTCGGGATTGATGTTGTGGTTACTGACCACCACAAGCCGCAGGATATTCTTCCGAAAGCTGTTGCCATTGTAAATCCGCACAGAAACGATGAAACAGCAAAGTTCCGTGATTATTCGGGTGCAGGACTTGCATTCAAACTTGTGACGGCACTTGAAGGCGACAGTTTCAGCGTTATTGAAAATTATTCCGACCTTGCCGCTTTTGGCACTGTTGCCGACCTTGTTCCTCTTAAAAGCGAAAACCGTGATATTGTAAAAAACGGACTTGTCAACATAGAAAACACCGAGCGTATCGGAATATCATCACTGATTGAAAAATCCCAGACCGCAAAGGTAAACGCCGGAACAATAGGTTTTCGGCTTGCACCACGCATAAATGCGGCAGGCAGACTCGGTTCACCTTATGACGCACTTGAACTTTTTCTTACGGAAAACGACGAAACAGCCGACGAAAAAGCCGAACTTCTCAGCAATCTCAACACACAGCGTCAGAACATAGAAACAGAAATATATAAACAGATTGAAAATCAGCTTATTTCAAATCCACAGCTTGCATACGACAGAGTAATTGTTGTATCGTCAAAAGGCTGGAATTCAGGAGTAATAGGCATTGTGTCCTCAAAAATCACAGAAAAATACGGAAAGCCGTCAATAATAATTTCAGAAGACGGAGAAATATGCAAGGCGTCAGGACGCAGTATAAGCGGATTTTCGCTTGTTGATGC
Source organism: Acutalibacteraceae bacterium (assembly GCA_051894195.1). Taxonomy (GTDB): domain Bacteria; phylum Bacillota; class Clostridia; order Oscillospirales; family Acutalibacteraceae; genus UBA1213. The sequence goes on from JBJFIB010000176.1 coordinate 5,867, forward strand.
AGTTTTTGCGTGTTCTGAACATCTCGAAAAATTCGGCGGACATCCTATGGCTGTCGGATTCAGTATAAAGCGTGAAAACATAGATAGTTTCAGAAAGGCAATAAACGCTTATGCAAACAAAATTGAGCGTATGCCTCTTGCAACTCTCAAACTTGACTGCAATCTTAACCCCAGCACAATTACCACAGATATGGTAAAACAACTACAAATGTTTGAACCTTTCGGCTACGGAAATCCAAAGCCGATATTTGCATTGAACAATATGCTGCTTGAAAAAATCATTCTCGTAGGAAACGGAAATCATCTCAAACTCGCAATATCAAGGGAAAAAGCAAGACTGAACATTATGAAATTTTCAACCACAAAAGAACAGTTTCCTTACAGTGAAGGTGATATGCTTGATTTTGCGGTAAATCTTGACATAAATACCTATCAGGGACAGTCATATGTTTCTTTTTCGGTAAAGGATATAAAGCCGTCGCAATTTGACACGGAAAAGGCGATGTATGAAATACAAGACTATGAACTCTATAAAAGCGGAATTATTCCCAAAAATTTTGCCGACAAAATTCCTACCCGTGAAGAATTTGCGATAGTTTATCGTTATATCCGAAAAAATCCAAGACAGAATTATTCGATAGACGCACTTTGTCTTAAACTTTCCTGCAAGACAATAGGAGCTTTCAAACTTCTGAACATTCTTGACATAATGAATGAACTTTATCTCATCACATACAGCCGTGATGTCGATAATCTTAATATATCAATCCGTGAAGTCAACGGAAAGGTTGATCTTAATGCATCAAAAATACTGAGAAAATTAAAGGAGGATATAAAAAATGCCTGAAAAACCAAAATACTACGAAGATTATAACGAGCTTGTTGAGCTTATGAAAAAAAGCGACCACACTTATGATTTTGACCTTATCGACAAGGCGTATCATTATGCGGAAGAAAAACATGGGGATCAACGCAGAGCATCAGGTATTCCGTATATCCTGCACCCGACATCAGTTGCCTGTATTCTTGTTGAACTCGGAATGGACAGCGAGTCTGTTGCCGCAGCACTTCTGCATGATGTAGTTGAGGATACCCCTGTAACTCTTGAAGAAGTAACAAAACTTTTCGGCTCAGAAATTGCCGAACTCATTGACGGCGTTACAAAACTCGGAAAAATTCCTTATTCATCAAGAGAAGAACAACAGGCGGAAAATATCCGCAAAATGCTTATCGCTATGTCAAACGATATTCGTGTAATCATCATAAAACTTGCCGACAGACTGCACAATATGCGTACAATCGAATGTATGAA
>JBJFIB010000177.1:0-7116 GCA_051894195.1 Acutalibacteraceae bacterium
CTTTCCTTATATAATTACTATACAATAATTTTTATAAAGTGTAAATGTCTGTTTTTTTAATAATATTTCTTACTATACCGGTTATTATAATATACTCGTTCTTCTCAAAGCAGATAGTAGAGGGCGTAGTATCGACAGGATCTAAGGAGGGCTAATTTATGAGCTTTATAGAGTTAAAAAACATCTGCAAAAAATATGCTAATTCAAATAAAAATGCAGTTACCGATTTTAATCTTGAAATTGACGAAAAGGAATTTATAGCCTTTGTAGGACCGTCAGGCTGCGGAAAATCAACAACCCTCAGAATGATAGCAGGTTTTGAGGAAATAAGCGGCGGCGAGCTTTATATTGACGGCGTAAAGATGAACGAGGTTGCACCGAGAGATCGAGGAATTTCAATGGTATTCCAGAACTATGCTCTTTATCCCCATATGACAGTAGAGAAAAACATTTCATACGGACTGAAAAATATGAAGGTGCCTAAGGACATAATCAAGAAAAAGGTTGACTGGGCAATAGATATTCTGGGTCTTGAAGAATACAGATACAGAAAGCCTAAAAATCTTTCGGGTGGACAAAGGCAGAGAGTCGCACTGGGCAGAGCGATTGTAAAGGATCAAAAGGTATTCCTTATGGACGAGCCTCTGTCAAACCTTGACGCTAAGCTGCGTGTAAGTATGAGAAACGAGATAAGCAAGCTGCATCGCAGCCTTGGAAGTACGACAATTTATGTTACTCACGATCAGGTTGAAGCTATGACAATGGCTGACCGTATTGTTATTATGAAAGACGGAGTTGTTCAGCAGGTTGGCAAGCCGATGGAGCTTTATGAGCATCCTCAAAACAAATTTGTTGCAGGTTTTATAGGCTCGCCTCAGATGAATTTCTACGATGTTACAATCAAGGGCAATGTAATGACATTTACAGACGGTAATAAAATCACATTACCAAAGGCAACAGCAGAAAAGCTGTCAGCACATAAAGGTGAGCTTACTCTCGGTATTCGGGGAGAGGATATTAAATTCGATAGCCAGAATATAGATGTTTATAAAGAAAACAAACAACAGGCGGTTGTTGAAAATACGGAAATTATGGGCAACGAAAATAATCTGTACTTTCAGTTCGGTGGGGCTCAAACGGTAGCCAGAGTGTCAAAGTATGAGATATGTCAGGTCGGGGACAAGGTCGAGTTTGTGTTCATGCCGCATAAAATGCACTTCTTTGATAAAGAAACCGAGAAATCAATATAATACAAGGTTGTGTTTTATATGAACAAAACAGAAAAAGCGAACATCTATATCAGCGAAAACAAAGTGCCTCCGGAACAAAGACCTGCCTTTCATGTCACAGCTCCGGTCGGTTGGATAAACGACCCTAATGGCTTTTCGGTATATCAGAATAAATATCATCTGTTTTATCAGTATCACCCTTACAGTGATGTATGGGGACCTATGCATTGGGGACATTGTACCTCTTGCGATTTCATAAAGTGGGAGGACTTGCCTGTTGCTATTGCACCCGATGAAAGCTATGACGCAAACGGTTGTTTCTCGGGCAGTGCGATTGAAACAGACGAGGGGCACGCTTTGGTATATACGGGACTGATTGAAAAGATAGTAAATGACAAAAAGCAGATTTCTCAGAATCAGTGTCTTGCTTTTGGCGACGGAGTCAGCTACAAAAAATATGAAAACAACCCCATTATCGACGGAAATATGCTGCCGGAGGGTTTCAGCCGTGAGGATTTCCGTGACCCTAAAATCTGGTATGATAACGATATGTTTTATCTTGTTGCAGGCAACAGAAAAAGCGATGGTCTTGGTCAGGTTTTGTTATTCAAATCAGAAAACCTGAGAAACTGGCAGTATGTAACCGTGCTTGCAGAAAATAACGGAAGATACGGTAAAATGTGGGAATGTCCAGATTTTTTCGGGCTTGACGGCAAAAATGTTTTGATAGTTTCTCCTCAGGATATGAGAGCCTATAAACATAAATTCTATAACGGCAACCACTCCATATACTTTGCCGGACAGTATGACAAAAAGGACTGTAAATTTGACTGTGGCGATGGCGTTTTACTGGATTACGGTCTTGACTTTTACGCACCTCAGACGCTTTTAACAAATGACGGCAGAAGAATTATGATAGCGTGGATGCAGTCATGGGATTCAAATATCAAGCCGGCAGAACAAAGGTGGAACGGTATGATGACAATACCAAGAGAACTCAGGCTTATTGACGGGCATATATATCAAAGTCCTGTTCGTGAGCTTGAAAATTACCGCACAAATCACACTGCTTATCAAAACACGGAAATATCTGGTGAGTGTAGCTTTAAGGGGATAAATGGCAGGGTTATTGATTTATCAGCAGAGGTACTGTCAGGTGATTTCAGGTGCCTTTCAATCCACTTTGCACATAATGAAGAATATACCTCTTGCTTTACCTACAATAAAGAGGAGCAAAGTATTGAATTTGACAGAACATATTCAGGTATGATAAGGGACTCAGTCAGCGAAAGAAAAATGAAACTTGAAAAGCCTCAGAAAACCCTCAGACTTCGCCTGATACTTGACAAATTCTCAGCCGAATTGTTTGTAAACGACGGCTGTCAGACTTTCAGCACGACACTCTATACACCGCTTGAAGCTGATGATATAATATTTAAATGCGACGGTAAGGCTATTTTGAATATAGAAAAATTCGATATTCAGACAAAGTAGGAGGATTTGTAATGAAAAAATTTGATGTAACGGCTCTTGGTGAGCTTCTTGTTGACTTTACAATGAACGGCGTGAGTAATCAGCAAAACCAACTGTTCGAGGCAAACCCCGGCGGTGCTCCCTGTAATGTGCTTGCTATGCTCCAAAAGCTCAACAGGCATACGGCATTTATCGGCAAGGTAGGCAACGATTCCTTTGGAAAAATGCTTAAAGACACAGTGAGCAATCAGGGTATAAATACTGACAATCTGCTTATGGATAATAAGGTGCCGACAACGCTTGCGTTTGTCCACACTGCTGCGGACGGCGACAGAAGTTTCTCGTTTTACAGAAATCCGGGTGCAGATATGATGCTCAGAGCAGAAGAGATTGATGCAGAACTGATAAACTCTTCAAAAATATTTCATTTCGGAACTCTGTCAATGACCGAACCGAATATTGAAGCTACAACAATAGCAGCAATAAAAATTGCCAAAAATGCCGGTGCAATTATATCGTTTGACCCGAATCTTCGCCCTCCGCTGTGGGACAACCTTGAAACAGCAAAAGAGAAAATACATTACGGTTTAAGCCAGTGTGACATTCTCAAAATATCGGACGATGAGATTGAATTTTTAACAGGTACAGACGACATTGACAAAGGCATACAGTGTATCAGAGAAACATATAACATCAGTCTTATATGTGCCACAATGGGAAAAAGAGGAAGTAAGGCTTATTATAAGGATTTAAAGGTCGAATGTGCCCCGTTTTTAAGAGATGACACAATCGAAACAACAGGTGCAGGTGATACATTTATGGCATGTGTGCTTGACACTGTTCTGGAAAACGGACTTGACAGCCTTGATGAACAGAAACTATATGGTATGCTTGAATTTGCAAATGCCGCATCATCAATAATTACTACCCGCAAGGGTGCACTTAAAGTAATGCCGGAAAAATCTGATGTTTTAAGCTTTATAGGAGAAAGGAAGAATAACCATGCTTGAAATGAATATATCTTTGGGAACGATTGAAAGTGTAAAAAAATTCGTTGCAACAATTTCCAATTTTGATGAGGACTTTGAGATAATATGTGGAAAATACATAATCAATGCAAAATCAATCCTTGGAATATTCAGCATTGATTTGTCTAAACCTGTATTGCTGCGTATTAACGCCGAGGGTGATAAGCTCGAAGAAATCAAAGAAGTAATCAAGGAATTTGCTTCATAAATACCTGAATTTACGGCAAAGGAGGACTTACAATGGAACATTCTGAAAAATGGGAAAATGAATTTGTAAAACGCCTTGAAAAGCATTATGACGAGCTGAAATGGCTTTACTGCGAGCTTTATAACAATGATATGAACGCTTTTTTATGGCTGTGCGATTCGCTTTATGGTTATTACAAAGACAGAAGCAATGCTTTGAAAAAGCTTGACCGTGAAAGAGAGCAAAATCCCGATTGGTATAAAACAAACGGTATAGTCGGAATGATGTTGTATGTTGATGCCTTTGCCGATAATCTTAGCGGATTAAAGGGCAAAATTGAATATATCAGGGAATGTGGAGTAAACTATCTTCATCTTATGCCGTTGCTTGAATCACCAAAAGGAAAAAGCGATGGAGGTTATGCGGTTTCTGATTTTCGTAAAGTTCAGCCGGAACTCGGCACAATGACTGACCTTGAAAGCCTGACAACCGAATGTCACAAAAACGGAATAAGCTGCTGCCTTGACTTTGTTATGAATCATACAAGTGAAGAACACAAGTGGGCAAAAGCAGCAAGAAATGGCGATGCCGAGGCACAAAAAAGATACTTTTTCTTTGATGATTGGAATTATCCCAATCAGTTTGAACAGACAGTTCCACAGGTATTTCCCACAACTGCACCAGGAAATTTTACTTATCTTGATGACTGCAAAAAAATTGTAATGACAACCTTTTATCCTTACCAATGGGATTTGAATTATGCCAACTGTGTAGTATTCAACGATATGGTCGGAAATATGCTTTATATTGCAAACAGAGGTATTGATGTTATCAGGCTTGATGCTGTTCCGTACATCTGGAAGGAACTCGGCACAAACTGCCGCAATCTACCCAAGGTACATTCCATTGTGCGTATGATGCGAATGATAACGGAGATTGTCTGTCCGTCTGTACTGCTTTTAGGTGAGGTAGTAATGGAGCCTTCAAAGGTTGTACCGTATTTCGGAACAGTGGAAAAGCCGGAATGTCATATGCTTTACAATGTCACAACTATGGCAAGCACATGGCACACAGTTGCAACAAGAGATGTAAGACTTCTGAAACGGCAGATGGACAAGCTTGCAGAGCTGCCCAAAAATTATGTTTTTCTGAATTATCTTCGCTGTCACGATGATATAGGCTGGGGACTTGATTATGAATGGCTCAGACAATTCGGAATCTCCGAGATACCGCATAAGAAATTTCTCAACGATTATTTTACAGGTAAATTCCCCGGCAGTAACGCAAGGGGTGAGCTGTATAATGATGATCCGAGGCTTGGAGATGCACGGCTTTGCGGCACAACGGCAAGTCTGTGCGGAATTGAAACAGCACTTGCAGACAAGGATAATGACCGTCTTAAAAAAGCTATTGACTGTGATATTATGCTTCATGCATATATGCTGACACAAAGCGGAATACCGGTTCTTTACAGCGGTGACGAAACAGGTCAGTTCAACGATTACACCTATCACAATAATCCGGACAAAAGTGCTGACAGCCGCTATCTGCACAGAGGAAAATTTGATTGGACTCTTGCTGAGGCACACAACGACTCGTCAACTTTACAGGGTAAAATCTTTGAAAGCGTCAAAAGGCTTGAAGATATAAGAGAGAAAAATGAGGTATTCAATACATTGGCTGAATTCAACACCGTTTGTACAGGCTCAGACAGCATACTCGGAGTTTACAGAGAATACAAAAATCAAAAACTGCTTGCATATTTTAATTTCAGCGGCGACAAGCAGACGGTATATTTCAACGGCTTCAAAAGCGGAAAAAATTTATTCAGCAATAAAAAAATCAGCGGTATCAAGGCAAATCTGAAACCGTTTGATTTTTTGTGGCTGCTTCTTGATAAACAGTAAGATTATTATAATACGGTTCGGATAAAAAGCATTTTGAGCCGTCATCAAATATTTTATTGCATACACTATCTACCGCTATTTTTTATACTCAGGGTAATTTCTTTGTTAATTTTACTTTTAGTACATATTCATTTCTTTGCAAGCTGTGAATGCTTAATATACAAACCGCTTTTTATGCTTTCTTTTTATAAACAATCTGCTTTGTAGGTTTATGTTACTCGTTTTCGCCGTCTTATTTTTGTGTAGAATAACAACATTTTAATATATTGAAAAGCCTATGTTCAAATCATATAATATACTCATCTGGTAATAAATTCGCTCTGTATGAGTGTTTTCAGGGCCTTGGTCACTGATTGATTGCAATAATATTTGTTATTGCACCGTATCATCATTGATATTCTGGTGTCAGGCTTTTTCTGAAAGCAAATTTTATCACTGCCTTTGCAGTTGCATCTTTTGGTGCATAAGATTTATAAAGAAATTAAATATCAAATAACAGGACTGTCAGTTCATAAAGAAATATGAATTGGCAGTCCTTTTTGTTTTGCCAAAAGAGAAGGTAATGACTTGTATGAGTTTTGCCTTCTTTTTTATATATAAAAATAAAGAAAGTGAGGTTAAACAATAATTTAGAACAGCAAGCTCAGGCAATTTTTGAAAATACTTTTCCTCAAATATTTGATGCAGATACTTCAGAAACACTCAAAACATTGATTACATTTTCAAATGGAAAAAAACGCCCAGAAACTTCTGGCAAAGTGCCTGTATATGGCGGAAATGGGATTTTATCATATACCAATCAAGTAAACGCTGAAAACTGTGTTATTATAGGTAGAGTTGGTGCGTATTGCGGAAATACATTTCTTTGTTTAGGTAAATGTTGGATAAGTGATAATGCTATTCAAGCAAAAAGTAAGAATGAAAAATCACAGTTATTCATTTACTATTTATTAAAAAACGCAGCGTTACCATCTCGACACATCGGCACAGGTCAACCGCTAATGACGCAAGGAATATTAAATGCTATTCCAGTGAACATACCATCAACTCAGAAAATAGATAATTTTATCAGTATTTGCGAACCTATGCACAACATAATTTCAGCTAATAATTGCGAAAATACAAGGCTTGAATTATTGCGTGATAGCTTATTACCAAAACTTATGTCAGGCGAGCTTGATGTTTCAGAAATTGATATTTAAGCCGCTAAATTATTGTTTTTAATATGTTATTTGAAAAAATCATAAATTTGTAAAGGAGAGAGAAATATGCCGGGATTATACACAGAAGCC
>JBJFIB010000178.1:0-7100 GCA_051894195.1 Acutalibacteraceae bacterium
CTAAAAATAATATTTTACAGACAAAATGATACAGCACACCTGTACATATTAAAATAACCAGTTTGTACAAAATTTTAGTGTACAGTTTTGTTATCCGATTTTGAACGATAAATGATTAACTCAAAAATAAATTTGACACAAAAATAAAGTTATACTATTATATATTTGAATTTAACGGAATTTTAAAAGAACGGCGGTGCATATATTCATTGAAAAGACAAAAGAAAATGGCGGTAATAAATGATTTTTCAGGTTTCGGACGCTGTTCGCTGACGGTGTCACTTCCTGTAATTTCAGCTATGAAAATAGAATGTTGTGCATTACCTACGGCTGTTTTTTCAAATCATACGGGATACAGCGACTATTATTTTGATGATTACACCGACAAAATGCAGATTTACTACTCAAAATGGCAAAAACTCGGTCTTGAATTTGACGGAATTTATACAGGATTTCTCGGTTCTGTACGGCAAATTCAGATTGTCACCGACTTCATAAATCATTTTTCAAATAAAAATACAACCGTAATAATCGACCCTGTAATGGGTGACAACGGCTGTACTTATGCAACATATAATGATGAACTTTGTCGGCGTATGAAAGATCTTGTGCCGCTTGCGGATATAATTACGCCGAATATTACAGAGGCTTGTATTCTCTCGGACACACCGTACAGTGAAAACATCTCGGACGAAAATTCACTTCTCGGAATTGCACAAAAACTTCATTCCATCGGTTGCAAAAACATAATCATAACCGGCATAAACGACGGAAAAAGTATATGCAACTTTGTCTATGAAAACAGCGGTAAATACTGCCTTTTGAAAAGCGATAATGTCGGACAACAGCGTGCGGGTACAGGTGATGTTTTCGCCTCAATAATTGCCGCTAACGCAGTAAACGGAACAGACCTTATTACTTCCGTAAAAAAAGCCGCTGATTTTGTCAGCCGTGCAATAAAACTTTCCGACGAGATGAACATTCCGTCACAAGAGGGCGTTTGCTTTGAGGAAATACTTGATATTTTAATGCAGAATTAAAATTGGTTCAAAAAATTGCAGAAAAATTCAATATAATGTTGTAATATGGCGTTGTTTTATGATATTATAAAAATCAGACGGAAATTTTTGTTTCTGGTGATTTTATATCCGAAAGGAACTAAAAAGTTATGAATAAAAAAAGAAAAACAAGTATCTTTGTACTTTTCAGTGTAATAATAACATTGATTATGGCGACAGGTATCTCAGTAAACGCAGAATATGACGAATACGGCAACTACTATGAACCGTCGTCAGTCAGTGAGGAGGAAAGCAGTGAAGTATCTCTGTCATCAATAGATACTTCCGAGCTGACCTCAAAGGACTGGGAGAAAGTTGAAGAAAATCTTAACTCAACATTCCACACAAGCACCGAAAAGGATAACTCCTCAACTGCAAATGACGGCGACTTCAAAAGCATAAAGGATAACCTCGACACTTCCGATGATTCTAACGATACATGGATATATCTGTTTATCGGACTTGTACTTATAACTGTCGGTGTTGTGGCTATCGTGCTTGTTATCGCTACAACAATTCATACTAAGCACACCGTCAGAACTCAGCCCAGACATTCCACAAATAACAATCCGTCAGCAAACAATAACAAAAAAACCGACAAAAAGTAAAAATTGATTTTATCGGCTTTATCTTTTTTCTTTTAAAGAAGTATCGAGAAATACGGTTGTGTTATAATCTTAACCGTAAAAATATTCGGTATTTTGTATAAACTACATTCAAATTATCTTGAATCGGAGGAACGAAATCAGAATGAACAATCAAGAACTTTTGGAACTGAAAAAAACTGCCTGTAAAGTAAGACAATGGACTATTGAGGGAGTATTTAACGCAAAATCGGGTCATCCGGGCGGCTCGCTTTCTGCTGCTGATTTATTTACCTACCTCTATTTCAAAGAAATGAATGTCGATCCAAAGAATCCAAAGGATCCTTCCCGTGACCGCTTTGTTCTGTCAAAAGGTCACTGCTGTCCCGGACTTTATGCCGCACTTGCACTCAAAGGATTTTTCCCGACAGAAGAAATCAAGTCGCTCCGCCATATCGGTGCTATGTTACAAGGACACCCTGATATGAAACATACACCGGGTATTGATATGAGTTCGGGTTCACTCGGACAGGGTATATCAACCGCTTGTGGTATGGCTATGGCAGGAAAGCTCGACAACGCCTCTTACAGAGTATATACAATGCTCGGCGACGGCGAATGTGAAGAAGGTCAGGTATGGGAGGCTTGTATGTTTGCTTCTCACCATAATCTCGACAATCTCTGCGTTATCGTTGACTTTAACGGCTTGCAGATTGACGGAAATGTAAACGAGGTTGCAGGTCTTGAACCGCTTGACAAGAAATTCGAGGCTTTTGGCTTTGAAGTTCTCAAAATCAACGGTAATGACTTTGAAGAAATCGAAACCGCACTCAACAAGGCAAAAACAATCAAGGGCAAACCAACCGCAATTATTGCCACAACAATCAAGGGCAAGGGCGTTTCATATATGGAAAATCAGGTAGGCTGGCACGGAAAAGCACCTAATGCAGAACAGTATCAGGTAGCTATGGACGAGCTTAACGCACAGCTTAAAGCATTGGAGGCAGAAAAATAATGGCAGAAAGTAAAAAAATCGCAACAAGAGAAAGTTTTGGTCTTGCACTCTGTGAGCTTGCAAAGGAACACTCTGATATAGTAGTTCTTGACGCTGACCTCGCAGCCGCAACAAAAACCGATATATTCAAAAAAGCATATCCTGACCGTTTCTTTGACTGCGGTATTGCCGAGGGCAATATGATAGGCGTTGCAGCCGGTCTTGCAGCCGCAGGAAAAGTTCCTTTTGCCGCATCATTCGCTATGTTCGCAACAGGTCGTGCTTATGAACAGATAAGAAACTCTGTCGGCTATCCGCATCTCAATGTAAAAATTGCAGGTTCACACGCCGGTATTTCTGTCGGTGAAGACGGTGCAACACATCAGTGCTGTGAGGATATAGCTCTTATGAGAACAATTCCGGGTATGGTTATACTTAACCCTGCTGACCACTACGAAATGACAGCCGCTGTAAAAGCCGCTTATGAATATAACGGTCCTGTATATATCAGACTTGGCCGTCTTGCAATCGACAGCTTTAATGACCCCGAAAACTACAATTTTGAAATCGGCAAGGGCATAACACTCCACGAGGGTAATGATGTTACCGTTATTGCAACAGGTCTTGTTGTATATGAGGCTCTCAAAGCCGTTAAAGCACTTGAAGAAAAGGGCATTAACGCAAGACTTATCAATATGCACACAATCAAGCCTATTGACAAGGACATCATCATCAAAGCCGCAAAGGAAACAGGCAGAATTATCACTATTGAGGAACACAACATCATCGGTGGACTCGGCGAGGCTGTATGTTCCGTAACAAGCGAAAACTGCCCTGTACCTGTAACAAGAATAGGCATTGAAGACACCTACGGTCACAGCGGTCCAGCACTCGGTCTTATCGAGGAATTCGGTCTTGACAGCAAGAGTCTTGCACAGCGTATTGAAAATATCGTAAAGAAATAAATAAACTTAATGAGGGGAAAACCTTTGACAAAGGTTTTCCCCTTTTAAAATACCCAAATCACAAGCAAAAACCGCATTATCACTGGTATTTCAGTAATAATGCGGTTTAACATTTGTTGAAAATTAAAATATGTATTTTTCAGATATTCATTCAAGATGATTTAGTAAATCTTTCATTTGCCCACATCATAGATTTACATTCAAGGACAAAAGACCCATCAAAATCACTTATATCCGCAAACAAGTCAGAAGAATAGCACTTATGAAATGTTATTTTATCACCTTTGATTTCCCAAGTACCTTCTCTGGCAGTACCATTTCCACAATCCCAATACTTACAAGTACCGTCATCGTTAATTTTAAGGGTACTTCCCATTCGTCCTGAATATTTCCCAACTATACTGTTTGACGGGGAACTCTCTGTAACATTTCTTACAGTTTTTTTATTGCTATTGCATGCACCCAAAGACAATAAAAGAACAGCACCGATAAATAACGAAAACAACCTTATTAAACTTTTTTTCATAATAATATCACCTCATCAAAGTCTGTCAGATTTCTACATTTATCGCTTTAACTTTTTTTACATTATAGCTATCTTTTTTAGATGTTATTTCATCATTGGTTAAATCATTAAGACTATTTCCATTTATGCTATAATCAAATTCAAGAGAAGCCGGATCTTTTTTACCCCAACCTATTTTACCGTCAGGATACCTGATTACATTTTCTGCATATATTGTAAAATATTGAGTATAGTATTTACCCGGTGTCGGATCAAATGTTGAATATGAATCATATGATGTATTAGCAATTTTTACCGAATACATAATATTTATTTTATTGAAACATACCTTATCAGAAAATGCATCATATTTATTTGGTTTAAGACAACTAAAATATGTATCATATGTTTTTTTGTCCGAACTGGATACAAAATATCCGGAAGGTGTTCCAAACACACAATAATCCGCTTGTTTCCAAGCTGTAATGCTGTCATAATAATCTTTCAGTTCAGTCTTGAATTCATCAAAATTCATATCATCCGTAATTTCTGTTATATATTCAGGAACATCCTTGACCGTATATGTCTTTTCTGTATTACTTAAATGATATGTAACTTTTTTACCGTCTTTTAATTGACTTTGAGGGGATAAAAACGCATAAACCGTAACATCTTCATTTTTCTTAAAGTTGCCTGATGTAGTTATATCATCCTTACTTACCGAATACACCACATTATTCTGAACATCTGCACTGCATTTTGAATTATTAAAGGATATTTTACAGTATGGTGAGATTCCGTCAAACTGTACTTCCAATCCATCAAATGGGTCAATGGTATTTTGATTAGCGGTAGTATCATTGCTTTCTTTATCTGACATATCTGAGTACTCATACATATTATTTATGCTGTTTTCAGCTGTACTATTACTTCCACAAGCTGAAAAAACAAATACAAAAGTTACTGACAAAATAAACATTAAAAAGGTTTTAATTTTTTTATGCATATTATTGTTCCTCCTTAATTTTCAGACAGTTTGTTTTGTTTTTGAAGAAACCAAAAAGGACAAAATAATAATTGCAACTCCGCAAAGAATAAAAAGCACTCCTAAAAATGTCAACTGATATGTTGTACCATGTGAAGATGAAAGAATAGCGGCAATTATCCAGAACACTGACCAACCGGCAGATATAATGTTCATAATTCCTTTATAGCGTTTAGTATAATTTCTTTTATACAAATATTGCAACGCTGAAAACACAGATAAAATTCCCAACCCGACCGTAATAATATCCACCACAGGTTCTGACGACATTGACATCGGCTTGCTGACAAACGAGTAACTTCCAATAACAACATCAGTAAACCATAAAATTGTAAGTAATACCTGTATGCCTGCGATTGCAATAATTAAAGAAAATATCTGCTTTTGTTTCGGTTCTTTCGGAACGATATTTTGCTCAGAGTAAGCAACAACATTGTTGTTACCATTGTCTGTTGAATTAACATTTCTACTTTCTGTTGTTTTGACCGCTGTTCCACATTGAGGACAAAATTCAGTGCCATTTTTCATTTCACTTCCGCATTTTTTGCAATACAATTTTAACTCCCCCTTATTTTGTTATTGACTGCAAACCATCATAGCAGTTGTCACAAATTTCAATTTCTTGTCCGAGAACTTCGTATTTGTGACCCGATTCATTTACCGACTTGCCGCATAAGCCACAAGTAAATGTGTGTGTACAACCTGCAAAGATTGCCGTTGTAATTATCGCTATTGCGATAACCCCAAAAACCTTTTTCTTCATACTTGCTCCTCCTTGAATAAAAAATAATTATTGATTGTATTATAATTCACGAATTGAGTTTTGTCAACTCGTTTTGTGGATTTAAGAAAAAATTTTTGATTATACATATATTATTATGATTGAGGTGAAGTCAATGAAACTCGGCAATAAATTAAAAGCACTTATAGAGGAAAAAAATATAACACAAAAAGATTTAGCTGCAACATTAAATATAGCACCGTCAACTATAAGTAGCTATGTTCAGAATATGCGTGAACCGGATTTTGATACATTAAAAAAGATTGCGATTTACTTTGATGTATCAGTGGATTATCTTCTTGATATGCCAAATCAGACAACAGATAAAAATCTTGAAAATGAACTATTGCGTGTTTTTCGCTCTATACCCATAGAACAGAGAGAAATATTTGTTGAACAGGGAAAAGTTTTTGTTAAAATGAAAAACAGACATAAAGTAAACGATAAATCTCAACCATAAGTTAAAGCATAAATAAAAAAGTTTGAGTCAACCGTTTTAAAAGATTGAACTCAAACTTTTATATGTTATACTGTTCTTTTAGCATCATCTTCTCATAAAATAATCAGGATAATCCTGAACCGGCACTTTTCGGCTTGGTTTTCCTTTTATAATACCGATTATAAGCCCGGCAGAAAAAACCGCAAGAAAACATGACACAATTATATATCCGCTTGTACCGTAATCGTCGTTTATTTCATACGGATTATTCGGGTTGCACCTTATGGTGATTGTATCGCCTGTTCTGAGGTCACCCACACTACGCAATTCCTTTTTTGATGTATATTCCTTGCCGTCATATTCATATTTTAAATAAAGCTTACAGTCGCTGTTTCCGTCGCCATAGAAACCTATATCCATAATTTCAGCGTCAACAGGCACAAAGTTATTGTATTTTATTGTGTTGCCTATTCCCATATATGCCGTAAAAGCAAGAATCGCAAGACATACAGCAAGTATTATTCCCAATGTTTTCTTAGAAACATATATTTTTACATTCGACATAATATCATCTCCATATATAATACATTAAGTATATTATACTATCAGTATTATTTTATATAACTTAAAGTTAATATTTTCACCCGATATAAATTCAAAAATACGACAAACTATTTACGCTATAAAAAATATTAAAAACAATAAAATTTATAAAAGATTTTATTAAAA
>JBJFIB010000179.1:0-7090 GCA_051894195.1 Acutalibacteraceae bacterium
AAACAACCTTGCCGCTATCGGCAAAAACATAAAAATATCAGTGCATAGTTTATTGATTTCTTGCCGATAATGTGTTATACTTATATCACAAGGTGGTGCAGTATGAAATATTTATCTGTTGCAGAAATGGCTGAAAAATGGAATATATCCGAGCGTACGGTACGCAATTATTGTGCCGCAGGAAAAATACCCGACGCTTTTCTGACGGGCAAGACTTGGAATATTCCCGAAAACGCAAAACGCCCCGAGCGTATCAACAAAAAGAACGATAAACCTACAACACTTCTTGAAGTGCTGAAAGCCGAAAAAATCGGAAAAATCAAAGGCGGTATTTATCACAAAATACAGATAGAGCTGACATATAATTCAAATCATATCGAGGGCAGTCGACTTACTCACGAACAGACAAGATATATATACGAAACTAATACAATCGGAATAACCGACAAGGCACTTAATGTTGATGATATTGTTGAAACGGCTAATCACTTTAAATGCATTGATATGGTGATTGACAATGCAAATCAGCCTTTGAGCGAAAAGTTTATCAAACAACTGCACCTTACGCTGAAAAGCGGTACGAGTGATTCACGCAAGGATTGGTTTGCTGTTGGTGACTATAAAAAATTGCCGAATGAAGTCGGCGGTATGGAAACCGCACTTCCCGAACAGGTTTCTGAGCGTATGAAAGCACTTCTCACCACATACAACAGACAAAAGTCAATAACATTTGATGAACTGATTGAATTTCATTATAATTTTGAGTCGGTTCATCCTTTTCAGGACGGCAACGGGCGAGTGGGACGGCTTATTCTTTTCAAAGAGTGTTTGCGTAATAATATTGTTCCGTTCATCATAGATGATGATTTAAAAATGTTTTATTATCGTGGCTTGCACGAATGGAAATCGGAAAAAGGTTATCTTATTGATACCTGTCTTGCGGCTCAGGATAAGTTCAAAAAATACCTTGACTATTTCCGTATTCCGTATAATGAATGATATGCTGATTAAGTACAAAAATAAACGGCGGACATCATAATTGTTTGATGTCTGCCGTTTGTGTTTTATATTTGTCTGCTTTTGTTCTGCCAAAGGACGATTGTGTTTGTTTCAGCGGATTTTTTGATGTCAATGATACGCTGATTTGACGAGCCTCTGAAAACAAGAGATATATCTTTCAGGCTTTCGACAAATTCACCGTCAACAAGAATATCAATACATTCAAGCATATCTTCCGTACATTCGCAGTAAGCCTTTCCGTCTTTTATGAGGTCTTTGTCGAGGGTATAGCCTGTGTAGCACCATATTGTCTTGTCGGGGAAAAATTTTTTGACTTTCTGAACAAATGGGAGAAGTACACGCTGATTTTGTATTTCAAACGGTTCGCCGCCTAAAAGCGACAAGCCGTTTATATATTCGTGTGCAAGTGCGTTCAGTATTTCCTGCTGTGTGTTGTCAGTGAACGGTTTACCGTAGTTAAAATCCCATGTTTCACTGTTAAAACAGCCTTTGCAGTGATGAGTACAGCCTGAAACAAAGAGTGAAACCCGAACACCCTCGCCGTTTGCAATATCGCATTTTTTTATTTCACCGTAATTCATAATTAAAGATGCATTACCCTTTCCTGAATCTCCTGTGTGCGACCCTGATTCCAATACTGAGTGCCGATATATCCGCAGGTTCTGCGGGCAACATTCATCTTTGACTGGTCACGGTTGTGACATTTCGGACATTCCCATACGAGCTTGTTGTCCTCGTCTTTGACAATCTGTATTTCGCCGTCATATCCGCAAACCTGACAGAAGTCGCTCTTTGTGTTGAGTTCGGCATACATAATGTTGTCATAGATGAATCTGATAACCTGTAAAACAGCCGGAATATTGTCCTGCATATTCGGAACTTCAATATAGCTTACTGCACCGCCTGTCGAGAGTGCCTGAAACTGCGACTCGAATTTCAGCTTTTCAAAAGCGTTGATGTCCTCAGTAACATGAACATGATAGCTGTTTGTGATATAGTTCTTGTCGGTAACGCCCTTGATTATGCCGAAACGCTTTTGCAGGCATTTTGCGAATTTGTAGGTTGTGCTTTCAAGCGGTGTGCCGTATATACCGAATGCGATGTCGGTTTCTTCTTTCCATTTGTCGCAGGCATTGTTCATATGTTTCATAACATCGAGTGCAAAAGGCGTTGCGTCGGGGTCTGTGTGAGATTTGCCTGTCATATATCTTACACATTCGCAAAGACCGGCATATCCGAGTGAAATCGTCGAATAACCGCCGTACAGAAGTTTGTCGATAGGTTCGCCTTTTTTCAGTCTTGAAATTGCACCGTACTGCCAGAGGATAGGTGCAGCGTCAGACAGTGTGCCTTTGAGTCTGTTGTGGCGGCACATCAATGCACGATAGCATAAATCAAGTCTTTCGTCAAAAATTTTCCAGAATTTATCCATATCGCCGCCGGAAGAAAGTGCGACATCAACAAGGTTGATTGTTACAACACCCTGATTGAATCTGCCGTAGAATTTGTAGTTGCCGTTTTCGTCTTTCCACGGGCTTAATGCACTTCTGCAACCCATAACAGGGAAACAGTTGCCCTCTTTGAGTTCCTTCATTTTCTTTTCTGAGATGTAGTCGGGAACCATTCTCTTTGATGTGCATTTTGCGGCAAGCTCGGTAAGATAATAATAAGGGTCGCCCTCGTGTACATTGTCCTCTTCAAGAACATAAATGAGTTTCGGGAAAGCCGGTGTAACCCATGCACCAGCCTCATTTTTTACGCCTGTATAACGCTGACGCAGAGTTTCCTCAATAATCATTGCAAGGTCTTTTTTCTCACGCTCGCTTTTAGCCTCGTTAAGATACATAAATACCGTAACAAAAGGTGCCTGACCGTTTGTTGTAAGAAGTGTTACAACCTGATACTGAATTGTCTGAACACCCTTTGTAATTTCTTTTTTGAGGCGTTCTTCAACAATCTGGTCGATTTTTTCCTGAGATATAATGCAGTCCATTTCTTCAAGCTCGTGCAGGAATTCACGCTTGATTTTTTCTCTTGAAATCTGAACAAACGGTGCAAGATGTGCAAGGCTTATGCTCTGACCGCCGTACTGATTGCTGGCAACCTGTGCGATAATCTGTGTTGCAATATTGCAGGCGGTTGAAAAGCTGTGCGGTTTTTCGATAAGTGTTTCGCTGATAACAGTGCCGTTTTGGAGCATATCTTCAAGGTTTACGAGGTCGCAGTTATGCATATGCTGTGCAAAATAGTCTGAATCGTGAAAATGTATAATGCCCTTTTCGTGTGCCTCAACAATATCCTGTGGGAGAAGAATACGCCTTGTCAGGTCTTTGCTGACTTCACCTGCCATATAGTCACGCTGAACGCTGTTTACGGTAGGATTTTTGTTTGAGTTTTCCTGTTTTACTTCCTCGTTGTTGCACTCAATAAGGCTGAGAATTTTGTTGTCGGTTGTGTTTGAGCGTCTTACAAGTGAACGGTTATAGCGATATTTTACATAGTTTCTTGCAAGTTCAAAGGCACCCTTTGCCATAATCTGATCTTCAACCATATCCTGAATTTCCTCGACTGATACGGCACGGTTCATTTTCATACATTTGTATTCCACATATTCCGCAATATCCGTAATCTGCTCGTTTGAAAGATACTGCTTATCTGAGGCATTGTTTGCCTTTGTAACGGCGGCAATAATTTTTGTACCGTTAAAGTTTTCTTCCGAGCCGTTTCTTTTGATTATTTTCATCAATTTCACTCCTGAATTTAATTTATTTTCTATATTATCAATTTGTATTGTTGAAATCAGTTTATAATGTAAATATAATATTTACGGTAAATCCGAATTTTGAGGTACGATATACATTGTAACTCAAAATCCTTTATTTGTCTGTTGCATTTGCAACATTCATATGTTACAATACAATATATAGCGTTTTGCACAAAAATATTCTACACTATATAGGAGAGCATAAAATGAATAAATATTCAGTTTTTTGTGATATGACTGAAAGGGAAATAAGTGATACGCTTTTGTGCCTTAATTCTGAGGAGAAAAAATATAAAAAGGGCGACATCATAATGCGTTTCACATCAATGTCGGAAAATGTCGGTATAATGTATGATGGGCTTGCATATCTTATGAGCGTTAATACCGACGGAGAAAAAAGCATCATAGAATATTATGAACCGCAAAATCTGTTCGGAAACCGTTTATCGCTTGATGCGAATGAAAATTTATACTATATTATTGCAAAAAAAAATTGTACGGTAAAATTTTTCAGATACGACCTTGTCATATCTCAGTGCAAAAAAAACTGTCAAAATCACCTAAAATTCATAAATAACATAATTTATTCGACTTCGGCAAAGTCCCGTTTACATATAAATGTTCTTTCTCAGCGGAAAATAAGAAATAAATTACTTATGTATTTTGAATTTTTATCTCAGCAAAGCGACAGTACCACAATCAGGCTGCCTTTACCGCTTTCTGACCTTGCCGATTATCTTGCGGTTGACAGAAGTGCGATGATGCGTGAACTCAAAAAAATGAACGACGAAAACATTATCTCCTCAAAAGGCACAAAAGTTACAATAATGCGTAATTCGTAATTCGTAATGCGTAATTAGTGTTTACCGTAAGTTTAACGGCTGATTTGAAGTTATTTTCCGTAACATAAATAATTCCTCATTTCTAACTCCACTCTCCACACTCCACACTCCACTCTGAAAAAAAAGCGGCGGCAGATGTTTTTGCACCTGTCACCGCTGTGTTTAACTGTCAGCGTTTATGAACTGACTTGTTTTGAGAAAATCCGTTTTTTAAGATTATTTATCGAAAAGCGGATTACATATTTCTTTCGTAAGCCTCAATCATTTTCTTGACCATCTGTCCGCCGACAGAACCAGCCTGACGGGCAGTGATGTCGCCGTTATAGCCCTGTTTGAGATTTACGCCTACTTCGTTGGCACATTCCATCTTGAACTGTTCCATAGCCTGTCTTGCTTCGGGTACATTGATTGAGTTTGAGTTGTTTGACATAATAAATTTCTCCTTTTTAAATAATAATTTTATTTGAATTTTTGTTTATCGGCGTTTGCAATAATATTATTATCATTTGCACATAATATATAGCAAGAAATTTATTATAAAAATTTTTGTAAACTTTTAGTGCAATTTATTCAGACTCAACGCACAAAATGGCTGTAACAATAACTCCACACTCCACACTCCACTCTCCACACTGATTATATAGTGTAGTATTTCTGGTCTTTGCTTTTGGGGGATTCTGGCTTGGTAAGAGCAATTTTGTTTTCGGCTATAAGGGGTTTCATATATTTGTTCATAAGATATGCTATTGTTATATCATCTTTGAATCTTTCTGCAAGTTCACTGCGGCTTTTGGGAGTTGTACAAAAATCAAGAATCTGACTTCTGATGTCTGATTTATCATTAGCGACTGAGCTTTCATTGTAAAGTATTGCCTTGAAAACTCCTCTGTTGCTTTCAAATACAGGCGGCGGAAGGTTTGCGTTTTTCATAGCACTTCTTATGGTCGGAATACCGCTGTAACGATTTTCGGTTTCTCCCATAATTTCGAGTGCACCTGCAATATAAGGATTTCGGGTATCCGCTGAAACATAGCCTAAATCGTCAAGCGTCATTCTTCCGTACAGTCCTCCGGGATTTTCAATTTCCATTCTGTCGGAATACATGGTGATGGTGATAGGTGCTGACTCCGTGTGAATACTGTAATCACGGTGAATAAGGGCATTAAGCACAAGTTCTCTTACGGCGATAACAGGATATTCCGTTTTGTCTTTTCTCATACCTGTGTTCTGGTCTATTATTGTTTTTACCTTCATATTTTTTCTGATAAAAATCAAAGTATCGTTCAGCATCTGAGATATAGAGCCTTCAATTCTTCTGTTATCAATAAATCTTTCTCCGACACTGCCGACTGAACTTTTTTCTTTGCCCGGTACAGAAACTGCTGTAATACAAAGCTGAGGAAAATAAGCCTGAGGATAAACCGCAAAAAGCATAAGTGCGGCAACGGTAGGCTTATTATCAGTGACAAAGCCCTGTAAACGATTGATTTCTGATTCTTTGAGCGTTGCAAGATGAGGTTTGTTTTTTCTTAATTTAATAAGATATAATTGGTATTCATCGGTGTTTATATCATTCAGTTCTGACCGTTCATTTGTTCTCAATTCATCGTGTATATTCTTCCTGAATGCCTCATAGCTATAAACCTCATATTCCGTCATAAGCCTGTCGCCGTCTGCAACACGGACATAAGAGCCTTTCAGTCTGCCTGCACCTTTATAAAAACAAGGTTTCTGAAAATTATCTGTTTCCTGAATTTCAGCACTTACAACGGTTTTTCCGTCAATTACCGCAACGGTACAAAGAGGGCGTACAACAGGTTCCATCTGCATACTTTGCTCCATTATTTTTTTCTGTAAATCGGAAGCATTATAAACTCCGCATATATTATAATCGTCGTTTTCGTCAATGCCGAAAATGATAATTCCGCCGTTTTGCTGATTTGAAAATGACGACAAGGTATCAAAGATTTTCGGACAGCCGTTTTTTGCGGACTTTACTTCAATATAGTTGCTTTCTGCTTTTTTTATGCGTACATCTTCAATCAGCTTTAATAATTCGGTTTCAAGCATATAAACACCTCCCGATTTTATTTTACCCTTTTTATAAGAATTTTGCAAGGAATTTATAGAAAAATTCGCATAAATTATTTAAAATTCTTATAAAATATGATTATTTTCGCATAAATTCAATAAATTTCTAATAAAATTCGATTAAATTCGCATAAATTCTTATAAAATCCGATTATTTTCGCATAAACTCATATTTAATTCTAATAAAAATCATTTTTCGGCAATAATAAAAGGTCGGGTATTATAAAATCCCGACCTTTAAGTTGATTTTTATTATATCAGTCAATTACATCTGCATAGCATAATCTGATAAAGAAATCAATTATTGATTGCATTTTCATTCTCCTTGTATAATAAATTTAGGTTAGTTAAGGATGCCTATCATCCTGAATTA
>JBJFIB010000180.1:0-34217 GCA_051894195.1 Acutalibacteraceae bacterium
CTTTTTCTGTACATGTTGGTTCTGTTGTTACTTTGCCTGTATAGTTATGACCTGTTGCAGAAATTTCTTCTGTATATGTATCGTCGCAGTTTTTACATGTAAAGGTTTTTACACCTTTTTCTGTACATGTTGGTTCTGTTGTTACTTTGCCTGTATAGTTATGACCTGTTGCAGAAATTTCTTCTGTATATGTATCGTCGCAGTTTTTACATGTAAAGGTCTTTATGCCCTTTTCTGTACATGTCGGTTCTGTTGTTACTACACCGTCGTCATAGTCATGGTCTGTTTTAGAAAGTTCTTTTGTTGAAATAACTGTTTCGCATACCGCACATACAGTTTCTTCAATACCTGTTTCTGCACAAGTAGCCTTTCTTGCTAAAACAGTTTTTGTTGTTTTGTGGTCGCAAAGGATTTCGTACTTCGGTTCAACCGTTGTTTCATCAAGAATTGTTTTGCCGTTAATATTCGTTGCAAACATCTTAACAACCTTAATGTCGTCCGGTGAGAATGAACCATTTACTAAATTAAAAGAAACCGTACAAAGTTCAGCATCACCTGTTGCTGTAATATCCTCAGTAGCAGTAGCGAAGAAATTTGCAAATACTGAGTTATCAGATTTCTTCGGATTAAGTGTGATAGCAAAGTCCTGTGACTTTAACTCTCCTTTTTCCATTACAGGATTTGTTAATGTTTCAGTATTGTACTGAATCTCAATACTGCCAGACGCCGCAACATCGGGACTTATTTTTACACTTGTCACAACCGTTCCGTCATCATTAACGGTAGTCGTAAGAGTGTAGGTCGGGGTATCATCGGTTGCTGATGCCGTTACCATTCCCACCACAAGCATAGTCATAAGACAAGCCGCAGAAAGAATAATACTGAGAATTTTTTTGCTTTTCACTTTCATTTTAATGCATCTCCTTAAATAAAATATTTTATGTTAATAAAATCAACATAACCTAAATAAATAATATACATATTTGGGGATATTTGTCAATATATTTTGCGGAAAATTGAACAATAAATTATACTTTTGTTATAAATCATTCATCAATTTCAGGAATAATAAAGCGAAATTTTACCCCTCTATAATACAAGACAGTCAAAAAATAAAAAGGTTCAAAAAATTTATAATTATTCTTTATTTTTCCTGACTGATTTTTTATTATTCCACAACACTAACGCAACGACGCATAAAGCTATTACAAATACTACTGCAATAACAATTATAATCATAAAATTATTTGCATTAACAGAATTATCAGTTGTTGAATTATCTTTTGTGATTTCTGTATTTTTTGAATTATTATTATCCGATGTCAACACAGCGGCTGAACCAGATGATACAGACGGTTCATCTGAACTTGCAGAAACAGTGGGCTGTTCTTCATTAGAAATTTCGCTGTTTTCCGGAATGTCACCTGATGATTCAACGGTATCTGATGAATTATTGTCGGGATTTTCTGAAACTGATTTTGAAGTGACGACATGTGATTCTTTCAGTGACGGTATTTTTTCGGTATAAGTCTTACTGCAATCAGGACAGGTAACAGTCTGTTCTCCGCTTTCGGATTCGGTAGGTTCTTTTGTTACTGAACTTTCAATATTCTGATGAGTACAACCCTGCACATATACAGGTTCAGTTGTTTTTATATCTGACAAAAGCTTTGCATTTATATCGTACAAATCATAATCAACAACCGATATGTCGGATTTTTCAAACGAACCTTTGGTCAATCTGAATTTCATTGTACAGAGTTCAGGATATCCGCCTACAACTTCATAAACACTGAAAAAATCCGCCTTTACGGAATTATCGGAATAATGGGGATTTGTTATAACAGTCGCTGTCGGCACAGAACCCTTATCCATAGATTCAAGTTCAAGTTTTTCTTTGTTGTACTGTATGACAATATCACCTGCCGCAGCACAATCAGGCGTGAATGTTACCGATACCAAAACCTCTCCGCTGTCGTTTTGTTCCGTTGTAACAGTATATGTAGGAATGTCATCAAGTGCTGAAACATTCAAACACAAGACAGACAAAAACACTGTCATTAAACAAAATATCAAACTGCTGAATAATCTTCCTGTTTTCATTTTAAAATACCTTTCTTTTTCAAGTATGATTTCATCTGACCTGATATTCCCGAACACACAAATGAAATGTTCAAAAACAACACAAAAAACGATATCACACAAGGTATTATACATCTACATTATTTGTAATTCAATATATCCAAAAATTTTTATGTAATTTTTTGAAAAAGCCACCAGTATATTGATGATATTGATGATTTTTTCAATAAAAGTGTATGTTACTATTTATAATGTATCAATCAGTCCTGCGTCATATCTTGCAATAAGAAGTGCGTCAGCGATATTGACTGAACCGTCACCGTTTACATCAGCCGCTTTTTGCTGAGTTTCGTCAAGCACTTCAAGGCTTGCGTCATATCTTGCAATAAGAAGTGCGTCGGCTATGTTTACCTTACCATCGTTGTTGACATCGCCTATTGTTACATCAAGAAGGACAATAAATGGTATATTGTTTTCGTTTGCATAGGTTTCAGCTACTGAACCCTCTACACCGTAAATAGTAAAATTATAACAATTTAAAAATGCAGTGTTGTCTATTGATGTAACACTATTTGGAATTGTTATATTCGTAAGTTCTTTACAATCTGAAAATGCAAGATAATCTATTGATGTAACGCTATTCCCTATTTTTACATTTTTAAGTCCTTTACAGCCTACAAATGCATATTTACCTATATACAAAACACTATCTGGAATTGTTATAACTGTCAATCCTGTACAATGTCCAAATACACCGTCACCTATATACAAAACTCCATCAGGTATTGTTATACTTGTAAGACTTCTGCAACTTGAAAATGCGTTATTAGCAATACATTTTGTACCATCTTTTAAAGTAATACTTGTATTTTCAGGCATTTGTCCCTTATATTTATAAGCTACATTTCCTGCATACACTACACCATCAGGTTGATTATCGTACCATGCAGTATTACCAAATGCCTCACCACCTAATTTTTTTATATTTTCAGGAATGTTTATATTTGCAAATTCTGTACAACCATAAAATGCAAACCCACCTATTTCTTCAACTCCATTGCCAATTACTACGCTTGTAAGTCCTGTACAATATTCAAATGCACCACTACCTATTGATGTAACACTGTCAGGAATTGTTACGCTTGTAAGTCCTTTACAACCCATAAATGCATTATCACCTATTGATGTAACACTGTCAGATATTTTTACACTTGTAAGTCCTGTACAACCTCGAAATACATCATCAGCCATTGATGTAACACTGTCAGATATTTTTACACTTGTAAGTCCTGAACAATTTACAAATGCACCAAAGGCTATTTCTGTAACACTGTCAGGGATTGTTACACTTGTAAGTCCTGTACAATTCAAAAATGCATAATCACTTATAGATGTAACACTGTTTGGAATTGTTACGCTTGTAAGTCCTGTACAATTACGAAATGCAGACTCACTTATTGATGTAATACTATCAGGAATAGTTACACTTGTAAGTCCTGTACAACCATAAAATGCACTATCACCTATTGATGTAACGCTGTCAGGAATTATTATATTTGTGAGTCCTGCACAACCATTAAATGCATATTGATTGATAATTTTTGTACCATTTTTTAAAACGATAGTTGTATTTTCAGACATTTCTCCCTTATAATCATAAGCTATCTTTCCTGCATACACTACACCATCAGGCTGATTATTGTACCACGCTGTATCTTTAAATGCACACTCGTCTATTGATATAACACTGTCCGGTATTTTTATACTTTCAAGCCTTTCACAATTACCAAACGCCATTTCACCTATTGATATAACACTATCTGGAATTGTTACGCTTGTAAGTCCTGTACAATCACAAAACGCCATTTCACCTATTGATATAACACTATCTGGAATTGTTACGCTTGTAAGTCCTGTACAACCACAAAACGCCATTTCACCTATTGATGTAACACTGTCTGGAATTGTTACGCTTGTAAGTCCTGTACAATGCAAAAATACACATTCACCTATTGATGTAACACTGTCTGAAATTGTTACACTTGTAAGTCCTGTACAGCCGTTAAATGCATGGTCACCTATTGATGTAACACTATCTGGAATTATTACACTTGTAAGTCCTTTACAACCACAAAACGCATCATTTCCTATTGATGTAACGCTGTTTGAGATTGTTATACTTTCCAGTCCTTTACAACTAAAAAATGCACTACTACCTATTGATGTAACGCTGTCCGGAATTGTTACACTTGTAAGTTTTCTACAATCTGAAAATGCACTTTCACCTATTGATATAACACTTTTTGGAATTGTTACACTTGTAAGTCCTGTACAACCTGAAAATGCACTTTCACCTATTGATGTAACACTATCTGGAATTATTACACTTGTAAGTCCTGTACAACCGTAAAATACACGGTAACCTATTGATGTAATGCTGTTGGAAAGTGTTACACTTGTAAGTCCTGTACAATCCTCAAATGCACAGGCACCTATTGATGTAATGTTATTAGGAATTGTTACACTTGTAAGTCCTGTACAACCTGAAAATGCGTTCCAACCTATTTCTGTAACACTGTTCGGAATTGTTACACTTGTAAGTCCTGTACAATCTGAAAATGCATACTGACCTATTTCTTTAACACTGTCAGGAATTTTATATGTTCCTGTTTTTTTACATGGATATTGAATAAGTGTTGTTTTATCTTTGTTAAACAAAACTCCGTCCTGTGATGAATAATTCGGGTTATTACTACTGACTTCTATGCTTGTAAGTCCTATACAACCTGCAAATACTCCATCACCTATTGATGTAACGCTGTTGCCGATTGTTACACTTGTAAGTCCTTTACAACTTCTAAATGCACTATAACCTATTTCTGTAACACTGTCAGGAATTGTTACACTTTTAAGTCCTGTACAACTTGAAAATGCATACCCTCCTATGGATATAACGCTGTCTGGGATTGTTATACTTGTAAGTCCTGTGCAACCATCAAATGTATAATTGCCTATTGATGTAACACTGTCTGGAATTGTTATACTTTTAAGTTTTTTACAACCATAAAATGCACTACTACCTATTGCTGTAACCTTTTTCCCGTTAATTTCAGATGGTATAAAAACTTCTGCGTCACTGCCATTGTAGCCTGTAATTGTAATTGTTCCATCATCGTTGGTTTCGTACTTAAAACCGCTTGCTGATATTTCCTCAGTGTCTGAAACTGCACTTGCTGAAATGCTGACACCCGTTAGCGAGCCTGTTGTGACGACCGTTGAACCAATCGTCAGTGCTGCCAACATAACAGATAACAACTTTTTGCCGTGAACCTTTCTTTTTGACCTGTCCATAATGCTTACCTCCGATATTTTTTATTGAGCGGTAATTAAGTAAAATTTTACCCCTCTATAATATAAGACAGCTGAAAATCAAAAAGGTTCAAAAAATTTTATTATTTTTTATAATTTTTTATCAGTACGGATTTATTTTTCATTTAAAGCAAAAAGGACAGCACCCGAAAAACTCGGATACTGTCCTTTTGTATATATTATTTATTGTAGTCTGATGTGTGCAGGATTTTCTCAGCCGTTTCAATCTGTTCTTTTGTCGGTACTGGTGTGTTTTCAAGCGGATATTTTATGCCTAAGCTGTTCCACTTCATTATTCCGAGAGTGTGATACGGCAGAATTTCAACACGCTCGACAGTTTTAAGACCTGAAATAAATTCGTGCATTTTTTGCAGTCCGTCAGCGTCATCTGTAAGATTCGGAACAAGAACATGTCTTATCCACATTGAGTGTCCGTTGTCCGAAAGCCACTGTGCCATTTTAAGAATATTGGCGTTGTCAAAGCCTGTTAATGATTTATGCTTTTCGGCGTCCATTTCTTTGAGGTCAAGAATAACCAAATCCGTAACCGACATCAGTTCTTTAAACGATTCAAGCCACTGAGAGTCGTCTGAAAACGGCTGTCCGGCTGTATCAATAGCGGTATGAACACCGTCTTTTTTCGCAAGTCTGAACAGTTCAGTGACAAATTCCATTTGCAAAAGCGGTTCGCCGCCGCTGACGGTAATTCCGCCGTTGTTCTTCCAGTATTTATGGTAGCGGTAAACCCGTTCATAGAGTTTTTCGGCTGTCCATTCTTCGCCGCCGGATTTCCATGTTTCAGGATTGTGACAAAACTTACACCTCATAGCACAGCCTTGCAGGAAAACCACAAAGCGTACACCGGGACCGTCAACAAGTCCGAAACTTTCGAGAGAATGTACATATCCTGTTATATTTTTGTTATCAGTCATAATTCCTCATTACATTGTAGCGTGGCATGTACGGGCAATAACATCAAGCTGCTGTTCACGGGTAAGGTCGATAAACTTAACGGCATAGCCTGAAACACGGATTGTAAAGTTTGCATATTCTTCTTTTTCAGGGTGTTCCATAGCGTCGATAAGTTTTTCACGACCAAATACATTGACATTGAGGTGATGTGCACCCTGGTCAAAGTAGCCGTCCATTACCTGAACAAGATTGTCAACTCTTTCTGTTTCACTGTGTCCGAGAGCGTCAGGGTTGATTGTCTGTGTGTTTGAAATGCCGTCCAATGCCCAGTGGTAAGGCAGCTTTGCAACGGAGTTAAGTGAGGCAAGAAGTCCGCTCTTTTCTGCACCGTAGCTTGGGTTTGCACCCGGTGACAGCGGTTCTCCGGCTTTTCTTCCGTCAGGCATTGAGCCTGTTGCCTTGCCGTAAACAACATTTGATGTAATGGTAAGAATTGATGTTGTCGCCTCTGAATTTCTGTATGTGTGGTGCTTTTTAATCTTATCAAGGAATGTTTTAAGCAGCCATACAGCAATATCATCTGCTCTGTCGTCGTCGTTGCCGTAGCGTGGGAAGTCGCCCTCCGTTACATAGTCAACAACAATGCCTGTTTCATCTCTTACCGTCTTGACCTTTGCATACTTGATAGCACTGAGTGAGTCAACAACATGTGAGAAACCTGCAATACCTGTTGCAAATGTTCTGCGGACATCTGTGTCGATAAGTGCCATTTCAGCAGCCTCATAGTAGTATTTATCGTGCATATACTGAATAAGGTTAAGTGTATTTACATAAAGTCCTGCAAGCCAGTCCATCATTTTGTCATATTTTTCAACTACCTCGTCATAATCGAGATATTCTGATGTAATCGGACGATAAGAAGGTCCTACCTGTTCACGGGTTCTTACATCAACGCCGCCGTTTATAGCGTAAAGCAGGCACTTTGCAAGGTTTGCTCTTGCACCGAAGAACTGCATTTCCTTACCTGTCTGTGTTGCTGAAACACAGCAGCAGATTGAATAGTCGTCGCCCCATACAGGTTTCATAACATCGTCGTTTTCATACTGTACCGAGCTTGTCTTGATTGAAATTTCAGATGAATACTTCTTGAAGTTTTCAGGAAGTGATGATGAATAAAGCACGGTAAGGTTTGGTTCAGGTGACGGTCCCATATTTTCGAGTGTGTGCAGGAAACGGTAGTCATTTTTTGTTACCATTGATCTGCCGTCAACTCCTGTACCGGCTACTTCAAGTGTTGCCCATACCGGATCGCCTGAGAAAAGCTGATTGTATGACGGAATACGGGCAAACTTAACCATTCTGAGTTTCATAACAAGATGGTCGATAAGTTCCTGTGCCTCCGATTCAGTAATAGTGCCGTTGTCAAGATCTCTCTGAATGTATATATCAAGGAATGTTGAAACACGACCAACGCTCATCGCAGCACCATTCTGTGTCTTGATTGCGGCAAGATAACCGAAATAGAGCCACTGAACAGCCTCGTGTGCATTTGTTGCAGGAAGTGAAATGTCATAGCCGTATGACTCAGCCATTTTTTTCATTTCGTTCAAGGCTCTGATTTGCTTTGAAATTTCCTCACGAAGTCTTATTACATCGTCAGTCATAGTGCCGTCGCCGCAGTTTGCAAAATCTTCTTTCTTTTTCTCAATAAGAAAATCTATACCGTAAAGTGCAACACGGCGGTAGTCACCGACAATTCGTCCACGACCGTAAGTATCGGGAAGTCCTGTGATAATCTTGTTGTGACGGGCTTTTTTCATTTCAGGTGTATAAGCGTCGAATACACCCTGATTATGAGTTGTTGCATATTCACTAAAAATCTTATGCAGTTCGGGGTCAGGGGTATAGCCGTTTGTTTCGCAAGCCTGTTCAGCCATCTTGATACCGCCAAATGGCATAAATGCTCTTTTGAGCGGCTTGTCGGTCTGAAGTCCCACTATCTTTTCGAGTTCCTTTGTGCTTTCGTCTATATATCCGGGCTTATGTGATGTGATTGTGGATACAATATGTGTATCCATATCAAGAACTCCGCCCTTTGCTCTTTCTTCTTTCTGCAATTCCTGCAACTTACCCCAGAGTACATTTGTTGCTTCTGTCGGGTCAGCAAGGAATGATGAATCGCCCTCATAAGCACGGTAGTTATGCTGAATAAAATCACGGACATTTACTTCTTCTTTCCAGATTTTTCCGTCAAAGCCTTTCCATGCGGCAAAATTTTCGTTGCTCACTTTCCAAAACTCCTTTTCACTGAATATTATATATAGCTGTTTTTATACGCTCAAAACAGCTGCCGGAATAACCGGTAATAGCATAAGCAGACACAAGATATAGTATATTCATCATTTAATTCAAGATAATCAGACAATATATAATTATTATGATTTTATATCCGTTTTTCGCTTAACTATGACTTTAATATATAGCCTATTTGTTTTTTTGTCAACCTTTTGAGAAGTGTTTTAAAAATTATCGTAACTTGTAATGTAAATACTGAAAAGGTTTATATCTTTATATGCAATTTTAACAAAGCATTTTTTGCCATATCGCAATATATGGTATATAATTTGCCATTATCATAATATATTTTGTGGTTAGCAGTTGGTAATCATCTCAGCTTATAATATTTTTCAGAATAATCCGATTTTTATTAAATGTTGATTGTGTACTTGAATGTTTTCATTACAAAGTGTTATAATATGCATAGAACTTACAGTAAATCTGACATAAGTAAGAGGTGTAAATATGATTAAGCGTGATTTTTACTTAAACAGAATAAAACACAATATGTGGAACGGAGAAATCAAAGTCATCACAGGTATAAGGCGTTGCGGCAAGTCGGTTCTCCTGTTTGAACTGTTCTATAACTATCTTATCGAACAGGGAGTCGATGACGAACATATCATAAAGATTGAGCTTGACCAGCGTAAATATTACAAGTACAGAAATCCTATCACGCTATGTGAATACATTGAAAATATAGTTCAGTCCAAAAAAGATGAAAAATTTTATCTGTTTATTGATGAGGTTCAGTTCACCAAAAAAATCGTTGATAAGGAAAACGATAATATTGAAGTTACTATCTACGATATGCTTAACGAATTGAAATCATATAAAAACCTTGATGTATATGTTACCGGCAGTAACTCAAAGGCTCTTTCAAATGATATTGCAACGGAGTTCAGAGGTCGTGCAACACAGATACATGTATTTCCTCTCTGTTTTGAAGAATATTACTCATATGTCGGTGGAGATGAAAGAAAAGCTCTTGAACAGTTTATGTTATATGGCGGTATGCCCCGTATTCTGTCAATGAATGATGAAAGTGACAAAAAAAATTATCTCACTTCACTTTTTAAAGAACTGTACATCAAGGATATTGTTGAGCGTAACAAAATTGAGCGTGAGGACATATTAAATTCTATTCTGGATTTTCTCGCTTCCCAGATAAGTTCTCTGACAAATCCGACTAATATTGCAAACACGCTTTCAAGTATGCGTAAGGAAAAAATCAATCCGACTATGGTATCCAACTACATCAATTACGCTATTGACTCATTTCTTATCACCACTGCCAAGCGTTATGATGTAAAAGGCAAAACCTACTTTAATTATCCTAACAAATACTATTACACAGACATCGGACTGCGTAATGCCCGATTGAATTACAGACAATATGACCCCGGACATATTATGGAAAATATCGTATATAACGAATTGATTCGCAGGGGTTATTCCGTTGATGTCGGTGTTGTATATGGCGGCAAGAGCGAAAAGAACTCACCAAAAGAAATTGACTTTGTTGTAAATGACGGTGACAGAAAAGTTTATATTCAGTCTGCATTTCAGATGAATACGGAGTC
This sequence comes from Acutalibacteraceae bacterium, assembly GCA_051894195.1. GTDB lineage: Bacteria > Bacillota > Clostridia > Oscillospirales > Acutalibacteraceae > UBA1213. The sequence continues at coordinate 10,284 of JBJFIB010000180.1, forward strand.
AAAGGAAAACTCTGAACTTATGTCCCTGACTCTGACAAAGGACTTCTTCAAAAAAATCGTTATTCGTATGGATATTCCTCATAGCTATTACGACGACAGCGGCATATTCCATTGTAATTTTATTGACTTTCTGCTTGGAAGAGTCGAATTATTCTGAAACGATTTTAATCAAGCTTAAATTTTCATCACAAACTCAAATTTGACAAATTCCCTGAAATCTGATAATATTAAAAGGTTATATGCGAAAAGACATCATTATTATTTCACATAATTATCGTACTGTATTTGTGTATAATGACGCATAAAATCAAATTCCACTCTTAAAATATAATTTGTTATTAAGTATATTGTTTTTTAATATTTTGGGTTAAGTTTTCCCTGATGTCCGGCGACAAAGTAACTCGAATGTTAAAACTTCAAAGCAACTCCTGATAACATTGAGTGAAAACCGACAGAAAGAGGCTTTATATGAGCGAAAACACAACAGAAAACACAATTACTTTTGAGGAACTGGGGCTTGCCCCTAAAACATTACAGGCACTTGACGAAATGGGGTTTGAACAGCCTACTCAAATTCAGGCACAGTCAATTCCGCTTATACGCTCGGGTGTTGATGTAATAGGTCGTTCACAGACAGGAACAGGAAAAACAATGGCTTTTGCAATTCCCGCAATCGAAAAAATCAACACTCACGAAGAAAAACCTACCGTACAGGTTCTTATTATGTGTCCGACAAGAGAGCTTGCACAGCAGGGTTGCGAGGAAATAAAACGCCTTACAAAATTTCAGAGCGGAATACGACCTGTTGAAGTTTACGGCGGTGCTCCGATGGAAAGACAGATTGTAAAGCTGAAAAGGGCAAATCTTGTTATCGGCACTCCCGGAAGAATTATGGACCATATGAGAAGAAAGACATTAAAGCTCGACCGTGTTAAGCTGGTTGTGCTTGATGAGGCTGACGAAATGCTGAGTATGGGCTTTAAAGAGGATATGGAAACTATACTCCGTGAAACTCCCGAAACCCGTCAGACCGTGCTTTTTTCCGCAACAATGCCGCCGTCAATTATGGCACTTACAAAGGAATTTCAGAAAGACCCACAGGTTATTCAGATTAACAAAAAACAGGTGACGCTCGACAATATTCAACAGCATTATGTCGATGTTCCTATGGGACGCAAAACCGACGCACTCAAACTTTTGCTTTATTACTACAATCCGTCACTGTCAATCGTGTTCTGCAATACCAAGAAAATGGTTGACGAAATCACCGAAAGCCTTAACAAAAGCGGCTTTAATGCTGAGGGACTTCACGGCGACCTCAAACAGTCACAGCGTACAACGGTTATGGACAAGTTCCGCTACGGTTCAACATCTGTTCTTGTTGCAACTGATGTTGCCGCAAGAGGTATTGATGTAAATGATGTTGAATATGTCTTTAACTATGATATTCCGCAGAACAACGAATATTATGTTCACCGTATCGGCAGAACTGGCAGAATAGGCAAACAGGGTACAACAATTACTATATGCAGCGGCAGACGGCAGGTTGTCGCACTCAACGAAATTGTCCGTGCCGTTAAGTCAAAGATAACGGAAATTCCTGTTCCGACAAGTGACGACATAAGAAAACGCCTTAACGAAAAAAATGCTGAAATTGTTGAACAGACTATCGCCGAACAGCCGGGTCAGGTTTATTCTGATATGCTGAATTCACTGCTTGAAAAAGGTTATTCCCTGTTTGATATTGCGGCGGCGGCTTTACAGTTGAATTTTTCCGAAAAAGAGATTAAAATAGAAGATATAAAGACCGAACGCAAACAAAGCCGCAAAAACGCTTCGGCAAGTTTCAGCAAGATTGTCCTTGATATAGGCAGGAGCAGTCATGTTGCACCTAACCATATTGTAGCGTCAATCACTGAAAGAAGTCTTTTGCACGGCTCGGACATCGGAAAGATTGAAATTTATGACGACTGTTCCGTTGTAGCTGTTCCGTCAGAAACAGCTCAGGAAGTCGTTGATATGATGTACGGTGCAAAGGTTTGCGGCAAGCCTGTAAAGACCACTATGCTTGAAAACGACAGCCGCCGTTCAAAGTCAAAACACGGTCAGCACAAGCCTTACGAAAACAAAAAGGACAGCGGCGGAAAATCATACCGCAGCAAAAACGATAAAAAGCCTTATGACAGAAAAAATCACCGCAAATCATTCAGGCGTCAGGGCTGATTGGAATATCAAATTTTCGGGGGAAAAACCTTATGAAAAAATTTATTTGTATTATTGCGTCATTGATGTTATGCACAGCCGCCATATCGGGCTGCGGCAACTCACAGACAGAAACAAAAAAGTCGTCTGTAACAAGCGAAAACAGTACAGCAAGCACTCTGCAAAGCTCTGTATCATCTGAAACAACCGACAACAATACAGAGATTTCCATACAGAGTTCAGAACCGGACGAACAAAGTTCAGAAGAAATATCACTTCCCGACGGCGTAGTCAAAACACCGACAGGAAATCTGCAATACAAAAACAGTGTGCTGTCGCTTTCGGTAACATTCCCGTCTGAGTTCTGTATCACCGACACGGCATATACACCCCCTTATGGAATATATCTCAAAAATACCGACGGTACGGCAACATTACAGCTTGAATCCGTCGAGGACAAAAATGTCACCGTTGAGGATTTTGCCGAATCCCTGAGAAAACAAGCTCCCGACGGCGAAGTATATATCACCGACGCAAAGGACATCATCTGCAAGAGAACAACAACCGACCGCAGCGGAAACGAGCTTATGATATTCATTAAGGTTCGTGTTAAAAACGGCGGCTACAACAATGCAGCACTTTACTGCAAAGTTGACGAAAGAGCAAAATACGAAACATTGTTCAGTAAAATAAATTTTTCATAATAAATTCATATTATTTTTCTTTAAAATCGAGTATAAAAATTGCGGGTGCAGGGGTTCAACCCCTGCCGAGGTCAAGGGCGAGTAGCCCTTGTGGGGTTTGGGGCAAAGCCCCAATTATCCATTACTCAAAAAAGAAATAGTATCAAACGGCTGTAAGCAAAAATAATGCTTACAGCCGTCCTTGTTTTTATTGTTTTGTCAGTTAAGGGATTCGAGAAAATCCGTAAAATACTTTGGCAAAGGTGAAGATAAAGTTATTGTCTGCTTTGTTCTTGGGTGTTCAAAGCTGATGTAATAGGCGTGAAGGCACTGTCCGTTTAAAGATGTTATGACCTTTTTAGGACCATAAACAGCATCGCCTGCAACAGCGTGTCCTATATACGCCATATGAACCCTTATCTGATGAGTTCTACCCGTTTCAAGTTTTAATTCAACATGACTAAAACCGTTATATCGTCCGAGAACCTTATAATGCGTGACGGCGTTGCGTGAATTTTTTTCCGTTACCGCCATTTTTTTACGGTCAGTCGGGTGCCGTCCTATCGGTGCATTTATTGTACCCTCATCGTCTTTAAGATTTCCGTAAACAACAGCCTGATATTTTCTTGTAAAGCTGTGGACTTTTATCTGTTCGGCAAGAAGTCTGTGAGAAAAATCGTTCTTTGCAACAATAAGCAGTCCGCTTGTGTCCTTGTCGATACGGTGTACAATTCCCGGTCTTAAAACGCCGTTAATTCCTGACAGGCTGTCGCCGCAGTGATACAAAAGTGCATTTACAAGTGTTCCGCTGTAATTGCCTGTTGCGGGATGAACAACCATTCCTTTTGGCTTGTTTACAACAAGAAGGTCGCTGTCCTCATACACAATATCAAGCGGTATATTTTCAGGCAAAGCCTCAGGCAGAACAGGTTCGGGAACGGTGACGGTAATTTCGTCGCCTGTTTTGAGTTTAAGGTTCTTTGCGGGAACTTTTCCGTTTACCGTGACATTATTTTCTTCAATGAGTTTCTGAACGGCAGAGCGTGTCAGCGTTGTGTCAAGCTGTGCAATAACCTTGTCAATACGCTCACCGTTATTTTCCTCACTGACGGTGAAAACTCTGTTATCCATTATTGTCACCGTCATTTTTATCCATATTGACGCTTTCGGTTTTCAGCGTTTTTTCGGACTTTTTGTCCGATGTAATAAACATACTTATTATGAACAGCACTGCACCTATCGTTATGCAGTAGTCTGCGAAATTACATACAGGCGGAAAGAATGAAACCGAAAGATAATCCACTACAAATCCCCTGAAAATCCTGTCTATGAGATTTCCTATGCCGCCGCCGATAATAAGAATTGCTGATGTTGTAAACAGCTTGCCCTTGATTTTTCCGCTTACAAGGATATACACAAACACAGCTATCATCAGTACGGTTATAAGTGCGAAAATCCACACCTGATTCTGAAATATTCCGAAAGCCGCTCCCCTGTTTTCAACATAGACAAGCGAAAATAAATTATCAATCACTGTAACACTTCCGACAGGTGCAAGAAATTCCAGAACAAAATATTTTATAATCTGGTCGATAATAACAATTACCGCCGACAAAATGATTACTAATGCCATCAAAACACCACCTTTTGAATAGTTAGGAGTGAGGAGTCAGGAGTCAGGAGTTGTGAAGTTGCCGTAATTATTCATTATTCATCATTCATTATTCATTATTCATTAAAAAACTTTTCGCTTGTGGCTTAATCGTCACAGGCTGTTTTATTGTGCTGACACTTCCGTGACAGTACGGTGACACTTCCGAAAAAGAAGTGTCACCATAAAAACTCAGTATTTATGCGGCTTTCAGCCGTTGGTGACACTTGAAGACACTTCCCGGTGAGTTTCTTTATATATAAAATTTTTTTATTTTTATCTTTTATAAGAAGTTAAAAAGAAGTGTCACCAAGTGTCATCGCAAGAGAAAAAGTCAGTATTTATGCGGCTTTCGGGGGTTTTTCTGCCGCTCAGAAGTGTCACCGAAGTGTCACCAAGTGTCCCTAAGTGTCACAGGTCAATTTTATTTCAGACAAAATCAGTTAATGTATTATTTCACACAACAAAATTATCATTCGCATTGACAACTCCACACTCCACTCTCCAAACTCCACACTGAAAAAAGCGGTGCATTTCACTGAGGAATACACCGCTTTGTATTATTGAAAATTAACCGAGAACTGCGGCACATCTTGCACAAAGTGTTTTGTGCTTTTCGTTCTTTCCTACTGTATCACTGTACATCCAGCAACGCTCGCACTTTTCGCCATCAGCGTGGAGAACATCAACTTCAAGCTGTTCTGCACCGTTGTTTTCGATTTCAACGGCTGAAACAATAAATGATGTTGCAAGCTCTTTTTCGACTGATTTAAGGAAGTCGTACTGCTCGCCGCCGCATTTAAGAACAACCTTTGCTTCAAGTGATGTACGGATATTTTTGTTCTTGACTTCAACTTCAAGTGCTTTCTTGACAATATCCCTTGTTTCGTGAATTCTGTCCCACATAGCAATAAAGCTGTCGTCAACTTCAATGCCTGTAAGTTCAGGCATATCGTTAAAGAGAACATTTTCAGCGTTTTCCTTTGAGCTGTGCGGCATAAAGTTCCATATCTCGTCGGAGGTATATGCAAGAATCGGGGAAACCATTCTTGTCATTGCGTCGAGGATAATATAGATTGTCGTCTGTGCGGCACGCCTGAGTTCGCCGTCAGCTTTTTCGGTATAAAGTCTGTCTTTGAGAACATCAAAGTAGAAGTTACTCATATCTACAACGCAGAAGTTATGAATTGCGTGGAACACCTGATGGAATTCGTAGTTATCATAGCTTTCACGGACTTTTTTGTTGAGGGTGTCGAGTTTCGACAATGCCCACTTGTCAATAGGAAGAAGTTTGTCAAATGATACGCTGTCTGTATCGGGGTCAAAGTCGCTGATATTGCCAAGAATAAATCTTGCCGTATTTCTGATTTTTCTGTAAGCCTCAGAAATTTGTTTGAGAATATCCTTTGAAATTCTTACATCAGCGTGATAGTCCGATGACGCAACCCAGAGTCTGAGTATATCTGCACCGTACTGGTTGATGATTTCGGAAGGACTCATACCGTTTCCGGCTGATTTTGACATCTTCTTGCCTTCCATATCTATTGTCCAGCCGTGTGTGAGAACAGACTTGTACGGTGCCTGTCCCTTTGTTGCAACGGCTGTAAGAAGTGATGACTGGAACCAGCCTCTGTACTGGTCTGCACCTTCAAGGTAAAGGTCAGCAGGCCATTTAAGGTATGGTCTTTCGGCACAAACTGCTGCGTGTGTAACACCCGAATCGAACCATACATCCATAATGTCTTTTTCTTTTTCAAATTCCTTGCCGCCGCACTTTGAGCATACAATGTCTGACGGAATAATCTCGCTTGCGTCCTTGATGTACCAAGCGTCAGAACCCTCTTTTCTGAACAGGTCGGCAACAGCAGCCATTGACTTCTTGTCAATTACAGGCTCGCCACATTCTTTACAGAAGAAAATCGGAATAGGTACACCCCATTTTCTCTGACGGGAAATACACCAGTCTTTACGGTCACGAACCATTGATGTAATTCTGTCCTCGCCCCATGCAGGAATCCATTTAACTTTCTTGATTTCCTCGACAGCCTGATCCTTGAATGAATCAACCGAACAGAACCACTGTTTTGTTGCTCTGAAAAGAACAGGTTTTTTACATCTCCAACAGTGCGGATACTGGTGAACAATCTTCTTAACGGCAAACAATGCACCGGTTTTTTCAAGGTGATCGGCGATAGGCTTGTTAGCCTCGTCTGTAAGAAGTCCCGCAAACTGACCGGCTTCTTCTGTAAGTCTGCCGTGAGCGTCAACCGGAACAACTATCGGCAGTTCAGGATAATTTCTGCATACCTCATAGTCGTCAAGTCCGTGACCCGGTGCAGTATGAACACAGCCTGTACCGCTTTCAAGCGTTACATGATTACCGACGATAACAAGAGATGTTCTGTCGATAAACGGGTGAGCGGTCTTCATATATTCAAGCTCGGAACCCTTGATTGTTCCGATAACTTCATAGTTTTCTTTTCCAGCGGCTTCCATAGCTGAAACATACAAATCCTCAGCCATAACATAATATTCGCCGTCGCATTTGATAAGGCTGTAATTAAATCTCGGACCTACACAGATTGCAACATTGGCAGGCAGTGTCCATGTTGTTGTTGTCCAGATTACGAAATAGGTGTTTTTGAGGTCTGCTCCCATAGCCGAGAGTTTGCCCATATCGTCCGTCACTCTGAATTTTACATAAACAGAATAGCAAGGGTCTTCCGCATATTCAATCTCAGCCTCAGCAAGTGCCGTTTCACAGTCTGGGCACCAGTAAACAGGCTTTAAGCCTCTGTAAATATATCCCTTGCAAGCCATTTCCGAGAAAATCTCAATTTGCTTTGCCTCAAATTCAGGTTTAAGAGTAATATAAGGATTATCCCATTCGCCGATATTGCCAAGACGCTTGAACTGTTCTCTCTGGTCGTCGATATAGCTGAGTGCAAAATCACGGCAGATTTTTCTGAGTTCTGCGTCTGAAATTGTTGACGAGTTGCCTACGCCGGCTTTTTTTCTTGCTTTAAGCTCAGTAGGCAGTCCGTGAGTATCCCAGCCGGGAACATACGGTGATTTATATCCCGTCATATTTTTGTATCTGACAATTATATCTTTAAGGATTTTGTTGAGTGCGTGACCTATATGAATATTTCCGTTTGCATAAGGCGGTCCGTCGTGAAGTACGAAAAGCGGCTTGCCCTCGTTAAGCTCCATAAGATGTTCATATACTTTGTTGTCCTGCCAGCGTTTGAGTGTTTCAGGCTCTGACTTTGGCAGACCTGCTCTCATCGGAAAATCCGTTGACGGCAGATTAAGGGTTTTATTATAATCCTGCGGCATTGGTTTGTTCGCTCCTCTTTAAAAATATTACTTTTATACAGTTATATCCGACACTTATTTTGTGTCGGATAAGAGTATGTTTTATTTGTTTTTTTCGGCGGTATCGTCGATATCGTCAAGTTTAAGCACGCCGAATTTTATCGGTTCACGCTTGTTTTCTGACGGCATATCCTCAGCTTCTGTATCAGCCTCAGTATCGGTATGCGAATTGTAGTCGTGTTCGGCTTTTGAAGAACTGAAAATCTCAGTTTCCTTTTTTTCTTCTTTTTTTTCATTCAAAACGGGATTTTCAATCTTTGACGGTGCCTGTGTTTTTGTTTCGGACGGCTGTGGTTTTGCTGTGGGTTCAGGTTTTTTTATATCAGCCGTTTTTTTTACTGTATCGTCAGGTTTTTCTTCCGTCTTTTCAGGCACTGCGGGTGTAGAAGTCGGGTAACACTCGTCAAGTTTTTGCTGGTATCTTTTAAACTCCTCAGCCTTCGGGAGTGAGTCAATAATTTTAAGATGACTCTTGTATGAATCAATGAGAGCGTTTTTGAACTTTGTGACCTCGTCCTGAATCTGAATAATAAGCTGTTTCTGATTTTCAATAATTTTATTGTTTTCATCAATCTTTTTAGCTGATTGAAGCATAGCATTGTTGATAACGGTGTCAGCCTTACGGTTAGATTCCGACAAAGTCTTTTCAGCTTTTTCGTTTGCTTCCTTAACGATATTTTCAGCCTTTGTCTTAGCGTCGGTAACCATAACCTCAGACTTATGAGTTGCCTCTCTTACAAGAGATTTTGCGGTCATTTCCGCTGTGATAATAGCGTCCTGAACGCTTTCTTCCTTTTCCTTATACTTCTGAATTTTTTCATTCAGCTGTTCTATTCTGCTTTCAAGCTCTTTGTTGGCAATTTCAAGGTCCTTGACTTTGAGGATAACACCGTCAACAAAGGTATCGACATCATCAGTTTTATATCCGCCGATACCGGCTTTGCGAAAGCTGATATTTTCTATTTCTTCCAATGTAAGCATATATAAATTTCCCTTCTGCACTTTACAAATTTCAGGCAATTTTATGTTTTATGAAAACATAAAATCATTCAGAATCAGAAATAAATGTTGTCGCTTTCAACCTCGTCCATCATATCCTCACCTGAAAGCTTAACATTACTTGGCATAGCTATATATGTATCTTCTGCAACTCTGCTGATTTTGCCGTCTTTTGCAAAAGCAACGCCGCCGAGAAAATCAATAATTCTTTTTGAAACATCCTTGTTTGTCTGTTCAACATTAAGGATTACCGTATTTCCGTTCATAAGCTCCTGAGCCATATTCCTGATACTCTCGTCAAAAGCCTCCGGCTTGAAAAGAACAAACTGAACCTTTGTTGTATCGTGAAAATTTATAACATTACTCTGGCTGCTGCTTGATTCTTCTGATGAAGAATCCTGTATTTCCTGCTGAGCAGGTTCTTCTTCCTGCTGTGCATTACCGTAGTAATCGTCGTATTCGCCCTCGTCTTCCGGCTGTTTAAGAATACTTTTGAACTTTCCCATAATTCCTGACATAATAAAATCTCCCTTTCAAACTTATCTGTATATTCTGGCACCAAAAAGTCTTGATCCGACCCTTATCATATTGGCACCGGAACTGATGGCTTCCTGATAATCATCGGACATACCCATAGAAAGATAGTCCATACATACATTATCTAATTTTTTGTCCGAAATGTCAATAAATAATTTGTACATATTATCAAAAAATTTACAAACATCGGGCTTATTGGCACATATTGGCGGAATACACATAAGACCTCTTATTTTTATGTTGTCCATTTTTGAGGCTTTTTCGAGTAATTCGTCGATATTTTCAACAAGAACACCTGATTTGTTTTCTTCCCTGCCGATATTTACTTCAAGGAGAATATCGGTTGTGACATTGATTTTCGCCGACTGCTTTGAAATTTCCTGTGCAAGCTTAACGCTGTCAACCGACTGAATCATAGAAACTTTTCCGACAATCTGTTTTACCTTGTTTGTCTGCAAGTGTCCTATCATCTGCAAATCACAGTGTTCAAGGTCGTATTCGTCATATTTTGACAAAAGCTCCTGAACCTTGTTTTCGCCTATTTTTTTAAGTCCGAGTGAAATTGCGTAATTGATAATATCGGGTTCAACGGTTTTAGTCGCCGCAAGAAAAGTAATATCATCAGCTTTTCTGCCTGTTTTTTCCGCTGCCCTTGCGATATTTTCGGTAATTTCAAAGTAGCTTGCTTTTACATCGTCAAGTTTTTTAAGATATTCTGCCGACAAGTTTTCCGTCATAAAGATCTGCTCCTTCCACAACTACATCATCATATACTTTGAGAACTCTTACATCATCAGAAAAAATTTCATCTTCCTCAGGGGATTCCTTGCATATTATATAATCCTCGCCCGAATAAATCGGTACAATCTGCTTGAAATTCAGCGTGCCGCCTGTTTCGACATAGACTCCCTTTACGGTTTCGGTAACTGTTGTTTCCTTGCCGCTGTCGTCTTTTTCTGTCTTTGTGAGTTTACATTCGTGTACGGCTTTTTTCGGAATATATATTCCGGTGTAGGTTTTAAGATTAAGCGAAATATTTTCATTTCTGATACTTGCCATTTCTTCCGTCATATAATCACCACGAAGTATAGCGACAGCGTCAGATGTCTTGGTTTCCTGATTGAGTGATACAAGCGTTACATCAATAGTGCTGTTTGACGCAAGAGGCAAATCTATCGTAAGACGGTTTGCGTTTTTTATCTGCAACGCCTGTTCTGCTGTGACATGACAGGCAATATACCAATAAACGCTTTCAATGGTTTTTCCGACAATATCTTCCGCAACCTCTGACGGTTTTATTTTGCCTGATTCAAGGTCTTTTGGGAATATATTTTCAATATCCTTGCTTGAATATATACCCTCATATCCGTCAGTCGTACTTACAAAATATCCTGACGATGATGACTTTATCGTTTTGCTTTTCTTTGAGCCTGACGAGGATTTTTCAAGTGTCTTCACCTGACTTTTCAGCTCGTTTATTTTTTCCGAAAAGCTGTCGAGTTTTCCTGTGACAAGCTGACGCTCGTTGAGGTTATAAAGAACATCGCTGAAATTATCGTTCGCAAGATTATAATCGCCGTTTGACACATTCATACTTGCCTGCACCAGCAAAGAAGAAATGTTTTTGTCGATTTCGTCAGGTGTAAGTGTTATTGTATCGGCTGTTTTTTCAAGCTGTTCAAGTGCAGTTATCTGTGCGTTGAGTTTTTCGATTTCCTGTTTTGCGTTAGCGTCGTCTGAGCTTGAAAAGACATTTGCAACCGCCTGATTTTTGAATATTTTTTCACCGTCATCAACTATATACGAAACAACTCCGCCGCCGTCATATTTTATCAGTTTTTCATCTCTGATAAAATATCCTGATGTACTTATTGAGTCCGAAACCGTTCGCATTTTTGCCGTTTCGGTCTTTATCTGTGTAAAACTTGCACTGCAAATAACATAGACGACATAGGCTATAACCAGAAGAGTTATAAGCGTCATTATAATTTTTCTTACAAGTGCAACTGATGATTTCTTTTCCATTTTTCACACTCCGATTATATATCGGCGGATAATGCCACAATATGAGCATTTACCGCATAAATTATTAGAATTACGAATTTATTTTATCACTCAAAAAACGCCTTGTAAACCATAAAAGACAAATTCAGCCTTTATTTTCGATAATTTCACAGGCTTTTGCCAGAATATCGGTGCATTTGTCTGCCTCAATCCAGTTTATATATTCGTCACGCCTGAACCATGTAAGCTGTCGCTTTGCATAATGTCTTGTTTCCTGTTTCAGTTTTTCAACGGCAGTATCAAGCGTAACTTCACCGTCAAGATAGGGTTTAAGCTCCTTATAGCCTATTGCGGCGGAGGCGGTGTTGCTGTTGTATCGGCTGTAAAAATCCTCTGTTTCTTTCAGGAGTCCGTTTTTCATCATTATATCGACACGCAGATTTATCCTGTCGTACAGCTTTTGTCTGTCGGCATAGGTAATGCCTATCGCAGTAAGGTCATAAGGCGACGGTTCGGATTTTGAATTTTTTATGTGCTGTGACATTGTAATGCCTGTTGTAAGATAAATTTCAATGGCACGGATAATTCTTTTACTGTTGTTCGGGTGCAGTGTTTTTGCTGTTTCTTCATCAAACTGTGCAAGTTCTCTGAGCAGAACCTCTCCGCCCTCATTCTTGTAACGCTCGTTGAGTTCTTCACGCAATTTTTCGTTTGTTTTTTCCTCGGAAAATTTTACATTCTCGACAAGTGAGCGTATATAAAGTCCTGTACCACCGCACAATATTGGCAGTTTTCCTCTTTTTGTTATATCGTCTATCGCACCTTTTGCAAGAGTGACATATTCCGAAACCGAAAAGCTCTCGGTCGGCGAAAGAAAATCAATAAGATGATGTGGTATTCCCTGCATTTCTTCCTTAGTCGGCTTTGCCGTTGCAATATCCATTCCCTTGTAAATCTGCATTGAGTCAGCCGACACGATTTCGCCGTTATATTTTTTTGCAAGCTCTATTGAAAGTGATGTTTTTCCCGATGCCGTAGGTCCTACTACGGCGATAAGTCTTGTTCTGTTATCCATTTGTTCCCTCTGAATTTATAAGAATTTTCAGTGCGTCAACCGCCGTTTTAATTGCCATTTCCGTGTCGAAATTGCTGTTGTCGTTTATGCCCTGTTTCTTGCGTTCCTGATTCCACAAAGCGTGAAGTACACAACCCATTTTTATTTTTCTGACCTGTGCAACGGTGAACAGTGCCGCTGTTTCCATTTCTGAGGCAAGCACACCACATTGTTTCCACGCATTCCATTTATTTTCAAGTTCATATCCGACAGGCATTGATGACGGATTGTGCTGACCGTAAAAGGAGTCTTTACTCTGAACAACACCAGTATGAAACGGATAGCCGTTTTGCTTTGCCGCTGTTACAAGTGCCGTCAGCACATCAAAATCCGCAACCGCCGGAAGTTCAATCGGGGCATATTCCTTTGATGTTCCCTCCATACGAACAGCACCTGTCGGAATTATCAAATCTCCCGGAACAACCTCCGTCTGCATACCGCCGCAAGTGCCAATTCTTATTGCCGCTTTCAGTCCCGCCATAGCAAGTTCTTCAAGTGCGATTGCGGCTGATGCACCTCCGATACCCGTTGACATAATTATTACACGCTTTCCGCATATTGTGCCGCTGTAAGACTTAAACTCCCTGTTTTGTGCAAGCGGTTTTGCGTTATCAATAAACTTTGCAATTTTTTCAACTCTGCCGGGGTCACCAGGCAAAATCGCATATTCTGCCCCTTGTTCTCCTGTTATTGCTATATGAAAAAGTTTTTCTTCATTCACTCAAAACACCTCTGTTTCATAAAACTAACGGTTCATACCACTAATTATGAATTATTATAGCACTTTTATGCTTTACGGGAAAGCGTTATTTTCGCATTAAGCAAGAAAAACGGCTTACAGTAAAATTCTTACTGCAAGCCGTTGTATTAAGCTCTTTTTGCAATTCTTTGTACGGCAAATTTTCCGCTTATCGCCGCTACCGGCAAGCCGCCGGGTAACTGCTGCCACTGTGAACCGATAACAACATTGTCAAGTCCGTCAATGATTCCGGATAATGCCTGTTGTCCCATTGCCTCAGGTGTATAAAGGAAGTTCATATATGCTCCCTTATAAGCACCTGTAAATTTATAGTAAGTATATGGAGTAATTACATCAAGAATTTTGATTTTTCCGTCAAGCTGAGGATAATTTTCAATTACTCTCTGCATAATTTCCTGTGCTTTTGAATTTCTTATTTCGTCATATTTTTGTTTATCGGTGTTGTACAGGTTTTCCCAGTAAGCAAAGTCGTCTTCATTCTGTACAAAGTGTGACTGTAAAACCGTTTTTCCCTCAGGTGCAAATGACGGTTCATAGCTGTAATTCTTTAAACTCATACGATTGAATGATGAGTTTGCAATTTTGATTTCGTTGCAGTCAAAAATATCGCAGTTCCCTATAAAATCGCAGACATCATCAACGCCAAACGCAACCTGAAAAGCACTCTGAACCGGAAATTTTTTATAATTCTCAGCAAGCTGTGCCGGCATATATTTCTCGTCAAGAAGTTTACCGAATGTTACACTTGTGTCACAGGCAGGAATAATATAATCAGCGGATATTGTTTCGCCGTTTTCGAGGGTAATTCCGCTTGCATAAGAACCCGAAACATTTATGCGTTCAACACGGCTGTTTGTATGGATTTTTCCGCCGAGAGATTTGTATTTGTCAGCCATACGCTGTACCATTTTCAGCGAACCGCCTTTTGGAATGTCGCCGTTTTCGCTTGAAAAAGTAGCATAAGACACAATAAGCGAAAATGCCGTATAATCTTTATCCATATAATCCAGAAAGAATGTTTTAAGAACAGGACTTTTGAACAGTCCACAAAATTGTTTCATAGTAATGCCGCCGTATTTTTTCATATATTTCAATACGCCCATCATAGACATACCGAGTTTCATAAGCTGAAATTTCGGCATCATATCCATAGGCATATCGGCAGGCAACTGTATGCACTCTGCGGTTTGTACAGCGTCAATAAAGCAGTTTATTTCGTCTTTGTCCTCAGGAGATATTTCAAGAAGTTCTTTGCGTGTTTTTTCCGTATCCCTGTACAATGACAGCGACCTTCCGTCAATATGGCTTGTGTAGAATACATCGGGCTTTATAATCTCAATATCCTTGCCCAATGCACCGACATCTTCCCACAGCTTATACATTGAAGTACCTTCTTTTGTGCCTGTCATCCAGTGAATACAGTTATCAATATGAAATCCGTCCCTGTTCCAGCCTGTACATTCACCGCCGACAATACTGTGACTTTCAAAAATCTCACTTTCAAAGCCGTATTTCTGTGCGTAAATTCCTGCTGTAAGTCCTGCTATTCCTCCGCCTACAATAACAATTTTCTTCATAACAACATCTCCAATTCAATATTTCAGCCCATAAAACCAAACACTGAAAACACAAAAACCACTACCGCCTTAAAATATCGACAATCCATTCTGCCTTTGGCACGGGAACATCGGGTGCAACGGCAAGCTGCTGCATAATTCCCGTAATTGCACACCAATATGAAACCGACAATGCAAACGGATCGCCTTCTTTGATTGTGCCGTTTTGCTGACCTCTTACGATTATTTCAACAGACTGCTCAATATCATCAAGCTGAGAAAGAATATTCTTTATCTCAGGTGAAACAGCCTCATTTGCAGCAGCCTGCATCATAAGAACAAACATTTTCGCTGAAAACGGAAGTATCTTCACCGAATTCAATATGAAATCGGCAACATTAGTAAAAAATTCTATCGGTTCACTTTTATCCAGTTTCATAACGGATTTTGTTGCTTCAAGACCGAACCTTATTATTTCTTCATAGAGTTTTTCCTTTGATTCAAAATAATGAAACAGCAATCCTGTACTCATACCGACTTCCTTTGCAATATCGGCAACAGTAGTGCCATAATATCCCCGTCTTACAAAAAGCTCTATACTTTTCTCGATAATTTCCTGACGGCGTTTTTCTTTTTCTTCTGCTCTTGTCAAAATATCACTTCCATAAAATTCGTTGAATAATTATTCATTGAATTTATATTCAATATATCATATCTTTTCTTCACTGTCAAGGGTTTTAATTCATAATTCACAATTCATAATTAGTGTTATGAACCGATAGTTTAACCTAAATAATAATCAGCAATATGCAGTTTTAAGGTTAAATGCACATTGCTGATTATATAAATATCTGTTTTGAGTTGTCCTGTTTATTATTGAATTGAGCTGTCGAGATAATGTTCAAGTTCTTCATCGTCTTTTTTTCTTTTTTCTCTGAAAATCAGAAAAGAAGTAACAGCGGCAGTAACAGCAGCAACTCCGCCGATAACGGCAATAATCCAAGTAAGTGTTTTTTTATTCATAAGTTAAAACCTCCCTGATTTTTATAAGTTTTAATAAATTATATACTAATTTTTGGATTTTGTCAATACGGATTTATACATTTTTCCCGATATGTCCAATAAAAACGAATTTTATCAGCTGTAAAAATATTTTCGCTTTTAATTGTGGAATTGTTTAAGCAAGGTTTAACTTATTGTTCAACAATTTCAAACAGTTCAGGAGGAAATAAATAATCTTCGTCAAGTTCTGTCATAATACGATACCATTCTTTTTCAACAGACATAACTTCATAAATTTTATCTTTCTCAAAAGCAGTATTCAAATATTCTTTTCCAATATACTTTACTTTCATATAAGCCACACAAATTATTGTTCAATAATTTCAACCCCGTAAAAAGAAAAAAAGCAGAACCAAAGTTCTGCTTTTGCGAAACTGACAAAAAGTCTTAATTGTTCTGTTATCTTATGCAGATGCATTAAGCTTGCGAGCCAGTGAAGATTTCTTTCTTGCAGCGTTATTCTTTTTAAGAATACCCTTTGCGGCAGCCTGGTCAACCTTCTTGATGGCAGCACGAACAACCTGTTCCTTATCGGCAGCGTTTGTTTCAACGGCAATGTTAGCTTTCTTCAAGCTTGTCTTTAAAGCAGATGTTACAGCTTTGTTTGCAGCAGCCTTTGTTGCTGTTACTTTAACACGCTTTTTAGCTGATTTAATGTTTGGCATAATGACACCTCCTTAGGCTTGATACTTGCGTACAGCTAATGATAGCATTTATTTTTACAAATTGCAAGTGTTTTTTTCATTTTTGCCTGATTCGACGCTTAATATTTAATTTTTCCGTCGGGAAGTATCCTGAAAAGCAGCGAATGTTCATTACAAAGATTACTGCTGTGTGAAAAAAACACCGTTCCGTCAACAGAAGATTTTATTTCTTCTATGACATTTCCTTCAAACGGGTGTATTATTTTCGCAAGAATATCACCCTTATGAACATGCTCGTTTACATTCTTAACAGATGTAAATATACCGCTGTTGTGTGGTTTTACTGTGACAAGGTCGCCGCTTTCAAAGACCTCAGAGATATATCCCCTGTGCCTTTTGTAATCTATAATGCCGTTTTTGTCAAGGAAGTTAAGCACAGCGTCCTGAGCCTGCAACGCACTCTCCTCGTCAATTCTGTCGGTTTCGTGAGTATAAAGCGAAAACGCCTGTGTTCCCCAGAGCTGCCAGTTGTAATTAAGTGTTGTTGTGTCATATGGCTTAGGGTTTCTCAGCATAATATACGGCAAGCCGAAATCCTTTGCGGCGTCTGTATTTTCATAAGATGTTTTCAACATTCTTACATGCGGAGTAAAAATACCCGGAATATAAAAGCTTGCAAACTGTATGCCGTATTTGTATGAATTTATCTGCTCAAAAACTCCCGACGCTATACGCTGAGTTGTTTCGCCGAGATAATAACCCGGAAACATTCTGTTTATATCGGTGTTATCGGTCGGCCAGAAACGCTTTTGAGTATTCATTGAGTATGAATTGATTGACGGTATAACCATAATGCTTTTACCGTCAGTTATCTTGCCCTGTTCTTCAAGAGATTTAAGTGTTTTAACGAGTTGAGAGCAAATATACACCTGCTGAATTTCGTTGCCTCTTGTTGCACCGACAATACATACGGTTTTTTCGCCGTCGCCGAACTGATAGCCTTTTATCCTCATATTTTCTCTGTAAAGAGATTTAAGTTCAAAAATAGTCTTTTTAATCATTACTGTTCCTCCGGTGTATATTCAAGTATTCTTGCAATAAGAGAGCCTTCGTCAACAACGGGATATTCCCTGAGCGTAAACACTATTCCGTCAACCGGTGAAAGTATCTTATCAACCACATTACTGCTGAGAGGATTGACTATATTTCCGATAATCTCATTCTTCTTTACATTTTTCCAGTGGTCAACCTCCGGAACAAATATTCCGGCGGCAACAGCGTTAATAAAGCTGACATTCTTATCAACTGAAACAATGGGTTTTTTCGGTGTTATTGTTTCGCCTGTCCACATTCCGAGTTCTTTCATAAGACAGAAAATTCCGTCAACCAGCTGGTCGCAGTATTCCTTTGTAATTCTCATACCAACGCCCATTTCAACAACAAGAGTAGGTACGCCTATATCGTTAAGAGAATATGCAAGGGTTGATTCAAGCACGGTTGCCGCTGAATGAACCCATATAAAATCGACATTCAGAAATTTCGCAAGCGGAATTAAAGTTTCCTGACTTATTTCATTTATTCTTATCTGCGGTATTTCACGAAGATATATATTACTTGCGTGAATATCAACACAGGCGGCACTTCCGGAAATATCGTCAATGAGTTTCGACGCAATATATTCCGTCATAGAACCGTCGGAACTTCCGGGGAAAATTCTGTTCATATCGAGGTCAAAGCCCGGAATTCCACGAGTGATCGAGTCAATTCCGAGCGGATTCATTGCAGGATATATATCAACAATACCATTGAGCTTTTCTATATTATCATTAAGTCTTTTCAGAAGCTGATAGCATACATACTGTCCTTCGAGTTCATCGCCGTGAATACCCGTAACAACGCTTATTCTTTTTTCACTGCCGTCAAGCGGGCGTATCGGGGTAACACGCTTTTTCTTTATATTCAGATTTTCATCTATCGGAAGTCCGACAGACACAACTGTTTCTATCATTGTTTCACCTCAAAATTATTTGTTCTCCATAACACAAACACGAACATTCTGATGTTGGTTTGTAAAGCCGGTAAACACTCCCTTGTTTACCGTACAGTCATTGTAATCTCTGCCGCAGGATATTTTTATATAATCATCATCTGTAAGCTTGTTGTTTGTCGGGTCAAAGCCGTACCATATTCCACGGCAAAGCACCTCTGTCCATGCGTGGCTTTCACCCTCGCCGACTATCATTCCGACAACATACCTTGACGGCAGTTTTGCCATTCTGCACAGTGCAAGCATTATATGTGCATAATCCTGACAAACGCCGGCTTTTTTCTCCATTGCCTGTTCAGCGGTTGTCGTTATGTCGGTAACACCCTTCTGATATGAAATCAGCTTATGTGCAAGGTGCAGTATATAATTCGCCTTATCATAGGGTGCATCAATCAACTCTGTATTACTGTTTTTATAAGCCTCTGTAAGCAGTTTTCCCGGTCTTGTAAAAGGTGTGAAATATTTATATGTATATGTCTTGCATATATCGGTTTCGTACTCCTCGCAAATGTCAAGTCCGGTTGTTACATCACCGCTAACAATAACTTCAAAAAGGTTATGCGGTTCTGATATAATACCGTTGATAACCTTGTTGCCGAATGTATCGCAGTCGTAAAAAATCTTTGGTTCATTATTTATCTGTACGCTGATGTTCTGTACCTTTTGGCGTGCGTTATCGCAGGGACAGCATTTAAGCGAAAACCTGTGATTTGTTACATTACTGTCAAAAGAATTACTCATCATATATCCGAAATGGAGTTTCTTCATTTATAAGCACCTCAATCCTTATTTTTTATATTCTGATTTTTGGTGTAGTTTTGTTCAGGACACGAAAACAAACTTATCACAACGCACACAGTGGCAAGCAGCGTGACGCTGCACCCGATTTGCGGCAGCGTCACGCTGCACCCAATTTGCGTTCATAGTAACTGTTACCATCTGCAAATTTTTCCGCAAAATCACTGTGTTGTATTATTTCACGCAACAAACAAACGGAAAATACTACCTGTCACAACGCATACAGTGGCAAGCAACAGCAAAAAGGAAATTTCCCTTAAAACTGCAAACTGACCACTGTCCACTAATTATGCATTATGAATTATGAATTGTTTTCAGACATCAAAAAGTGTTGCAAACAATGCCCTTGCGTTTGAATAGTTAAAGTTCTTGTCTTTAAGCATATTTTTAAAGGTAAACATAGTCGATTCGTTAAACTTCATCTGAGTTTCGGCAAGACGCTTTTCAAGTCTGTCAAGTTCGGGAAGTATATCAGCAAGCGGTCTTTTAAAGCAAAGATAAAGGTCAATTCTTTCGTATCTTTTGCCTATTCTGAGGATACCCTTTACCATATTGTCGTCAATCTGGTCGTCAACGCAGCCCCAGAATGCAAATATATGGTCTATTGCAAAATGCATTTTGCGATAGCTTTCATCACTGCCCTGTGCGTCTTCAATGTCAAACATAGCAAGCTGAACATATGACATTGTTTCAGTACCGATATAATCCCTCATAACGATTGCATTATCGTATGCCCTTTTGAGATTACTCATAATAGAGTTCGGGTCTGTGGGGTCATAGGCATATCGTGAAATGAAATCCGCTTTTGATTTATAGATATTCGGAATACCTATCTCACTGCAAACCTTTTTGTAATAATTTTCGTCCATATCAATCATTTTGTCAAAGACATCAAAATATGCTTTGAGCGTTGTGTTTACCCTTTCAATATATCTGCCAAGCCAGAACAGATGGTCCATTTTATCTACCGTGATAATACCCATGTGTCCTTAAAGCCTCCTCCCTGTGATGAATTAACAATAAATGAGCCTTCGTTGCGTGTAAATCTTGTAAGACCGCTTTTCCATACCTTTGTTTCACTGCCCGTGAGTACAAACGCTCTGAGGTCGGCTTTTCTCGGTACACGCTTTCCGTCCTCACCGATAATATCTATGTCATAGAAATCAATAATTTCCTGAGCAATAAATCTTCTCGGTTCGTTTTTAAGCATTGAAATAAAATCAGCCTTTTTCTCTTTTGTAAGGCTGCTGCCGAATACTACACCGTATCCGCCCGCCTCAGCAACATCTTTTATTACAAGATTATCGAAATTATCAAGGACATATTTCATATCGTCCTCATAATACGGAAGATATGTAGGAGCATTATGCAGGACAGGTTCCTCGCCAAGATAATATTTAATCATTTTCGGAACAAAGTAATAAATTCCCTTGTCGTCGCCTATACCGTTGCCGGGAGCATTGATAATTGCGACATTTCCCTTTTTGTAGGCTGAGAATATGTGCGGAACACCGATAACCGACTCCTCGTTGAAAGTCATCGGGTCAAGATATTCGTCCGAAATTCTGCGGTAAACAGCACCTACACGCTGTTTGTTTCCATTGAAGTCAACATAGTACAGATTATCGTTTTCAACAACAAGGTCACTGCCCGTTGTAAGCACTGCACCGGTTTTTTCGGCAAAGTATGAATGTTCAAAGAACGCCGCATTATATCTGCCCGGTGTTACGATAACATTGATTCCGCCCGTGTTGACATTATCCATAACCTCTTTCAGAAGCTGTGCATAATCTCTGTTGTCGGCAATACTGTTGTTTTCAAAGGTCTGCGGACTGCTGCGTCGGCAAAGCTCCCTTGCAATCATAGGATAAGAAGCACCCGACGGAACTCTCAGGTTATCTTCGAGAATATACCACTCATCATTTTTTGCCTGTACCAAGTCTATACCTGATATATGACTGAAAATTGCTTTCGGCGGAACTATTCCGTCACACTGCGGCAAAAATCCCGATGACGAAAAAATAAATTCCTCCGGTATTACTCCGTCATTGACGATATGCTTTTTGCCGTAAATATCACGCAAAAAAGCATTGAGTGCATCAACACGCTGTTTCAGACCCTTTTCAAGATAATCGAATTCTTCCTTTTTGATTATGCGGGGAATAGAATCGAACGGAAAAAGCTGCTCTTTGAATACTCCGTTTTTATAAATTCCGAATTTTACACCATACCGTGCCAATAATTCATTTATTGCCGAAGTATGTAAGCACAAGTCCTTCATTCTTTTTCATCTCCTGAAATTTAAATTCAAACACAAAAAGGGCGTTCCGCCTAAGCAGAACGCCCTTGTTCATATTCTATTAAGTAATTTTAGCACTATATTTCAAAAAAGTCAATCACTAAATCGACATAATCTGACTATTTTATTTCCAAAAATAAACTCCCGACAACTACTGCTGTCGGGAGCATTTTTTGAAGAGAATTCAAAATTATAAACTTTTTCAGCCTGTACACATTAGTACATAGCTTTTTTCCGTTCAAGTTTACGGCATTGGACTCATTCCTGTTTTTTTAATTTTCATTTTAAAATTATTCAGCGGATAGCACTGAAATTTATATAAATTCGAGTATTACATCGGACACAGTCCTTTTAAATAAATTTTGTATTATGTAGAAAAATAATTATTGTATTTATCCTGTCCGTTATTAAACACACTCAACGCAAGCCAAACAATACCTGCACTGTCATTAAACTGATTAAAAGTCTTTAATATCAATCTTTCCGCAAAGCTCCAACACAATGCGTTCAATACAACAAAGACAATTCAATCAACGGACGGAACATCCGCTATTTTAAACATTAACACTGTTTTCCGCCCTTCAAGTCAGACAATCTCCGTGTGTCAAACGGTTCACGGTTGCAGTCGATATAATCATCAGAATACGGATTATTCGCAGTAACCGAAATATTAAATTGTAATTTTAAAAAGTCACCTTATTTTTCACCGTTGCAGGAAGATGTTATAAAAACAACGGCATACTTTGTCAGGCAGCTTCTTACAGGTCAAAGACTGTTCCGAACTCTCGGCATCAATCGTCGTTAATACCAAGCAACTCTCAGCCGGTGCCATCTTTATTTATATGGGGCAGCTGTTGTTACGCTTCATTATGTACCCGTTCTTACTTTGTCTTTTCCCCGTCGAAGACCTCACACCAAAAGGCATCAAGGTCATTTTGACTAACAGGTTCCGATTCGCCCATTGGAGCTTGCCTCCCTTCGTGGATTAGATAAGAAAGAGATTCAACCAAGGAAATTTATTCCCAACCCTTACAGTCATCAGGTTTCGATTTATTCTCTTTGTTTATCTTGATTATATTATAGCACATCATTGTAAAATGTCAATAGTTTTTTTGAACTTTTTTAAAAAATATTATATTTTAAATAAAGGTCGGTTTGCTATTGACTTATTGAGTAAATAAGGTTAAAATATCATTATGCCTAATATCAATACGAAAAAGGAGTTGTTGGAAAATGAGCAATCAGGATAAAGAACTTGACGAAAACTATGACGCAGACCTTATCTCCCTTCTGGACGACGAGGGAAACGAATACGAATTTGAAATCCTCGACGAAATCGACTACAAGGACAGTCACTACTATGCACTTATGCCTATGTTTGATTTGCCGGAAGAGGGAATTGACTCAGAAAGCACATATATGATTTTTGAGGAAGTTTATGACGACGATGACGAAACACCTCAGCTTGCAGAAGTTGACGACGATGCTCTTCTTGATGAAATTGCCGCTATATTTGAAGCACACTTTGACGAAAATATGGCTGACGACGAACCCGAAGAAGATTTTTAATCAGGAATAAAAATTTCCTCTTGATTTTATTGAATTTTTGTTGTATAATAATTTCAGACAAAAGTTATAAAATTTGTTTATAATTTCTGCCCAATGCGTGAATATGTCTATATAACCCTACAACCCTTTATCAGGGAGCCCGGCTCCTGTAACGGACTTCAGACCTCCCGCTTCGGCGGACGAAGGGAGTATGAAATTATAGGGAGGGCACCCACCTGCTTATTTTGTAGGCAGGTTATTATCGACATATACGGTTGGGCGGATTTTTATTTTTAATTCAAATTATCAAGCGGCGGCATATGGCTGTCGCTTGATTTTTTTATCTTTTCATCATCTTGACAAATATTCAAATATCCACTAATATATGAATAGTGGTTAGATAATGAATATTTGATGAATATTTGGTTAGATAATGATTAGATAATGAACATTTGGACAGATAATAATCTATAATAAAAGTCTGACAATAGATGTAATTTAAAAACAAAAATACAGTTGGTTCAGGTCGCAACACGAAATATTCTCTTATGAATAAATAACTTTATTCATAACCTGAAAACACCCTCTTGCGCACAATGTGGTGACCCCCAAAAGTTAGACATTAAAGCGTAGTAGCAAATTTAGCTGCTGC
>JBJFIB010000181.1:0-2139 GCA_051894195.1 Acutalibacteraceae bacterium
CAGTTTCCATAAAAGCAGGAAGATATTATGTCTCTGTTCTTATAGATATGCCTGAAAAACCAAAGCCTGATTTAAACACATCCGGTTTAGGTATTGATTTAGGTGTTAAGGATCTTGCCATTTGTTCTGATAAAAGAGTTTATAAGAATATTAACAAAAGTTCTCGCATAAGGAAACTTGAACAGAAACTTAAACGAGAACAAAGAGGTCTTTCGAGGAAATACGAAAACCTTAAAAAATCCAAAAATATTACGAAAGGAAAAGCTACCAGACAAAATATCCGAAAACAAAAGCTGAAAGTACAAAAACTTCATTATAAACTAAACTGTATACGGACAGATTATATCAATAAAGTAATATCTGAAACGGTGAAAACCAAGCCGTCATATATTACAATAGAAGATCTGAATATATCAGGAATGATGAAGAACAGACATCTCGCCAAAGCCGTGGCACAACAAAAATTTTATGAAATAAGAACTAAACTTCAAATAAAATGCAAGGCTTTGGGAATTGAGTTAAGACTTGTAGGCGGATTTTATCCGTCAAGCAAAACCTGTCATAATTGCGGTTGTATAAAACACGATTTAAAACTGTCAGACCGTGTTTATCATTGTAACAATTGTGGTTATACAGAAGACAGAGATTATAATGCAAGTCTTAATCTGAGAGATTGTCAAATCTATACTGTTGCATAAAATAAGCAAATATAGATATGTACCGATGGCTTAATCGGGAATTTACGACTGTGGAGTGTACACGAACTTGTGAGTAGAAAATATTCTGTATTTTCCAAAGCATACACGATGAAACAGTAAGAAAAATCCGTAAGGATTTTCAATTCTCGATATGGATATATTTGTCCATATTTTGAGTAGCAGAATGCTAAAATGTACACTAACCAACCCTATCAGCAGTATCCGCCTGCCGCTGCAACGAATCCTTATGCGGATAACCCGAAACTTATCAAACAGGTTTTCACCCGTCCGTCAGCTATCGGAGTTATTGTTTCGCTCGGAGTAATATTAACCATACTGCTCTACAACTTTATTGACTTAATTTCAAAATCTGCGTCAATAAATAGTGCATTAGGTTCTCTCGGTGCATATTCATCGGCTCAGGCTTCAATAGCTGCCGTAAAAACGGCATTCGGTATAACAATAGCAATATATATAGTTGTAATTGCTGTTTATCTTCTTCCGTTTATCGGATTTATCATTATGTACAGCAAATCGAGAAATTCCTCTGATTCCTCATCACCAAGAGCAGGCATAACATTGAATCAGGTTTTTGCGATTATTGCAACAATTATGACTTCACTTCTTACATTATTATTGGTAATCTGCTTTTTAATTTTTCTTGCAGCCTATGCACAGGTACAAAGTTCATCCAGTTATTATTCGTCATACTATTATTCATCGGGTAATGTCGGAATGGTATATTTCGTTATGTTCTTACTGCTGGCGTATTGTGTAATAATGATTTTGTGGTCGGCAAGTGCAATAAGAGCCTGCTCCTCAATGAAAAAAACTCTTAACGGTCAGGGACTTTTTGCAGGCGGCATTACTCCTTTCCGTGTATGCACAATTATCTCAGTAATAGTTTTAGGTCTGTCACTTATTTTCAGTATAATAGGTATGTTTAATACGGCGGCAATAACAAACAGTTCATCAAACCCGATAGTGCAGTCAATAAGTTCATCAATATCAGTAAACACTGTAATCTCCTTTATTTCTTCAATAGCTGTAATTATGCTGCATATTTTCCTTTTTGCCTTTGCATCAGCTTATAAAAAAGCTATCAATGCATCACATTACAGCATAGCTTATAATGGTACAAATATTTATACCGCTGACGCAAGCAACGCTACCGCATATTACCAGAGTACATATCAGGGACCACAGGACAATATGTCAAATCCACCATATAATGTACAGAACACAACTCCGGTAATCCCTTATTATGCAAATCCTCAGCAGAACATAAATCCTAATCCTCAGCCAACCGCCAGCTCAAACAATCAGCTTAACCTGAACAAAACTCCAATGCAAAACACCACCAACAATCAGCCACAGGTTACAGAGGTTATATGCTCAGCTTGTGGTGCTAAAAACAAACCTGAAAGTACATTCTGTCAGA
>JBJFIB010000181.1:2239-5289 GCA_051894195.1 Acutalibacteraceae bacterium
ATCAGCCACAGGTTACAGAAGTTATATGCTCAGCTTGTGGTGCTAAAAACAAACCTGAAAGTACATTCTGTCAGAATTGCGGAAACAACTTAAAAGCTGCTAAAACTCCTCAGCCAACCGCTGAATCAAACAATCAGGTCAACCTTAACAAAACCCCAATACAAAACACCACCAACAATCAGCCACAGGTTACAGAAGTTATATGCTCAGCTTGTGGTGCTAAAAACAAACCCGAAAGTATGTTCTGTCAGAACTGCGGAACAAGATTAAGATAATATAAAAACTTTATCGGCGTTATAAGGCGTTAATGCTTTATAACGCCGATTTTTTCAAAGACATCATATGACATTATTTTTGAAAATAACTTCTGATTTTTGGCTTTTTATCCTGCTTTAACACTTGAATTGCCGTTATAAATAGGTTATAATAGCATTATTGTAAAAAACGATATATAATTTATACTCGGAGGATTTTATGAAAAAAATAATACCTTTTGTAATATGTGCCGCTATGGCATTGGCTCTTACAGGCTGTGCAACACAAAGCGGTCCACAGCTTGAATCCGTACAGGCAAGCGTAACAGAAAGCAATACATCTTCTCAGGACAGCGATACTTCCAAAACCGACGATACTTCAAAGGAAACTTCAACAGCAAAAGAAATAAATGCTGATGACTATGACAACAACCTCAAAGGTCTTGAAAAATACTTTGTCGATATGGGCTATATCCCCGAAAAATCCAAACCGACCAAAATGATGTACGGCGTTATCGGTGCGATTGACGGCGACAGATATAATTTTGTTGTCAATTCAACGGCAATTTATCTTGAACTCTATGAATACAATCCCGACGACCTCAAAGACGAAAAAAGCGAAAACTACAAAGAGGGCAACCGTGTTATAAATGAAGTCAAAAAAGACGGCAAATTCTATGTATTCGATAACAACGGCGGCGACAATGTTGCATATGAGGCAACCCTTTCCGACAACGGAAAATATCTTATGATTTATACGGATAATTCAACCGACGCAGGTAATGTTCAGCGTAAGGCTGATGTTAAAAATGCTTTAAAAGAATTTCATAAATAAAAAAATTACTGCTTGTAATGAATGGATTTTCATTACAAGCAGTTTTTCTGTAAATATATATTTTTAGTTGTAAAGCTCACCAAGAGCCGTGCTTAAAGAAAGCTGTTTATAATCAACACCGCTTGTCAGGCTTTTTATTTTGTCGTCACCGATATACAAAATATCTCCCTTGTCGTCTGTTCCGGTATCGTGCAATAAATATACCATTTGTGAAACATCAATAGTATTTGAAAGTCCTGAATAAAGCAAAGAATCATAAACAGTAGCTGATTTTGCCGCAGCCATTTTATCCTTGTCACTTGCACCTTTTTCTGCTGCCACTGTTACTTTTGTTCCGTCAGGGTATGTTGAAGATGTGTTAATTGCACCTGCTCTTACACCCGCATAGAATGTCTTACACGCATTATCCATAGCATCAGCATCGGACATTGCTGACGCAGCAGTTGCACTGTCAATAATTCCTATTGTTGCCGGTATTGCCACTCCTGCCCCTACCATTTCTACTGCTGCTCCACAGCCGTTGAGTGAAATTGCCGTAACAGCGGCAAGACCTATTACAGCCGCACATTTTTTGATTTTTTTAAGCATATCAAAACCCCCTCTTGAAGTACAATTTCCGTTACAAAAGTCTATAATTATATTTTATCACAACAAAACAAAAAAGACAAGAAGAATAAATCTTCTTGTCTTTCGCTGTTTTAATGGTGACCCGGACGAGAATCGAACTCGTGTTACCGCCGTGAAAGGGCGGTGTCTTAACCGCTTGACCACCGGGCCGCATTTGGTAGCGGCAGTGGGACTTGAACCTACGACACTTCGGGTATGAACCGAATGCTCTAGCCAACTGAGCTATGCCGCCATATTACTGCCGTTCTCAACAGTCAGCTTCATTATTATATAACAGCAGTATGGTTTTGTCAATACTTTTTTTCGATTTTTTTTATATTTTTTAAATTATATTTATACTATTTGTATTTTTATTTTATATTATACAAATACTTTAAAATTCCGACATATTTTTTACTTTTTAACAGACTTTCTCCCCTGTTTCAGAGATATACAAACGGTAATATTTCAGATTTATTTTTCTTTAAAACAATTAAAAGGTTTTCAACATCAAACTGTTGAAAAAGTGGAAAACTTATTAACATAGCTGTTGAAACGAATATATTGTTTTTTTGGAAAAATTCCTCGAATTATACACTATATATATTGTTTTTTGAAAAATCAAGGCATATTTTCTTGTAATATTCGTGTAAAAAATTACAGTCTGTACAAGGTTTTAAACACTTTCAACTTTTCTATGTTGAAAACTCGTTATTTATTAACTTTACAGTTTGTAAAATAGTCGGTATCAAGTATTGCAAGATGGTCAATATCATAATAAACTTTGTCTTTCAACAGCTCAGAACGGGCTGTTCCCTCAAACTGCATACCGATTTTCTCCATAACTCTCCTTGACGCAGTATTTATGCTCATACACACTCCGCCTATGCGTTTTAATTTAAGATCCTCAAATCCGTATCTCAGCATTTCCTCTGCCGCCTCAGTGGTATATCCCATATTTCTGTAATCCCTGTCAATATAGTATGCAATATCTGCCCGGTTATGCATTGGATTTATGTTGATAAGTCCGATATTTCCTATGTAGCGGTTCGTACTTCTCTCAAACATACCAAATTCAAAGGCGGTTTTGTTTTTTGCATTATTTTTTATAACTTTAAACCACCATTCTGCCCTTGCTTTCGTATAATGTCGTGGAATTGCGTATGTTGTGTCATATATTTCAGGCTGACGGACAACACGCAAAAAACTGTCAATATCGCTTTTTTTATACTCTCTGATTATAAGTCGTTCGGTATAAAAAGTTTTTTCAAACATTATATTTCCCCTCAATAACAATTTCTTTACAATAAACCATATCTAAGCACATCAAAGCAACGGCTCTCACAATAATTACG